>JAFDWD010000122.1 GCA_018268695.1 Actinomycetota bacterium
CCTCACGGCCCGCGGCCGGCGCCGTCGCGGCTCGCGACCAGCCGCCCTTCGACCAGGTGGAGCACCCGGTCCGCGGCCGCCGCCGATTGCGCCTCGTGGGTGACGAGGACGACGGCGCGACCTTCGTCGGCGAGTTCGCCGAGCGTCCCGATCACTGCCTCCGCTGAGCTCTCGTCCAGATTGCCGGTCGCCTCGTCGGCGAGCACCAGCAACGGGTCGTTGACCAACGCCCTGGCGATCGCGAACCGCTGCTGCTCACCGCCCGAGAGTTCGTGCGGCCGGTGCGAGGCGACGGCCGCGACGCCGAGCCGCGCGATCAGCGACCGGGCGCGGCGTGCGCCCCCGGCCGGCGCCCCCGGCAGCCGGGAGGCGAGGAGGACGTTCTCCTCACCGGTCAGCTCCTCGATCAGCTGGAAGGACTGGAAGATGAAACCGATCCGCCGCAGGCGGATCCGGTCGAGCGTGCGTTCGCGGGCGCCGGTGAGCTCCTCGCCGGCTACGACGATGCGGCCGCTGTCGGGACGGTCGAGGCCGCCGAGCAGGTTCAGCAGGGTCGACTTGCCTGAGCCGGAGCGGCCCAGGACGGCGACCATCTCGCCGCCGGAGACGTCGAGGTCCACTCCGCTCAGGATCTGTTGTCGCGCCCGCCCCCTGCCCACCTTCTTGGCGAGGCCGCGGGCACGGAGCACCGGCCGGTCACGGCTCATCCGAGCAGATGGTCGCAGGCGGAGGTAACGGATTGATTACGAGGCGGTTCGTCGTCCGGTTCAGCGGCCGCTTCGTATCCGTAAGGGAATCGTCACTTTTCGACGGAAGGATCGCGCTGGTGTCCGCACGGGTCGTCGTCATCGCCAAGTCCCCGCAACCGGGCCGCTCGAAGACGCGGCTCTCCCCGCCCTGTGCCCCCGAGCAGGCCGCGCGCCTGGCGGAGGCCTCCCTGCGGGACACGCTCGAGGCGGTCGCCGCGACCCGCTGCAGGGAACGCATCCTGGCTCTCGCCGGCGCGCCGGGGGATTGGCTTCCG
>JAFDWD010000123.1 GCA_018268695.1 Actinomycetota bacterium
GAACAACCCGTGGGGCATCGCCGTCGACGCCGCCGACCAGGTCTGGGTCGCGAACTTCGGCGGCCGCCGCCTCTCCGAGCTCTGCGGCACCGAGCCGCGTAACTGCCCGCCCGGCAAGCGCCGCGTCGGCGCCGCGATCTCGCCGAAGTCCGGCTACGGCTTCGACGGCCTGGTCCGCAACACCGGCGTCGCGATCGACCCGTCCGGCAACGTCTGGCTCGCCAACAACTGGAAGGACGCGCCGATCCAGACCAACCCCGGCGGCTACCAGATCGTCGCCTACCTCGGGCTGGCCGCGCCCACCAGCTCGCCCCAGATCGGCCCGCCCCAACAGCCGTGAGGTGCTGATCGGCGTCGCCGACCCGCGGATCGAGCCGCCGCGCTGAACCCGTCGCGGCCGCCGCGCGTACCCCTGGGCGCAATCCCAAGGAGGTACGAAAGTGAGAAGCAAGCCAAAAGTTGTGACGTTCGCGCTCGTCCTCGCGGCGGTGGTCGCGGCGCTCGCGATAGCCGGCTGCGGCAGCGGCGGGTCGAGCAGCTCGAGTTCCGAAACGGGTGGCGGCTCCAACGTCGAAGGGACGATCGGGGCGACCGAAATCGAAGGGCTCGGCGCGGTCCTGGTCGATTCCGAAGGCATGACCGTCTACGACTTCACCGTCGACGAAGGCACCAGATCCAACTGCTACGGCGGTTGCGAAGCGGCCTGGCCGCCGGTGACGACGACCGGCAAGCCGACCGCCGGCGAAGGCGCGATGGCAGCCGACCTCGGCACCACCAAGCGCAAGGACGGGACCCTGCAGGTGACCTACAAAGGCCACCCGCTCTACACCTTCACCGGCGACCAGGGCCCCGGCGAAGCCAACGGCAACGAATCCGAAGGCACCTGGTTCGTTCTTGACGAAGCGGGCGCTCCGGTCAAGGGCCAGGCGACCGGCGGCGAAGCCGAATCGGAAGAAGAAGGCTCCCGCGGCGGCTACGGCTACTGAGCCCGATCGACCGCCCCGCGGCCGGCAAAGCCTCGCGCGATGCCGACCGCGGGCTCGGCGTCGCCTAGCCCAGCCGCCCCCGCACCTGCCGCAGCACCCCAGTGACCTCGTCGGCCGCATGGGCGATCTGCCAGTGGGTGAACCGCAGCACGGTGTACCCCGCGGCGACGTGCTTCTGGTCGCGCCTGACCATCCGCGCCTGTTGAGACGCGGTGCGGTGGTAGCGCAGCCCGTCGGTCTCCACGATCAGGCCGTGGTCGGGGAAGAAGAAGTCGGTCTCGTGACCCAGCACCCAGTGTTTGGTCAGCGGCCGCGGGAAGCCGGCCCCGACCGCGAGCGGCCGGAAGAGAATCTCGAGGTCGGAGTCCGAGAGCCGGAAGGTGTGGCGGTCGAGCATCGTCCGCAGGGTCCCGACGCCCGGCATGCCGCGGTAGACCTCGAGCGCCAGCGCCCCTCGCAGCGTCTCGGGGTCGACCAGGTCGTGCTTGTCGGCCTCGTTGACGGCCCGCTCGAGGCGCAGCGGCAGAAGTTCGGTGGCGAGGTCGATCAGCGTCTGCACCGGGTCGGTGACCGGGATCCCGAGGCGGATCACGAAGGAACCGGCACCGAGGGAGGGACGGGAGCGGACCTTGAGTCCGGCCCGGTGGATCTCCGCGCGGCGACGCACGGTCACATCGATCCGCCCCGCCTCCTCGTAACCGATCCCCCAGAGCTCCGCCGCACTTCGGTGGCTGAGCGCGGCCTCCTCCCCGCACACCAAGACGGCCGCCATCCAGCGACCATGCGGCGTCAGTTCGCGTCGGCCGACGACGTAGACGCCGCGTGAGATCAGATGTAGGCGTCCGCTCTTGACACGATGCTAGATGCTCCGCCGGCTGAACCCGAGTCCTTCCAGGTCCGCACGCGTGATTACGCCGTGCTGCTCACGGACCAACTGCCACGTCGCTCGATCCCGCGCTGTCGACTTTGACCACACCATGGTGTGGTGTAAGTCGACAGCGGCGGATTCTCTCCCCCCTCGCCGCGGGGGGAACGCGGGTTATGCGGACTTCGCCGCGGGCTCAGCGGCTGACTTTCACCAACAGGAAGGTCGCGGCGATCTCCGTGGCTCCATCCTGGCCGCGGTTCTGGTCGGCGAAGAGGGCGTCGAGCTCGGCTTGCAGGAGGCCCTCCCGGCCATCGGCCGCGGCGGCGGCGAAGGCGTTCATGGTCGGGCCGTAGTAATCGCGGAAGAGGCCGACCAGCTCCTCCGGCGCGCCCGCGTACTCGAAGACCCAGGTGGCGCGTTCGAAATCGATCGCGTCGGCCGGGATGTCGGCCTCGCCGAAGCGGGCGCGGACCTGATCCTCCTCGCCCCAGGTCATCGGGCTGACGAATCCCGGCGGGGGCGGTGGCGAATAGGCGGAGGCGATCTTGAGGATCTGGGCGACGAGGGTGGGATCGCCGGGGATCCAGTTCGCCATCACGATGCGCCCGCCCGGCCGCGTCACCCGCACCATCTCCTTGGCGACGTCGTCGGGGCGCGGCGCGAACATCGCGCCGAAGACGCTCAGCGTGAGGTCGAAGCTCTCGTCGGCGAGGTCGACCAGGTCGGAGGCGTCGCCCTGCTGGAAGCGGAGGTTTCCGAGGCCCGCGGCATCGGCGCGCGCCTGGCCGGCGGCGACGAGGTTGGCGGCGATGTCGACGCCGAGGACGTTGGCGCCGCGTTCGGCGGCGGGCAGCGCGGTCGTCCCCTCGCCGCAGGCGAGGTCCAACACGTCATCGCCCGCTTCGACGTCGAGGGCGCCCACCAGCGTCTCGCCGCTGCCGCGCATCGTCGCGGCGATCCGTCCGAAGTCACCCTTCTCCCAGAGTTCCCGGTTGGCGTTCAAGAGGTTCCTTTCGATGGAAGAGGTTTCGATCCTAACCCGCGCGCCCATGCTCGACGCGCACTTCGCGGCGGTGGGACGCCCGGAGACTCCGTCTCACTAATGTGGGCCGCGTGGACAGCGCAACGATCGACGTCAAAACCGCCGACGGAGTCGCCGATTCCTATCTGGCCCGGCCCGACGACGGGCGCCCGCATCCGGGGGTGCTCTTCCTGGTCGATGCGTTCGGGCTGCGGCCGCAGATCGAGGCGATGGTCGATCGGATCGCCGCGGCGGGCTACGTCGTCCTCGCGCCCAACGTCTTCTACCGGGTGGGGCGGGCGCCGGTGGTCTCGCTCGACGGGCTCGGTGACCCCGAGCGCCGCGGAGAGGTCTTCGGCCGGGTGATGCCGCTGATCCGCGAATTGACGACGGAGCGGATCGTCGCCGACGCGGCCGCCTACCTCGGCAAGCTGCAGGACGAGGCCGACGGCGGCGACGTCGCGGTCACCGGCTACTGCATGGGCGGGCGGCTCGGCTGGCGGATCGCCGCCGCCTACGCGGACCGCGTCGCCGCCCTCGGCTGCTTCCACCCCGGCGGTCTGGCGACCGAGGACGACGAGAGCCCGCACCTGAGTGCCGCGGAGCTGGAGGCCGAGCTCTACCTCGGCTTCGCCGACCACGACCGGAGCGCGACGCCGGAGCAGATCGCGACCGTCGAAGGCGCCCTGCGCGCGGCGGGCAAGGAGTTCCGCTCGGAGGTCTACGCCGACGCCGAGCACGGCTACACGATGGCGGACACCCCCGCCTACGACGAGGCCGCGGCCGAGCGCGCCTACACGGAGCTGTCGGCGCTGCTCTCCCGCACCGTCGCCGCCTGAGCGAGCGCGCGGCCGAGCAGCTCGGCCGACTGGGCGCCGGCGACCGCGAGCCGGCGGTCGAGGACGAAGAAGGGGACACCGCTGACGCCGATCGCCGCCGCCTCCTCGAGGTCGGCGAAGACGGCGGCGGAGTCCTCGGCTTCCTCGGCGGGCGTGCTCGCCGGGACGCCGACCTCCTCGGCCAGGCGGGCGAGCACGGCCGGGTCGTCGATCCGCAGCGCTTCGACCTGCTGGGCGCGGAAGAGGCGCTCGACCATCTCCGCCCCGCGGCCGTGCCGGGCCGCCGCCTTGGCGAGCCGGTGCGCCTCGAAGCTGTTGACGTGGTAGGCGCGGTCGAGCGCGTAGTCGAGGCCCTCCTCGGCGGCGAGCGCCGTCGGCCGCGCCTGCATCTCGACGATCTGCTCGGGCGGGTAGCGCTCGGCGAGGGCGACGGTGCTCAGCTCCCCCGCCCCCGGCTCGCCGAAGCGCGGCGCGTCGGGCTGCAGCTGAAAGGCGCGCCAGGTCACCTCGGCGGGCCCGTCGAAGTCCGCGAGCGCGGCCTCGAGCCGGCGTTTGCCCAGGTAGCACCAGGGACACACGACGTCGGAAAAGACTTCAATCTGCATGGATGACTTCTAGCGAATCGGGTCCGTCGGCCCGCGCCGTCCCGGCCTACTGCTCCTGGAGCGGCGGCAAGGATTCGGCGCTGGCGCTCCACCATGCGCTGGCCGAGGGCGCCGAGCCCGGGCTGCTGGTGACGATGCTGACCGAGGGCGGCGAGCGCTCCCGGTCCCACGGGCTGCGCCGGGAGCTGCTCGAGGCGCAGGCGGCGGCGATCGGCGTCCCGATCGCCTTCGCCGCGACCACCTGGGACGGCTACGAGGAGGCGCTGCGGGCCGAGCTCGCCGCGGCCGCGCGGCAGGGCCTCGGCACCGGGATCTTCGGTGACATCGACACCGAGGCCCACCGCGAATGGGTCGAGGCGGTCGCCGCCTCGGTCGGGACGGAGGCCTGGCTGCCCCTCTGGCAACGCTCGCGGGAGGGGCTGATGCGGGAGCTGCTCGACCTCGGCTTCCGCACCGTCGTCGTCGCGGTCCGGGACGGGCTGCTGCCGCCGTCGCTGCTCGGGGAGGTGGTCGACGAGGAGATGCTCGGGGAGTTCGCCGCCGCGGGTGTCGACCTGGCCGGCGAGAACGGCGAGTTCCACACCTTCGTCGTCGACGGCCCGATCTTCTCCGACCCGGTCGAGGTCGGAGCCGGCGAGCGGAGCCTGCGCGACGGGGTCTGGTTCGTCGACCTCGCGGCGACGACGCACCGATAGGGCACCGGATGCCCGCTCCCGAC
>JAFDWD010000124.1 GCA_018268695.1 Actinomycetota bacterium
TGAGCCACAGCTTGTACGGCGACAGCCGCCCGTCCACCCGCGCCATGAAACGGGTGCCGATCTCACCACCGGCCGCCGCCGCGGCCAGCTCCTCGGCCCGCGTCCCGTTGCAGATGACCACCGGCACGCCGGACTCGCTGGCGATCCGCGCCGAAGCGATCTTCGACTGCATGCCGCCGCGCCCGCGCGCCGAGGGCTGGCCGATCTGAATCGTCTCCAGGACCTGGGTGTCTTCGATGCTCGACACGAGCTCGGCGTCCGGCGACGTCCGCGGGTCCCCGGTGAAGACTCCGTCGGTGTTGGTCAGCAGCACCAGCAGCCGCGCTTTCAGGAGCGCCGCGACCAGCGCCGCGAGGAAATCGTTGTCGCCGAAGGTGATCTCGTCGGTCGCCGTCGTGTCGTTCTCGTTGATCACCGGGACGACGTTCCAGTCGAGCAGGCGGTCGAGGGTGTTGCGGACGTTGAGGTAGTGGCTGCGTTCCGAGACATCGGAGAGCGTCAGCAGCACCTGCGCCGCGCGCGTCCCCCCTTCCGCCAGCCTCGACTCATACGCGCGGAAAAGGTCGCCCTGGCCGATCGCCGAGCAGGCCTGCAGGGCGTCCATGCCCCGCGGGCGCTCGCCGAGGTCGAGCAGCCGCATCCCGCGCGCGATCGCCCCGGAGGTGACGAGCACGACCCGCTCCCCGCCCCGCTCCAGGGCACTCACCTGCGCGCACACGGAATCGAGCACGTCGGCGCGCAGCGACCCGTCGTCATCGGCGACGACCGAGGAACCAAGCTTTACTACCAGCGTCATGGCCGGCAAGTCTACGAGCGAGCGCCTCCCCTTCAGCCATGAGCTCCGCGTGCGGTACGGGGAGTGCGACGCCCAGGGCATCGTCTTCAACGCCAACTTCCTCGCCTACGTCGACGTCGTCCTCACCGAGATCTGGCGCGAGACGATGGGCTCCTACGACCTCCTCCTGGAGACCGGAGTGGACACCGTGGTCGGCGAGGCCAACATGCGCTTCCTCGCCCCCGGCCGCTTCGACGACCTCCTCCACATCGAAGCCGGCTTTGACGGACTGGGGACGACCAGCACGACGCTGAAGCTCAGGTTCCGCCGCGACGACGACCTCCTGGTCGAAGCCGACATCCGCTACGTGTTCGTCGATCTGGAGAACTGGCGGAAAGTCGAGATTCCGCAGAAGGTGCGCAAGGGGCTTGAGCCGCTGCTGCTCGGCTGAGCACCCGCTTCGGAGATATCTGAGGCGATCTGGGCCAGCCTCGCAAGGACGCAGGGAAATGAGGCGAGGGGAGCGCACTACAAGTGCGTGACCCGAGCCGAATGACCGAGGACACCGCGAGGCGCCCCCAGATCGCCTCAGATATGGAGTTCGAACTCGTGCTCGCCTACGCGGACCTCGTCACCGGACTCGAAGCCTGCCTTGTTCAGGGCGGCGATCACGCCGATCTCGGTGAGGCGCTGCTCGAGGTAGGCGAGGGCTTCTTCGTTTTTGGTGTCGTGGCGTTCGAAGAGGAGCTCGACGCCGCGGCCGCCGATGCGGAA
>JAFDWD010000125.1 GCA_018268695.1 Actinomycetota bacterium
AACCCGGGACGGTCGAGAGGAGCGCAACCCAGACGAAGGGCAGCAGCGTGAACTGATAGCCGCCCTCCACGTTGCTGTTGAAGGGCAGGGCCTGACCGGTGACCGAGTAGGCGATCGTGAAGCCGATCAGGATCGAGAACATCGACCAGGCGGCAAGCCAGGCCGGCGTCGGGGCGGCGGTCCCGCGACGCCGGACCGCGTACCAGTAGGCGAGCGCGGCCCCGACCGCGAGCACGTCCATCGCGTAGAGGCGGCGCGAGAGGTTCAGCGGGATCGTGAAGGCATCGGACTGGCGCAGCGGCTGGCGGATCACGCCGTCGATCAGCCCGTGGATGCTGGTGCCCGCGCCGACGATCGCCACGCAGGAGACGAGCGCGAGGACGACGAAGCCGCCGATCAGCCAACGCAGCTCGCCACCGTCGCGCCGGCGCGGGGCGTTCGCGCGCAGGGCGATGACGACCGCCAGCGCGGCGGCGGCGACGTGGATCGCGTAATGGCGCGCCCAGCCTTCGTCGAACTTGCTGAGCATCAGCAGGATCGGGATCGCGACGAACAGCAGCTCGACCACGATCCGTGGCCAGCGCCGGCGCCAGAGCGCCTCGTAGCTGACCACGCAGGCGAGGGCGACGGAGATCGCGGCGAAGGCGCCGACGTTGATCTTGGTCAGCACCAAGGCCGCCACGGTCGCGCCGAGCAGAGCCATCGCGTAGGGCGATTCGCGCTCCCTCACGAAGGCACCGATCAGGACGATCGCCGCGAGCAGCAGGGCGATCAGGCTGACCGGGTGCATCGGCTCGTTGGTGAGGACTTCGAGCGCCGCGAAGGTGAGGATCTGGGTGCCCAGCCCGAGCACGATGCTGCGGGTGAGCTTCAGGATCCCGAGGCCGAAGCCGAGGCTCGAGAGCACCCACACCACGGTCACCACGTTGCGGCCCGCGTCGTGTGTCACCGGGATGCCGAAGATCGAGAAGAGGCCGCCCCAGAGCTCGTAGTAGAAGGGGCCGTACTGGGTGAAGACCTGGTCGTAGAGGTGGCCGCCGTTGACGAAGGACTTCAGCGCGGTGAGCATGTAGCCCTCGTCGTCGTATTCGTGGAACCCGAAGAACATCTTCGGGTGGGCGATCAACGCGAGGATCGCGGTGACCAGGGCGAACCCGAGGACCCCGACGACGATGCGGACGCGCCGGTCGCCGGCGAGCGCCTGCAGGCGGGCGGCGAGGGCGTCTACGTCGAAGCCGTTCACGCTGCCGACCGGGTCGGCGTCCGCGACTTCGTGGAGTGGATCCGCCGTCGCAGCAGCGGCACCTGCCAGGTCGCCTCAAGCGCGATCGCCGCCGACATCTTCGACTCGCCGACCTGACGGTCGCGGAAGACGATCGGCACCTCGCGCACGGTGAAGCCCGCGCACAGGGCGCGGTAGGTCATCTCGACCTGGAAGACGTAGCCCTTGGTGACGATCGAGTCGAGGTCGATGGTCTCGAGGACGACCCGGCGGAAG
>JAFDWD010000126.1 GCA_018268695.1 Actinomycetota bacterium
CGGCGAGGAAGGCCACGACCGTCTCCGGGATGTTCGGCATGAAGGCGACCACCCGGTCCCCTCGCCCGACTCCCTGCGCCCGTAACCAGGCGGCCACCGCGGCGACCTCCGCCCGCAGCTCGCCACGGCTCAGCTCGGTCAGCTCGCGCAGCTCGGAGGCATGGAAGATGGCCGGATCGTCGTCCGCCCCGACGCCGAGCAGGCGCTCGGCGTAGTTGAGGGAGACGTTCGGGAACCAACGGGCGCCCGGCATCTCGTGGGAAGCGAGGACCGGCTCGCGCTCGCCGTCCGAGGGCACGTCGAAGAAGTCGAGGATCGCTCCCCAGAACCCCTCCGTGTCCTCGATCGACCAGCGCCAGAGCTCACCGTAGGTGTCGCACGAGATACCGCGTTGCGCCGCCAGCCGACGCGCGAACTCGCTCATCCGGCAACCCTCGACCAATCGGGTCGACGGTTCCCAGACCGGGGTCGGAGCGGTCATTTGCCCTCCTCTCCGCCGGGGAAAAAGCAGGCGGCGGCCCACTCGTCGCCGCTCGCGAGCAAGGTCTGGGGATCGTCGGTGGAGCAGCGCTCGCGTCCGGCGACACAGGTCGGGCCGACCGGGCAGCGAGGGTGGAAGCGACAGCCCGCGGGTGGGTGTCGCGGGTCGGCCAGGGCACCGCCGGCGGTGCCGACCCTGATCGGCTCGCCATGCACGCGGGGAACGCTGGCCAGGAGCGCACGCGTGTAGGGGTGACGAGGCGCCGCGAGCAGGCTGCGCCACGGTCCCTTCTCGACGGCCTGCCCCAGGTAGACGACCATCACCTGCTCGCAGAGATAGCTGACGACCCCGAGGTCATGGGAGATGCAGAGGTAGGTCAGGCCAAGCTCGTCGCGGAGCTGCCGCAGCAGGTTGAGGACCGCTGCCTGGACGGAGACGTCGAGTGCCGAGGTCACCTCGTCGAGGATCAGCATCCGTGGCTTCGCGGCCAATGCCCTGGCGATGCCGACGCGCTGCAACTGACCGCCGCTCAACTCGTGGGGGTATCGGTCGGCCAGCGCCCCGCCCAGGGTCACCCGATCGAGCAGCTCGGCGACGGTCGGCCCTTCCGTGCCGCCGCTGCGGCGTCGGTGGGTGGCGATCGCCTCGGCAAGGCTGGCGCCGATCGTGCGGCGCGGGTTGAGGGTCGAGAACTGGTCCTGGAACACCATCTGCACGTTCTCCCTGACGTAACGGAGGTCGGCGCCCGCGGCGTTGGTGATCTCGCGCCCGTCCAGCTCGACGCGCCCGGAGAGACTCGGGACCAGCTGGACGATCGCCCGGGCGAGCGTCGACTTCCCCGAGCCCGACTCACCGACCACGCCGAGCGAGACACCTTCCTCGATCGCGAAGGAGACGCCGTCGACGGCGACGAGCGAGCCGGGCCCACGGCCGTAGCGGACCCGCAGCGAGTCGACCGCGAGCAGGGTCACCGCGCCGCCCCCACCTCGGGCCGGTCGGCGGCCAGGAAGCAGGCGACCCGATCCTCCGTGGCGACCTCCACCAGCTGCGGCACCTCGGCACGACAGCGATCCACCGCCACCGGGCAACGCGCCGCGAAGGGACAGTGGGCGATCTCCTCGCCCGCCGCCGGTGGGCGACCCGGGATCGCCTCCAGCTCGGCCGCCCCGCCGCTCGGGGCGAGCTCCAGGATCGAGGCGAGCAAACCTTTGGTGTAGGGGTGACGCGGTTCGGAGAGAACCCGCTCTCGCGGCCCCTCCTCGACGATCGAGCCGTGATACATGACGACGATCCGGTCGCAGATCTGGTTGACGACGCCGAGGTCGTGGGAGATCAACACGATCGAGGTCCCGTCCTCCTCCTTGATCGACTTCAAGACCGCGAGGATCTCGGCCTGGACGGTCACGTCGAGGGCGGTGGTCGGCTCGTCGGCGATCAGCACGCGAGGCCGGGTCATCAGACCCATCGCGATCATGATCCGCTGCTGCATGCCCCCGGAGAACTGATGTGGGTAGCGCTTCAGTGCCTTGCCCGGTTCCCCGATCCGCACCTCGGCGAGGCGCCGTTCCGCCTCACCGAGCGCCGCCGCGCGGCGCAGGCCACGGTGCCGTCGCACGCCGTCGATCAGCTGGCCGCCGATCCGCGCCGCCGGATTCATCGACGACTGCGGATCCTGGAAGATCATCGCCATCTTGGTGCCGAACACCCTCTCCTCGTCCTCGCGCCGGAGGGTTGTGAGATCGACTCCGTCGATGCTCATCGCCGACACCTCGGCCCGCAGCGGATAGGGAACGAGCCGCGCCAGCGAAAGCGCGGTAAGGGTCTTGCCGCTACCGGTCTCACCGACGATCCCGAGCGCCTCCCCGGGTCGCAGCGAGAGCGAGACGTCACGCACCAGGCGACTCTCGCCGGCGGCGAAGACATCGAGGTGACGGACGTCCAGTGCACCACCCTTCGTCGCGGGCTCCGGGCCGACGGCGACGGGCCGGGCGACGTCGGCCGCGCCGGCCCGTCGTGGCGGGCTCGTGAACCAGAGGCGTGGGTTCAGCGCGCGCGCCAGCGCCTCGCCCAGGTAGACGACCGCGATCCCCGTCAAGGTGATCGCCGCGGCCGGAGCGATCGCGGCCCAGGGCGTCGTGTAGATCGATTTGATCCCGCTCGCCAGCAGCGTCCCCCAGTCATAGGAGGGAGGCTGCACGCCGAGCCCGAGAAAGCTGAGGCCGGAGATCTCGATGATGCTGCCCGCGACGCAGGCGAGACCGGCGAGGACGAGGGGCTCCGCCATGTTCGGCAGCAGGTAGCGAAAGACGAGCCGGGTCCGACCGACGCCGATCGCGCGAGCGCTGGCGACGAACTCTTTCGAGGCAACCGAGGTCGCATAGTTCTCCGCCAACCGGGCAAAGGCGGGCGCGGCGCCGAGCCCGACCGCGATCACCGCACCCTTTGCGCCGGTGCCGATGATCGCGACCAGGAAGAGGGCCAGGAGGATCGGCGGGAAGCTCATCGAAATCTCGATCGCGCGCCGACCGAGACCGCGCATCCGCGGTCCGAGGCCGGCGACCAGCGACCCGAGGCCGAAGCCGACCACGATCGAGATCGCCGCGGCGGCAAGACCCAGCTCCAGGGTGAGCCGGGTCGCCGCCAGGGTGCGGGCGAGAACGTCGCGGCCGAGGTCATCGGTGCCCAACGGGTGGGCGGAGGAGCTCGACTGGAAGGCTTCGAGGAGATCGGTTCGCGTCGCGGCGTCGCCGAAGACGATCGGCCCGACGACCGCGAGCGCCACCAGCATCGCGGCCATCGCGGTTCCGATCAGGCCGCTCGGGGAACCGAAGAAGGCGCGCGCGGCCGGGTGCTTCCGACTCATGCGAGCTCCAGCCCCCGCTGCGCCGCCGAGCGCGGATCGATCAGGGAGACGGCGATGTCGACCAGGGCGTTGACCAGGACGACGATCAACGCGAGCAGCAGCGCCGCCCCTTGGACGACCGGGAAATTGAGGCGCAACACCGACTGGGTCAAGAGCAGCCCCAACCCGTTCCAGGAAAAGACGGTCTCGACGATGATCGCGCTGCCGATGCTCTGGGCAAAGATCGTCCCGCCCAAGGTCAGTGCCGCGGTCAACACGTTCGGAAGGACGTAGCGACCGTAGATCGAGCGGGCGGGCAGACGCTTGCTCCGGGCCGCCCGGACGTAGTTCTGACGCAGCACGCCAAGGGTCTCGACGCGGACGATCCGAGCAAGCAGCGCGGCCTGCGGGATCGCGATCGAGAGCGCGGGCAGGACCACCGACTGCGGCCCTTCGTTGCCGCCCACCGGGAACAACTGCCAAGTCACCGCGAAGAGGAGGGACAAGACGGTCGCCGCCACGTAGCCGGGCACCGAGCCGGCGAATCCGGTGACGAACACGAACCCATGCTCCGCCCAGGGTCGTCGGCCGTCGGCGGTCAGGGCCCCGAACAGGATCCCGAGGCTGACGCCCGCCACCAGGACGATCGCCACCGCGACCCCGATCAACTCCAGCTCGTTGACGATCCGGGTGCTGAGTTCGGTCGAGACCGGGACGTGACTGGTGAAGGATTCGCCGAAATCGAGGTGGACCGCTCCCAGCGTGTAGTGCCAGTACTGGGAGAGGATCGATTCGTTCAGTCCGAGTTCGGTCCGCAGCGCCTCCACCGACGCGTCCGACGCCTTCGCCCCCAGCACCAGGCGCGCCGGATCGCCGGGGATCAGTCGCACGATCAGGAAGGTGGCGATCTCGACCACCCAGACGACGAGAAGAAACGCGCCCAGCCGGCGTAGAAGGAACCGCAGGTAAGGATGTCCGCTCAACGCGACGGTCCGATCCCGCCGTGGTGCGCGCCCGCCACTATTCGGTCTTGAACAGCGTGAAGGGATCGATCAGGTAGCCGTAGGCGGCCTGGAACTTCCAGCCGTTGGCGAACCAGGAGGTCGCCTGTACACCCATCGGCCGAACGTTGAAATCCTTCGCGGGCTGAGCCAGAGCCTGGTCCCACGCCGCACACTCGGAGCCCTCCGGGGCCGCGGTCGCCTTCGACGCGAGGGCGTAGTACTTCTGGTTCTTGATCCCGAGCGCGGAGTCCTGGGCGGGCAGGATCGCCGGGTTCGGGAACGACGAGTAATACGCGAACACGGTCAGGTCATAAGCCTTGGTCGTGAACAGCGCCGTCACCCAGGTGTCGACGTCGGTGCTCTTGACGGTCGATTCGATACCGACCTTCCGCAGCTGTTCTTGCATGTATTCGCCGAGCGGCCCGGTCGCGTTCCACATCGCGATGCGGAGACTGAGCTTCTTGCCGTCCTTGGCCATGATCCCGTCGGCGCCCGGGGCGTACCCGTCTTCTTCGAGCGCTTTCTTGGCCGCGGTCGGGTCGTAGGGCGCGGCGAACCGCCCGACCGCCTTGTTGTAGCACTTCATGTTCGGCGTCAGCATGGTGTCGAAGGCGATGCCCTGCGCGGAGAAGGCGGCCTTCACCATCTGCTTGTTGTCGAGCGCCATGAAGACGGCTTCGCGAACGCTCCGGTCGGCACCGGGCAGACCCGCTTCTTCGTTCATCACGGTTCCCCAGCTACCGACCTGGAGCGCCTGGGTCCGGAAGCTGTAGTCGGACTTGGTGGCGGCGACCCGCTGCTCGTTGACACCGGTCAGCGGGGTCACGTCGACCTGCCCCGTGGTGAACATGTTCGCCGCGGTGTTCTCGTCGGTGGTGACGCTGATCGTGATCTTCGACGGGACTCCGTTCTCGCCGGCCGTCCAGCCGGTCGGGCCCCAGTCATAGCCCTTGCGCAGGTTGAAGACGTAGCTGCTGCCGCGGGAACTGGCGGCCGCGTCGAGTTCGTAGGGGCCGCTTCCGTTCGGTGCCGACCCGAGGCTCTTCGGGTCTTTCAGGCCCGCCGGGCAGATGATCGAGCCCGGGAACGCGGTGGCGAAGGACATGACCAGTGCGTTGTACGGTTTCGTCAGGGTCACCGTCACCGTGCCCGCGCCTTCGTCCGCGGTGACGCTCTTCAGCTTGCCCGGGCCGAGGACGTAGCCGGCGTAAGGGCCGGCCGTGGAAGCCGCGAGTGAGTACCGAAGCGAATTGGCCACCACTTCAGGGGTGACCGGGGTGCCATCGTCGCACTTGGCGCCGGTCGCGATCCTGAAAGTGGCCGAGGTCGGCGTCGTCGTCCAGGACTTGGCCAGATACGGCTCCACCTCACCGGTCGGCGAGAGGTAGACGAGGCGATCGTAGGTGAGGGCGATCGCCTGGACCGCGAGATTGGTGGCGCCGGTCGTGGCCGGGTCGAAGGTGTCGACGTCGTCGACCGAGCGAATCGTCACATCGCCGCCCGGACCGGTCGCGACCGGTCCGCCGCCTTCGCTCTCCACCGACCCGCCTTCGACCTTTGCCGGGGCCGAGGAGGATCCCGAACTGCCGCAGGCGGCGAGCGCCACCGAGAGCAATCCGCTCGCGACGAGACCCACGACCAGGACAACCAACGGCTTCAGCCTCGCACTGGACTTCCCCGATTTCGCCACTTCCACTCTCCCCTCATCGGCATTCCTAAAGTTGGCCGATGCGTTGGTTAAACCGATCAGTCGTGTTGCAAAGGCCACTGTACAGACTCACGTCGGTAAGTCAAGGCTGCCTTTCCGTCGCTGATCGCGCACCTCTCCGCGCGTCACGGGATGCCAAAAGCGGGGCCGCGTCGCGGCCCATCGGGACTTCGGATCGGAAGAGCTATCTGCCCTGTGCGGCGTCGGCGTCGCCGACCCCGGCGGGGCGGCGGCCAAGCAGGATGTGGATCACTTCGTCCCTGATCACGGTGCGCTCGAGCTCGGCCTCGGTCGTGTAGGCCTGCAGTGCCAGCCCGTTCAGCACCGCGTCCAGACGCCAGCTCCACGGGATCTCATCCGGCCCGGCGGCAGGCACCAGCCCCTCCAGCGCGAAGTCGAGGAGCCGGTACCAGCTCTGCAGGCGCCCCTCGATCTTGCTCCTCACCTCGGGCAGGTGGGCCGCCTCACCGTAGGCGATGATCCACACCCTCCAGGTCTCGCCCATCGACTCGACGTCGAGTGCGCAGTCGAGCAGGTTGACGAGGCGGTCGATCCCGGCAGGGGTGTCGTCGACCGCCGCCCGACAAAGCGCCTGCGCCCGGGTGGAGACGAAGCTCAAGGTCTCCGTCAACAGCTCCTGGCGATTCGCGAAGTAGTGGTTGAGCATCCCGGTGCTCACTCCGGCCTGCTCGGCCACACCGCGCATCGTGGTCCCTGCGAAGCCGGAACGGGCGATCACACTTGCGGCGGCGCGGCAGATCTGCTCACGCCTGATCGGCTCCATCCCCAATTTCGGCAACTTTCCTCCTGCACTCAAGTTCGGTCCGCACGCGCGTTCGCGCACTATAGTCAAGCAAAGGATACAAACCAGATGGTCGATATCTAACGAGACCACGGGAAGGAACCAGATGACGATCGAGCGGCACACGACGCAGCCCGGGCTCGGCTTCAGCGATGCCGTGAGCGCCGCCGGACCGGGTCGATTGATCCACGTCTCCGGCAATGTCGGATTCGGCACCGACGGCAAGCTGGTGTCGGGTGGGATGGGCGCCGAGGCGCGGGCCACGTTCGACAACATCGAACGTACGCTGGCCGAGGTCGGGGCGACGATGTCCCAGGTGGTCAAGATCCAGGCCTATCTGACGACCCTGGACTCCTATGGCGAGTTCGCCGAGGCCCGCGCCGAGCGGTTCGGCGAGAGCCTGCCGGCGAGCTCGGCGGTGCAGGTGGCGGGCCTGCTGGTCGGCGCGCAGATCGAGATCGACGCGGTCGCCTTCGTCCCCGAGTCCTGACCGGGGAACGGAGGCGAACCGACGGGCGTCAGCCCACCTGCGTGGTCGCCGCGGCGGCGAGATCGAGGAGGGCCGCGCCGATTCCGTCGGCGGCCCGCGCGATCTCCTCGTCGCTCAGCGCCGTACACATCCCCACCTCACCGCCGGTCCCGAAGTAGACCCCGCGGGTCACCGCCGCCAGGTGCAGGAGCGAGGTCGCAACCGGATCGACCTCGCCGTCGGCATCGAGGACGTAGATCCCGAAGACCGAGCCGATCCCCGGCAGCGCCACGTCGACGCCGGCGCGATGAGCGGCAGCGCCGATCATCTCCTTCAGTCGCCGCGCCTGGTCGTCGAGTCGCCCGATCGCCCCGGCCGTAAGGTCGCGCACGGCGATCGCCCCGGTGACCATCCCCAACAGGTTCCCGTTGAACGAGCCCCCGTGGTAGAGCGGCCGGTCGGGGTCGAGGTCGAACTTCGACATCAGCTCGGCCGAGGCGCCGACGGCACCGACCGGCAGGCCGCCGCCCACCCACTTGCCGAGGCCGGTGATGTCGGCCTCGATGCCGAACCTGCTCGCCGAGCCACCCGGCGCCAGCCGGAACATCAGGCAGTCGTCGAGGACCACCAAGGCCCCTGCCTCCCGCGCCATCGTCGCCAGCGCGGGCAGGAAGCCATCCGCCGGCGTCAACACGTGCCCGGTGTACTGGACCGGCTCGACGACGACCGCCGCCACCCTGCCCTGGTTGCGCTCCAGCGCCGCGGCATAGCTGTCGAGGTCGCCGAACGTCGCCAGCGCCACCCGACCCTCCTCCTCCGCCCGCCCGCCGAGGCCGACCTCGAGATCGTCATAGGAGCCGTGGTAGGCACCCCAGGCCTTCACGATCACCGGCCGCTCCGTCATGTGACGGGCCAGCTTCACCGCCAGCATCATCGCCTCGGTGCCGGTGTTGGTGAAGCGGACCCGCTCGACCCCGGGAATGCGCCCGCAGAGAAGCTCGGCGAACTCGACCTGGGCGTCGGACGTCCCCGGCCAGGCGCTGCCGCGACGGATCGTCTCCCGCAGGGCGTCGACGACCGGCTCGTAGGCATGGCCGTGCATCAGGCTGAGGCCGTTGCTGAAGAGGTCGACATAGGAGTTCCCGTCGACGTCGTGGACGGTCGCGCCCTGCCCGTGGTCGAAGACGATCGGGTAGGGGCGAAACCAGCTGAGGGTGCGGGTCAGGCCGTTGGGCATCACCCGTGCCGCCCGATCCATCAACCGCTCCGATCCCGGCGTCAGCCGCCGGTATCGGGTCTCGATGCTTTCCTCGCCTCGCGTCATTCAGTCACCTTTTGCTCCAGGCGGCAGATTCTGGCTACCGCGTATATCGATCGTTTGATATGCAAGTTGGCCCGGCTTTTCGCGCGTCCCGTCGACGCGCGGAACAGGTCCCGACCGCGCCCCTAGCCGGTCGGGCTCACGTAGCGGGCGAGCCGGTCGGCGATCAGCTGGGCCTGGGCGTCGGCATTCAAGGCGGTCGGCATCGTCGTCACCCGCTCCTGCAGCTCCGCCCGCCGGGTCTTCGTCGCGACGTCGTCGAGACCCCCGTCGGCACCGAGCACGACCCCGTAGACCTCCTCGGCCTGCTCCGGCGTCACCCAGCCTTCCCTGACATCGGCGAGCACCCGCCAGGCCTCCCGCTCCCAGGCGGGGCCGTAGCCGGCCCCGGAGGTCGAGATCGCGTAGACCGTGTCCCCCGGCGCGAGGTTCAGCTCGCCCCACCCCGGCAGCGGCTCGACCCCACCGTCGGCGCGGCGCAGGAACTGCCGCGCCGGTGCGCCGGGATGGCCTCCACGGGCGCCGATGGCCGGGTGGACGTAGCCATCGGTCGACCACATCGCCAGGATCTCGGTGTCCGCCGGCCCGTACTCGACGTAGCAGGAGGGCGCACCGCGGAACCTCCCCGGGCCGCCGCTGTCGGGGACGATCCGGTCGGCCCAGATGACCACCGGGTAGAGCAACTCGTCCACCTCGGTGGAGTCACGAAGCATCAGGCCGCCGTCCCCCACCTCGCCCGAGACGAGCCAGCCGTCTCCACGAGCGTGGCCGGCGCCGCCCGTCAGGCCGAGGATCATCAGATTGACGAACGGCGAGTCGGCCTTGCGCGGGTCCCGACCGGAGATGTCGGCGGCCGACGCCGTCAGGGTGCCGGTCTCGGCCATCCCGAACCCGTCGGCGAGCTCGGCGATCGCCCGTTGGGTGGCGTTGGCGACGCGGTCGGCGACGCCGGTCGTCGCCGTCGAGCAACTGGCCGGATGCCGTGGGATGCCGGTCAGGCAGTTCTCGCGGATCTTGATCTCGAGCCGGCGGAAGCTGCCGGCGTTCTGCGGGACCGTGACCGGCAGGCTGTTGAAGACGCCGATCATCGCCGCGGTCAGACTGGTCGCCTCGGTCAGGTTGATGCCACAGGGCAGGCAGTCGAGGTTGTCGCGGAGATCGACGGTGATCCTCGCCTCCTCCGGGTCGACGGAGACGCTTACGTTGACCGGGACCCCGTCCTCGATCCCGGCGTCGGGAATCGGATCGTGCTGGTTGCTCGCCGTGGCGTCACCGGCCGGCATCTGGCGGATCGCCCCGGCCATCATCTCCTCGCTGTAGTCGAACCAGGCGGCGGTGTAATCGTGCAGGACGTCCCAGCCGAGCTCGACCCCGAGGGCCGACAGTTCCTGCTCGCCGATCCGGGCGGCGCCGACCATGCCGAGGTAGTCGGCGTACCAGATCTCCGGGACCCGCAGGCGGACCCGACACATCTCCACGATCTCCGGCACGTCGCGGTAGTCGCGCTGGATCCGGACCCCCGGGAAGATCAGCGCCCCCTCGTTGTAGACGTCGCGGGCGTTGGCCCAGAGCGTCGTCGGCTCGGAGTTGCCGATGTCCGACATGTGCGCTTTGACGATCGCACTGAGGTGGTGCTCGCCGTGCTCGTCGACGATCGGCACGACGATGCAATGGTCCCCGGCGTGCGAGTTGCCGTGGTAGGGCGAGTTGTGGAGGAAGGCATCGCCGGCCTGCGGCTCGGGGTGCATCTTCTTGATCGCCGCCGAGATCAGGTCGGGCCCGCTCATCACGTGGATCGGCAGGCTCTCGGCGCAGGCGAGCATCTCGTGATCGCGCGTGACGACGCAGCAGGAGAAGTCACGGGCGGTGTTGAGGACCGAGGATCGGGCGGTCTTGAACAGCGTGTTCGTCATCCGCCGGACGATGCCCTGGATGCGGCTGGTGACGACCGCGAGCGCCACCGGGTCGAAGCGCTCGTCCGTCGACGCCGCCACCTGCTCAGCCATTGACTGCGTTGCCATGGGTCTCCCTCTCTTCCTCTGAGTTGTCTGCTCCGGCAATCCGGACGACGAGACTGGTGTCGGTCCGCTCGGCCACCGTCCCGGGCTCGACCACGATCGTCGTCAGCGGCGATTCGACCAGGGCCGGGCCGGCCAGGATGTCCCCGGGCTCGAGCCCGGCCAGCGACCGCACGGCGGCGGTCACCTGGCCATGGCCGGAGAAATAGACCTCGCGCTCACCGGCCGGCGAGGCCTCTTCCTTGCGCATCCGGCCCTGCGAGCCGCCCTCCAACGGACAGATGACGCGGGCCCGGACGCCGACGATTTCCACCGCCGACTTCTCGTCGCGGACCGCGAACACCTCCTCGTGGAGATTGCGGAAGTCCTCCAGCAGCCCCGTCACCGCCGCCTCGTCACCGCCGAAGCGCTCGACCCGCAGTGGCAGGTCGATCTGCCAGACCTGCCCCGCCAACCGCGCCTCCAGCAGCATCTCGACCCTGTGATCGCCGGCACCCACCTCGGCGGCAAAGCTCTCGCAATGGCGACGGAGGCGGTCGAGGACGGCGTCGGTCGCGATGTGGTCGAAGTCGTCGGTCGAGGTGAAGCAGGCAGCCGTGAACTCGGCCGAGAGGTCGGCCATCAGGGCGCCGACGGCACTCAACGTCGCCCCCGCCTCGGGCAGGACCAGTGCTTCGCAGCCGAGCCGCCGCATGATCGCGGTGCTGTTGAAGCCGGCGGCACCGCCACCACCGACGAGGACGGCGTTGCGGGGATCGATCCCGGCGTCGACCGTCACCTCGGTGATCGCCTGCACCATCTGCTCCGTGGCGACGGCGAGGATCGCCGACGCAGCCTCTTGCAGGCTGAGACCGAGGGGCTCGGCGACGTCGCGGGAGATCGCGGCCCGAGAGAGATCGGCGTCCAGCTTCATCGCCCCGCCAAGGAAGGCGTCGGGATCGAGGAAGCCGAGCACCAGGCAGGCGTCGGTGACGGTCGGACTGTCGCCACCGCGGCCGTAGGCGGCCGGCCCAGGGTCGGCACCGGCGCTCTGCGGGCCGACGTGGAGGAGGCCGCCGTCGTCGATCCAGGCGATGCTGCCGCCACCGGCGCCGATGCTCTTGACGTCGACGGCGGGGAATCCGGTGATGTGGCCGACCAGCGGCTCCCCCAGCCAGGTGTCCCGGCTCATCGGGATCCGGCCGGCACGGACGACGGAGACGTCGTAGCTGGTACCGCCGGTGTCGGCGATGATGACGCTGTCCGATCCGGCCTCCTCGGCGGCGAAGCGACGGCCGGCGACCGGGGCCATCGCCGGGCCCGAGTTGATCGAGGTGATCGGCTTGCCCGCCGCCTCAGTGGGCGGCATCAGGCCGCCGCTGGTCGAGATCACCAGCAGGTCGCCCTCGAACCCGGCGTCCCTCAGCGAACGGTCGAGACTGCCGATGTAGTCGGTCATCAACGGCTTCAAGGAGGCGTCGATCGCGGTCGAGGACGCCCGCCGGTACTCACGCAAGGTGGGGTTGAGGGCGTGGGAGAGCGTGAACGGGACGCCGGGCAGGTGCTCCTCCAGGAGCTCGCCGATCCGCTGCTCGTGAGCCGGGTTGACGATCGACCAGAGCAAGCACACCGCGACCGCCTCGACCTCGAGCTCGCGCAGACGTCCGGCGATCTCGATCACCTCGGCCTCGTCGAGGTCGCGTAGGACCCGGCCCTGGGCATCGACCCGCTCGGGTACCTCGAAAGTAAGCGACCGGGGAACGAACGGATCCTGGTAGCCCTGGCTCCAGTCGAAGGAGCGATTGCGCCCCCCTTCACGCAGGAGAAGGACATCGGGATGCCCGAGCGTCGTCAGCAGGGCGGTCCTTGCGGTGTTCCCGGTGAGGACCGCGTTGGTGGCCCGGGTCGTGCCGTGGATCAGCATCTCCACCTGCCCCAACAGCTCGTCGCGCTCCAGCCCCAGCGTCTTGGCGGCACGTCCGAGGACATCGAGGATCCCCCGGATCGGGTCGACCGGCGTGGTCGGTGCCTTGAAGATCCGGATCTCGCCCTGGAGTTCCAGGGCGAGATCGGTGAACGTCCCTCCGGTGTCAATTGCGCAGCGCATCCGCTCTCCTCTGTAGATGACCGGGAGGAAACATATCGCACGTTTGGTATGCCGTGTCTAGAAGCTTGCGATTCGCGTCCCACAGCAGACCGTGTGGCGAACTACGCGAGGTTTCCGACCGATTCCTGCCGATAAGAGGTGCATGGGCACCAGCGAGATCGGATATCGGTCGCGGCTTCCGGACGCGGGCTCCGACACTCGGGGGTCGGGGGAACCGCCGACCCTGGTCGCCGAAGCGGCGGTCAAGGACCTCGAGCGGACCCCTGGCGAGCGCCGGGAAATCTACGTTCGGCTGCCGCTGAAAATCGTCGCGGTCTTCGCCCTCGCACTTACCTGGGCGGGCGTGTCGCTGTGGATCTCGATCCCCTGGATCGAAGCGCTCGGGGAATCGATCACCCTGCCGTTGGCGGCGATCGTGGTCGCCGGGATCGCGATCATCCCCGGCTACCTCAACGCCAACCTGGCCGCCTCGCTGCTGATCGACCGGCCACCGCCGCTGCGCTTCGACCTGGCCTTCCCGGCGATCACCGTCGTGATCGCCTGCTTCGAAGAGGAGGCGACGATCGAGGAGACGCTCGACTACCTCCTCCGCGCCGACTACCCCGGCGCGCTCCGGGTGATCGTCGCCGACGACGGGTCGAGCGACCGCACGGTCGAGATCGCCCGGCGGCGGGCCGGGCGCGACCGGCGCGTGACGGTGCTGGAGCTGCCCCACGGTGGCAAGGCCAAGGCGCTGACCACGGCCCTCGAGAAGGTGCGGACGCCGCTGATGGCCACGGTCGACGCCGACACCTTGCTGATGCCCTCGTCGCTGCGTCGCGGGGTCGCCCGCCTGCTGATCTCGCCCCCCGACACGGTGGCGGTCGCCGGCGCCGTGTTCGTCCGCAACTCGCGTCGGAACGTCATCACCAAGGTCCAGGAGTGGGACTACTTCCTCGGCATCGCCTCGGTCAAGCGACAGCAGGGCCTGTTCCAGGGGACCATGGTCGCCCAGGGCGCGTTCAGCGTCTACCGCACGGCGGCCGTCCGCGAGGCCGGCGGCTGGCCCGACCGGATCGGTGAGGACATCGTCCTGACCTGGGCGATGATGCGGGCCGGCGGTCGGATCGGCTACGAGCGCACCGCGATCGCCTTCACCGGCGCGCCCGCCGATGTCGCCCGGTTCGCGCGTCAGCGCCGGCGCTGGGCGCGCGGGATGATCGAGGGCCTACGCGAGCACGGCGGCGCCCTGATCGCCGCCCACCGAACCGGTGCGCATGGGGTGGCGATCGACTTCGTCTTCCCGTTCGTCGACCTGGTCTACTCGATCGCCTTCCCGATCGGCCTCGTCCTGGCGCTGTTCGGAAACTTCGCCATCGTCGGACCGATGACGGTCGCCGTCGTGCCGCTGAACCTGGCGCTGGCCGCGATCATGTACCGCCTCAGTCGACGCTCCTTCGCCGAGGTCGGGCTGAAGGTGAGGAGAAACCGGCTCGGCTTTCTCGGCTACCTGCTGACCTACCAGCTCTTCATGTCCCCGATCTCGGTGGCAGGCTACGGGGAGGAGCTGTTCCGGACGAACCGCAGCTGGTGAGCGCGCGGGCTCGTCATCGGCTCTGGAACGTCCTCTTCGCGGCGGCCTGCCTGGCACTCGCGATCGAGGCACTCGGCGCCGCCTTCTCCTCCGGACCGCCGTCCGGCTGGTTCCACGACCTCCTCGTGGTCGTGATCCTGGCCTTGCCGGTATGCGCGTACTTCGTCCGGCCCGGGGACCGTCCCGGCCTCCATCCGGGCAGGCTTCTGATCGGGATCGGGCTGGCGCTCAACTCGATCGGCGAGGGCTACTTCTTCTTCGGCGAACGGACGGTCACCTCGTTCCCGACGATCGGCGACGTCTTCTGCCTGGCGATGTTCCCCCCGCTGGTCGCGGGCATCGTCGTCCTCGCCCGCGGTGGCGAGGACCGGTGGCGCCTCTCGATCGGCAGCGACGCCATCATCGTCGCCCTGGCGACCGGCACGCTCGCCTACGCCGTGATCTTCCAGATCGTGCTGGGCAGCGCGGCGACGACGCTCGTCGGAGGTGAGCTCGCCTATCCGATCCTCGACCTGATCGTCCTGACCCTGCTCGCCGTGATCTGCCTGCCGAGCCGCTTCCGGGTCGGCGGGGCCTACCTCTGCCTGATCGGCGGCGCGGCCCTGCTGCTGGCGACCGACGTCGCCAGCCTCAAGGAAACCAGTCGCAGCGGGCTCGAACCGGCCCCGCTCCTCTACTTCGGCTGGGGCCTCGCCGTGGTCGTCCTCAGCGCCTCCTCGCGCTTCGCCTCCTCGCTCCCCCGCTCCGAGGTCATGCGGGGACGCCTGTTGGTCTTCTCCCTCGGCGGCTCGATGGCGCTCTCGCTCCTGCTCCTCCTGCGCGAGGCGACCGTCGACCAGAATCCCGTGGTGATCGCCGGAGCCGCGATGGCGCTCGTGCTCGGCCTCCTGCGCCTCTTCCGCTCGCTCGCCGAGAACAGCCGCCTGATCGCCGAGCTCGACGCGGTCATCGCCCGGCAGCGAGACATGCAATCGGAGCTACGTCGCCTCGCCGACGAGGACCCCCTGACCGGCCTGGCGAACCGGCGCCGGTTCGCGGAGCACCTCGACGAATACCTTCGTTACGCGCGCCGCTACGGCGGGAACGGCGCGCTCGTCTTCGTCGACCTCGATTCGTTCAAGTTCATCAACGACTCGTTCGGTCATGCGGTCGGCGACCAGGTCCTTCGCGACGTCGGGACCGCGATCCGGGCGAGCCTGCGTTCCACCGACATCGCCGCCAGGCTCGGCGGCGACGAGTTCGCGGTGCTGCTGCCCGAGATCGACGGGGAAGCGGCCGCGCAGGTCGCCGAGAAGCTCGTCGCCAACGTCCGCGCGATGACCACGCCGGCGGCGGGCGCCAGCGCCGGGGTCGCCTGCTTCGATCCGGCCGAATCGACCGCGGGTGAAGACCTCCTGATCGCCGCCGATCTGGCGCTCTACGAGGCGAAGGCAGCCGGTCGCGGCGGGGTCCACGTCTACCACGGCCGGCGGGGGATGGCGCTCACCGGCGTCGAGCGCATCCGCGAGGCGCTGCGGGAGGACAGGCTGGCGCTATACGGGCAACCGATCGTCGACATCCGCAGCGGCGAGACAGTGCGGGAAGAGTTGCTGATCAGGATGATCGGCCACGACGGGAAGGAGATCTCGCCCGAATCGTTCCTGCCGACCGCCGAACGCTTCGGCCTGATCGGCGAGATCGACCACTTCGCCGTCGCCCAGGCGATCGAGCTGGCCAGGTCCGGGCGCCCGGTCGCCGTCAACGTCTCCGGGCCGTCCCTGACCGATCCAACCTTGGTCGAGTCGGTGGCGGCGGCCGTCCACTCCGGCCTCACACCCCACCTGCTGAGCTTCGAGCTGACCGAGACGAGCGCGGTCGCCGACGTCGAGGAGGCGCGGCGCGTGGCCGACGAACTCCGGTCCCTGGGCTGCGAGCTCGCGCTGGACGACTTCGGGACGGGGGTTTCCTCACTCTCCTACCTCCGCTACCTACCGATCCAGACCCTGAAGATCGACACCGAGTTCATCCAGGGGATGCGCGAAAACGCCTTCGACCGATCCCTGGTCCAGTCGATCGTCGGCCTCGCCCGACGCCTGGGCCTGAAGACGGTCGCGGAGGGCGTCGAGGACGAGGTGGTGCTGGCGATGCTGCGGCAGTTCGGGGTCGACTTCGCCCAGGGCTTCCTGTTTGGCAGACCGAATCCGATCGCGCATACTCCTGTCACGGTGAGTTTCGAGGCGTCGACCGGACGATGAGGGCGATGCCGCCTGACGAGTCGTCTCCTCGGGAGTCCGGTTCGACCGTCGTCGTCGGGGCCGGCCTCGCCGGCCTCAACGCGGCGTGGCGGCTGCATCAGAGCGGCCATCCGGTTCTCGTGTTGGAGGCCCGTGACCGGGTCGGCGGTCGAACCTGGTCGGAGACCCTCGATGACGGAACGGTGATCGAGCGTGGCGGCGAGTTCATCGCGCCCGACCAGGACGTGATCCGTGGATTGGCGGGCGAGCTGGGGCTCGAGCTGGTCCCACATGGGTTCTCCTTCGATCGCCGTCCGACGCCTCGGCGGGTCGCCCCGACCGACTCCGAGCTCGCCGCGGTGACGGCATGGACCGGCGAGCGAGCCGCGGCGGCGGCGGCGGACGCCTCGGCGCTCGACTCGCTGCCGCCCGCGGCGGAGTGGACGGCGGCGGAGACGGCGGCACTGCGGCGACTGGAAACGTCGCTCACCGTGCCGCTGGCGGAGCTCAGCGCCCGCCTGACCTTCACCGGGGAGAGCGAGCGCTACGACCCGGCCGACCGGGTGCGCGCCGGCAACCAGGCCATCGCGCTCGAACTGGCGCGACGCCTCGGCGACCGCGTCAGGCTCGACACTCCGGTCGTCGCCGTGCGGAACGGGAAGCGCGGAGTGACGGTCATCGATGCGGACGGGCGGAGTCACGAGGCGGCCGTCGCCGTCCTCGCGCTGCCGCTGCCGCTCCTGCTCGAGCTCGACCTGGAGCCGGGGCTACCCGACGCCGTGCGCGCGGTCGCGGCGAGGACGCGGTTCGGCAACGCGGCCAAGCTTCACATCCGGCTCGCCGAGCGGCCGCGGCCGGGCCGCATGGCGGCGGCCGACGCGTGCTGGTGGTGCTGGACCTCGCAGGGCCCGGGCGACGGCACCGAGGCGGCCCCGGTCCTCTCCTGCTTCGCCGGCGGCGACCGCGCGGTCGCCGCGATCACCGTCGAGGCGGCGCTCGCCCTGCGGCCGGACGTCGTCCCCGCGCAAACCGAGCCCCTGCTGACCCGGTGGGGAGAGGAGCGTTGGACGCGCGGCTCCTACAGCGCGCCGGGAGTCGGCCTCGACGCCGATGCCGCCGGGACCTGGGAGGGACCCTGGGACTCGGTCGTCTTCGCCGGCGAGCACACCGCCGGCGCGCGGGCGGCCACCATGAACGGGGCCGCCGCCTCCGGCGCCCGGGCGGCCGAGCTGGTCGCGAACCTGCTGCGAGAGCGACTCGGCGACTGAGCTCGACCGGTGGCTTGAGTCGCGCGAGGGGGCGGCGGTGCCGGGGGAAGCGCCGTCGCCCCCACGCGCGGTCTCAGATCTGGGCGCAGACCGACTTGACCTCGGTGTAGAGCTCGAGCGCCTCGGCGCCCATCTCGCGACCCCATCCCGACGCTTTGTAGCCGCCGAAGGGCAGCGTCGCGTCGAAGACGTTGTAACAGTTGATCCACACCGTGCCCGCCCGCAGGCGCTTGGCCGTCCGGTGAGCCTTCGACAGGTCGCTGGTCCAGACCCCCGCCGCCAGCCCGTATTCGGACTCGTTGGCGGCCGGCAGGAGCTCGTCGGCGCTGTCGAACGGCTTGACCGTCACCACGGGACCGAAGATCTCCTCGGCCTCGACCCGCATCTTCGGATCGGTGCCCGCCAGCACGGTCGGCTCGACGAAGTACCCGGTGTCACCGCGGCGCTTGCCGCCGACGACCGTCTCGGCACCCTCGGCGACGCCGGACTCGAGCAGCCCGCACACCCGGTCGAGCTGCACCTGGGAGACCAGCGGGCCCATTTCGGTGTCCGGCGCCGAGCCCGGGCCGAGCTTGATCGACTTCGCGTGGTCGGCGACGCCCTGCACCACCTCGTCGTAGATCGACTTCTCGGCGAAGAGCCGGGATCCGGCGCAGCAGCACTGCCCGTGGTTGAAGAAGATCGCGTTGGCCGCGCCGGTGATCGCGGTCTCCAGATCGGCGTCGGCATAGACGACGTTCGGCGACTTCCCGCCGAGCTCCAGCGAGACCTTCTTCAGGTTGCCCGCGGCGCCCTGGAGGATCAGCCGCCCGACCTCGGTCGAGCCGGTGAAGGCGATCTTGTCCACGTCGGGGTGCGCGACCAACGGCGCCCCGGCCTCCTCGCCGTAGCCGGTGACGACGTTGAGGACGCCGTCGGGCAGGCCCGCCTCCAGCATCAGCTCGGCCAGGCGCAGCGACGACAGCGGCGTCTCCTCGGCAGGCTTCAGCACGACCGTGCAACCGCAGGCGAGCGCCGGCCCGAGCTTCCAGGCGGCCATCAGCAGCGGGAAGTTCCAGGGGATGATCTGACCGACCACGCCGACCGGCTCGTGCAGCGTGTAAGCGTGGAACTCCGCTCCCGGCATGTAGGGAACCGACGGCACGATCGTCGAGCCGAGGTTCTTGGTGGTCCAACCCGACATGTAGTGGAAGAGATCGGCGGCGAGCGGCACGTCCGCGGCCCGGGCGACCGCGAGCGGCTTGCCGTTGTCAAGGGTCTCCAGCGTCGCCAGCTCGTCGGCGTGCTCGAGGATGACGTCCCCGATCCGGTGGATCAGCCGTCCGCGTTCCGACGGGGTCATCCCCGGCCAGGGACCCGACTCGAAGGCGGCCCGGGCGGTCTTCACCGCGCGGTCGATGTCCTCGGAATCACCCCGGGCGACCGTGCCGAGCGACTGGCCGGTCGCCGGGTCGTAGGTCTCGAAAGTGCGGCCGGACGCGGCCGGCACCCACTCGCCGCCGATCAGCATCAGGTGATCGGCGTCGGCGAAGCTCTTGCCCCGCGGGTCGATCTTCAGCTCGGTTGCCATGCTCTCCTCCTTTGATGTCCCAGGCGCCGGCACAGTCCGCGCGCCGGGTCGACTTCGACGCTAGAACCCGCCCCGTTGCAACCGCGTTGCAACCTCGGGCTGGCCCCGTCCGCGACGGAGTAACCTCGAACGCGGAGGAGTTAACCGTGGCTGCACAGCGGAATCCCTGGGTCGCTATCGACGCCGGTGCCGACCGGCGCGACCGGGCGCGCCGCCTCGCCCGCGCCCATGAAAGCGCCCTCGCGGGCGAGCCCAGGCCGCCCGGGGTGCGTGACCTGATCACCCGCTCCTGGCGCCGCTCGAGCTCGGCCGGAGTCGACCCCCAAGCGGGCCTCGCACCGCTCGCGCTGACCCCCGAGGAGGCCGAAGAGGAGTGGCGCCGATCGCCGCTGGCGGTCGCCGAGGCGGTGATCCGTCGGCTGCTTCAGGGCGTCGGGGCCGAGGGACGCCAGGTGGCGCTGGTCTGCGACGGGGAAGGCAACCTGCTCTGGATCGACGGCGAGCGGGCGGTTCTCGAGGGGGCGCGCGAGGTCCACCTCGATCGTGGCGCGCGCTGGTCGGAGAGCGCCGCCGGCACCAACGCGATGGGCACGGCCCTGGCGCTCGATCACCCCTTGCAGGTCTTCTCCGCCGAGCACTTCTCGATGCCCGTCCATGGCTGGACCTGTAGCGCCGCGCCGATCCACGATCCCGAGACCGGCGAGGTGGTCGGGGTCATCGACCTCTCCGGCGAACTGAAGACCGCGCATCCCCACAGCCTCGCCCTGGTGGAGATGGCGGCGCGGATGATCGAGGTGGAGCTGGCCGGCCGGCGGGAGCGCGAGCATCGGGCGCTGGTCGAGCGCTTCGGCGACCGGGTCGGCCGCTCCGGCGCCCGCGGCCTCGTCTCCTCCGCCGGCACCGTCTTGCGGGACAGCCACCGCAACCCCGCGGCGGGGAGGCTCGAGCTCCCCGACCGCGGGGGAGTGATCGAGATGGGCGGGGTGCTGCTCGTGGCCGAGCCGCTCGACGGCGGTGGCTTCCTCCTCTGGCCGACCGAGACTGCGACCGCCGCGGGGGGCGACGCCGCCCTGGGGCTGAGGGTGCTCGGCAGCGAACGCGCCGAGGTCGCGATCGGCAAGCGGCGGTTCGAGCTGTCGCGGCGACAGACCGAGGTGCTGATACTCCTCGTCCTCCACGCGGAGGGCCTGACCACGGAGCAGCTCGCGCTGGAGTTGCACGGGGACCTCGGCAAGCCGGTCACGGCGCGGGCCGAGATCTCCCGCCTGCGCGCCTCCCTGCGGCTCGATCTCGGCACCCGTCCCTACCGACTGCCGATGCCGGTGCGGGCCGACTTCCTCGAGGTGGGAGAGCTGATCCGCCGCGGCCGTACCCGCGAGGCGTTCGAGCGCTACCCGGGGCCGATGCTGCCGTTCTCCGAAGCCCCGGCCATCGTCGAGGCGCGAGAAGCCCTCGACCACTCGTTGCGCGAAGCCGTGCTGGCCTCGGCCGATCTCGACCTGATGTACGCGTGGCTCCAGAGCCCGGCCGGCCGCGACGACCTCGACGTCTGCCGTCACCTCGCCACCGACCTGCCGCGGGCCGACCCGCGCCGCGCGGCGACCCTCAGCCGGCTGCGCCGGCTCTCGGGCACCCGCTGATCGAGCGTCCAAGATAGGAGACAGTAGGCGCTTGCGGCGGGGCGCCCGGCGAGCTTGACTCGACTCACGATGCAGGACGTCAAAGAGCACGCGCCGACCGCGTCGACCCCGCCGGAGACAAAGGGCAAGGGCGGCGCCTGGGAGAACGCCCTGCTCCAGCTCGAGCGCGCGGCCCAGCTCGAACAGCTCGACCGCGACATCGTCACGATGCTCTCGGTGCCGCGGCGCTCGGTCGAGATCGCGGTGCCGATCCGCACCGACGCGGGCCCGGTGGAGACCTACCTGGGCTGGCGCGTCCAGCACAGCTCGACCCGCGGCCCGGGCAAGGGCGGCCTGCGCTACCACCCGGCCGCCTCACTCGAGGAGACGAAGGCGCTGGCGATGCTGATGACCTGGAAGTGCGCGCTCGTCGACGTGCCCTTCGGCGGTGCCAAGGGCGCGATCCGGGTCGACCCGGCGCGCCTCTCGCTCGCCGAGCGGGAGCGCCTGACCCGACGATACGCGGGCGAGCTCCTGCCGCTGATCGGCCCCAACCGGGACATCCTGGCGCCCGACCTGAACACCGGCGAGCGGGAGATGGGCTGGATCATGGACACCTACACGGCGGTCAACGGGCACGGCGTCGGCAGCTGTGTCACCGGCAAGCCGGTCATCGTCGGCGGCTCGAGCGCCCGCCACTCGGCGACCGGCCTCGGCGTCACCACCTGCCTGCGCGCGGCGGTGCGGAGGCGGCGGATGCCGGCCCCGGTGCGGGTGGCGATCGCCGGGTACGGGAACGTCGGTCGCACGGTCGCCGAGCTCTTGGCCGAGGATCCCGAGTTCAGGGTCGTCGGCGCGGCCGACGTGGGCGGCGCCCGGTACGACGCCGACGGGCTGGACGTCGCGGCGCTCGGCGCGACGCTCGACGCGGGCGCCGGCGTGGCCGACGCGCCGACCGGCGCGCCGCTCGACCGCGACGAGCTGATCACCTGCGCCTGCGACGTGCTCGTCCCGGCGGCGGTGGGCGGTCAGATCCACGCCGACAACGCGGAGCGGGTCCAGGCCCGCCTGATCGTCGAGGGGGCCAACGGGCCCACCACCCGCGAGGCCGACGCGATCCTCGGCCGCCGCGAGGTGGAGGTGGTGCCCGACATCCTGGCCAACGCGGGGGGCGTGATCGGCAGCTACTTCGAGTGGGTCCAGGGCGTCCAGGCGATGCCGTGGCTCGGGCGCGACGTCAGCGAGCGGCTGGTCGAACGCCTCGATGGGGCCTTCGACGACGTGGTCGAGAAGGCGGCGCGGCTCGACGTGACGCTGCGCGACGCCGCCCTCTGCATCGGCGTGCGCCGGGGCGTCGACACCCACCGCACCCGTGGCCTCTACCCGTGAGCCGGGTCAGACGACCGGCATCTTCGGCGCCCTGCCGACCGCTCCGGCGGCGGCGATGATGACGAGCACCATCGCGACGAGCTGCCGGATCGAGAGCCGCTGACCGAGGACCACGAGCCCCGCGAGCGCCCCGATCGCCGGCTCGAGGCTCATCAGCAGTCCATATACGTGCCGCGGGATTCGCCGCAGCGCCTCCATCTCGAAGGAGACCGCCAGCACCGAGCTGAGCACGGCGACGGCCGCGCCCACGGCGAGGACATTGGGATCGAACAGGGACGACCCGCCGGCGACGATGCCCGGCGCGAGCAGGGCGGCCGCCGCCAGCGGCCCGGCGAGGGCCAGCCCGTCGACCCCGGGCAGCCGGGCCCCGGTCGCCGCGCTGACGACGATGTAGCTACCCCAGCAGACCGCGGCCAGCACCGCGAAGGCCAGGCCGAGCAGGTCGACCTGGCCGCCGTCACCCCCGGCGGTGCCGATCAGGACGACCCCGGCGCTCGCCATCCCGGCGAACAAGAGGTCGATCGGGGAGCGCGAGCCGAGCAGGGCGACGGCAAGCGGGCCGGCGAACTCGACGGTCACGACGACGCCCAGCGGCAGCCTCGCCGTCGCCTCGTAGAAGGCGAGGTTCATCACCGCGAGAATGCACGCGAGGCCGAGGACCAGGCGACGCTCGGCGGCTCCGTAGCGCCGCGGGCGCGGTCGCACCAAGAGCCAGAGGATCGGCGCCGCGATGCCCTGCCGGAGCAGCGCCGCCCCGGCGGGCCCGACCTGGGCGAAGATCGTGACGACGAGGGCGGCGCTGGTCTGCAGGAACAGCATCGAGCCGCCGACCAGGGCCGGACCGGGCAGCGACCCGAGGCCGAGGCGAGGCGATCGCGCCGCCCGCGCCTCCTTCAGGTCAGTCGCCACTCGTGTCCCGGCCGGATCCAGACCGGCTCGCCCGCCCGGATCACCGCGATCACGGGATCGTGGCCGAAGCGGTAGGGCACCATCTCCACCGGCCCGTCGAGGACGACCAGGTCGGCGCGCTTGCCGCGCTCGATGCTGCCGTGCGTCCGCGAGAGGCCCATCGTCCAGGCCGCGTTCAGGGTCGCCGCCAACAGCGCCTCCCTGACCGTCCAGCGGTAGCGCCGGACCGCGATCCCGACCACGATCGGCATCGAGACGATCGGCGAGGTGCCGGGGTTGGCGTCCGTAGCGAGCACGCAGATCGCCCCGGCGTCGGCGAGCTCGCGGGCGGGCGCGACGCGCTCGTCGCCGAGCAGCTCGGCTCCCGGTAGAAGGACGGTGGCGCACTCGGCGGCGGCGAGCGGACCGATGTCGTCGGGATCGATACAGGCGAGGTGGTCGACCGAGCGCGCGCCGTGGGCGAGCGCGACCGGGACCGAGCGGTGGGTGGCGAACTGCTCGACGTGGCAGCGGAGCGCCAGCCCCTCGGCGGCCGCGAGGTCCGCGATCCGGGCGAGGTGAGCGTTGGTGAAGGCGACGCTCTCGACGTAGACGTCGAGGGTGTCGGCGATCGTGTCCCGCCGGACCTCCGGCAGCATCGCCTCCACTTCGTCGAGCCACTCGTCGGCGGTGAAGCCGGGCGGCACCGCGTGGGCGAGCAGGGCGGTCGAGGTCGTCGTCTGCGAGACCCGACCGCGGAGCTCGGCCGCCAGCCGCAGCGCCCGCAGCTCGGCGTCGCGCCCCAACCCGTATCCGCTTTTGCACTCGAACGCGGTGGTCCCACAACGCAGCATCTCGGCCGCGAGCGCGCTCGCCTGGTCAAGCACCTCCCTGTCGCTCGCGGCGCCGAAGGCGCGGGCGGAGCTCTTGATCCCCCCTCCCCCACGCGCGATCTCCTCATAGGGGACCCCGGCGATCTTCCGTTCGTACTCGCCGGCGCGCCAACCCGCGAACGGCAGATGCGTATGGCAGTCGACGAAGCCCGGGATCACGGCGCAGCCGCGGGCGTTGAACCGGCGCTCCGCGTCGGCGTCCGGCAACAGCGAGGCGATCTCCTCGCCGGCGACCGAGAGGCCGCCGGCGACCAGCTCGACCCGGCCGGCGGCGTCGTGGCGAAGGTAGGGCAGGCCCGGCTCGGGCATCAGCATCAACTGTGCGGCGCCCTCGATGCTGAGCGACGTGCCGCCTGCCCGCGACGGCGCCGGTCCCACCCGTCCGCGCATCAGTCCGGGTCGGCCGCGTCCAGCATCGGCACCCGCACGCCGTGCTCCCGGGCCGCCGCGATCGCCTCCGGATAGCCCGCGTCGACGTGCCTGACGACGCCCATGCCAGGGTCGGCGAGCAAGGTACGGCGGATCCTTTCGGCGGCCAGGTCGGTGCCGTCGGCGACGCATACCTGGCCGGCGTGGATCGACTTCCCCATGCCGACGCCGCCGCCGTGGTGGATCGAGACCCAGCTCGCCCCGGTCGCCGTGTTCAGCAAGGCGTTCAGGAGCGGCCAGTCGGCGACCGCGTCGCTGCCGTCGCGCATCGCCTCGGTCTCACGCTGCGGTGAGGCGACCGAGCCTGCGTCGAGGTGGTCGCGGCCGATCACGATCGGGGCCTTCAGCTCGCCCTCGGCGACCATCTGGTTGAAGCGCAGACCGGCCAGATGCCGCTCGCCGTAGCCGAGCCAGCAGATGCGCGAGGGCAGCCCCTGGAAGTGGACCTTGCCCTGGGCCAGGCGGATCCAGCGGGCGATGTGCTCCTGGTCCCCGAACAGGTCGAGGATCGCCTCGTCGGTCGCCTGGATGTCGGCGGGATCGCCGGAGAGGGCGACCCAGCGGAACGGACCTTTCCCCTCGCAGAACAACGGTCGGATGTAGGCGGGCACGAAGCCGGGATAGGAGAAGGCGTCGGCGTCGCCGTGCTCGAAGGCCAGGCCGCGCAGCGCGTTGCCGTAGTCGAACGCCTCGGCTCCGGCTTCGGCCAGTGCCCGGATCGCGCCGACGTGCACCAGGGCGTCCTCGCCGACCCGCCGCAGGTACTCGTCCGGATCGGTGCGGCGGAGCACCTCGCCCTGCTCGACCGTGAGGCCGGTCGGCAGGTAGCCGTTGAGGGGGTCGTGCGCACTCGTCTGGTCGGTGACGACGTCGACGTGGACCCCGCGCCGGACCAGCTCGGGAAGGATCTCGGCCGCGTTGCCCAGCAGCCCGATCGAGAGCGGCCGGCCCTGCTCGACGGCAGCTTCGGCACGGACGAGCGCGTCGTCGAGGTCGGCCGCCCGCTCATCGAGGTAACCGGTCTCGATGCGGCGCTCGATGCGGCCGATGTCGACCTCCACGCAGAGCGCGACGCCGTCGCACATGGTGATCGCCAGCGGCTGCGCCCCGCCCATCCCACCGAGGCCGGCGGTGACGACGAGGCGGCCGCGGAGGGTGCCGCCGAAACGCTTGCGGGCGACCGCGGCGAAGGTCTCGTAGGTGCCTTGGAGGATGCCCTGACTGCCGATGTAGATCCACGACCCGGCGGTCATCTGGCCGTACATCATCAGCCCCTTGGCGTCGAGCTCTCGGAAGTTCTTCCAGTCGGCCCAATCGGGAACGAGGTTCGAGTTCGCGATCAGGACGCGCGGCGCCGCCTCGTGGGTCTCGAAGACGGCGACCGGCTTGCCCGACTGCACCAACAGCGTCTCGTCGTCCCCGAGCCGCATCAGCTCGCGCCGGATCGCCTCGAGCGAGGCGTGGTCCCGCGCCGCCTTGCCGATCCCGCCGTAGACGATCAGGTCCTGAGGGCGCTCGGCGACATCGGGGTGGAGGTTGTTCTCGAGCATCCGCAGCGCGGCTTCCTGCTGCCAGCCGCGGCAGCGCAGGGAGGTTGAGACGGTCATCCGGCGTCCTTTCGAGGGTGGTACAACGGTCGGCGCGGCCGACGGTACGGCGCGTCAGGCGGCCCCGCAAGCACTCGCCGTCTCAGCTGTGGGACGCGGCCCGATCGCCATGGTGCAGGCGCCGCTCCACCTCGCGACAGGCTTCCGCCACCAGCCGTTCGACCTGCCCGATCGCCGCGTCGTCCAGACGCCACGACGGTGCCGTGAGACTGAGGGCGACGTTCGGCGCGTCCTCGGCGTCGCCCGTCACGCAGCCCGCGACGGCGGTGACGCCGGGCTCGACCGCATCGCGGACGACCGCGATCGCGTCGTGCCCGGAAAGGGCCTTGCCGCTGGCGCTGCCGTCGAGGGGGATCCGCCGCCCCACCCAGTCGACGCGCCGCAGGGTCTGGCGGCGGTCCTGCTCTACGTAGACCGCGTGACGACGTTCGCGCACGAGGAGGTTCGCGGTCTCGCCCGTGCGCTCACGCAGGGTGGCGAGGACCGGCCGCGCCGCCTCGCGCACCTGATCCAGCAGGGAGCTCTGCATCGCCAGCATCGGCACCCGCGTGCCGAGCACGTAGCTCCCGTCCGCGCGGGCGTCCGCGGCACCCTCCTCGACCAGCGCCTCCAGCGCCCGTTCCACCGACGGGACGAAGAGCCCGGTCCGGCGGGCGAGCTCGGGCGGGCGGGCGCCGGTCGGACATCCGCTGAGCGCCTCGAGCAGCGTGAAGGCGTCGGCGATCGAGGGTGCGTCGGTGCCGATCTCCCCGAGCCGGGAGCCCAGGGTCCACCGCCCGGCGCCGGTGGAGGCGACGAAGTCACGTTCGGCGAGGGCGTTGAGCAGCCGGTAGGAGCTGGAACGGGGGATGCCGCAGAGCCGGGCGACCGTGGAGGCCTGCAGCGGTGAGGGCTGGCGCGCGAGGAGCTCCAAGACGTCCATCGCCCGCAACGCCGATCTCATCCCGCATCACCCCTGATGCGTCTCCGCATACCCGGCTGCATGATCTTAGTCTACACACTTGACTCCTGAATGAATAGATGTATGCTGAATTTCGGGTCGGGGCGACAACCCACCAGGGGTCGGCCCGTCCTGGCCGTCGATCGATGGCCTTCTCACGCGACCTAGGAAAGGACCAATGCCTTATGGCAGATGGCAGTCGTCCAACGACGCTCGAGCTGGACTTCCCGAAGATCGGGAAGACGCTCCACGCGAAGCTGCTCTGGGACATGAACCCGCAGCTGTGTGAGCTTTTCGTCGAGAGTCTCCCGTTCACGACGATCTACTCCCACACCACGGCCTCCGGCGAAGGCATGTACGCGCCGACCCGAGTCGTCGGCACCGTCCCGGCCAAGCACATGCTGCTGACCGAGATGCCGCACGGCACGCTCACCCTGAGCACCGACAACTACAAGACCCTCGGCCTCTTCTACGGCCGGATCACCGAGCCGCTTCCCGGTTTCCCGCCGGTCGCCCAGGTCGTCGACGAGGACCTCGACGACATGCGCGTCGTCGGTCGCGAGGTCTGGCTCTCCAACACCGTTTCCCACGACCCCATCGACGTCACCGTCCGCGTCGTCGACGAGAAGGAGCAAGCCTGATGTCAAAGATCGACGACCTCTGCGCGGACCTGCGTGCCGAGACGGACAAGATCTGGCTCGACGAGCCGGA
>JAFDWD010000127.1 GCA_018268695.1 Actinomycetota bacterium
AGATTGGTCTTGCCGACGATCCGCGCCTCCCCTGCCTCGATCGCGGCGCGCAGCCCGGCCATGCAGGCGGCGTCGGCGGTCGCCGGGACGGCGGCGCGCGCGATCGCCCGGCAGCCCGCTGTGGTCGGCAGGTCGGCGATGTCGATCAGGTCCTTGACCGCGACCGTGGTCCCCGCGCTGCCGATCCGGGTCCAGTCGATGAAGGTGGCGTCGGACATCGGGCCCGAAGTCTGACCGGTCGAGGGGCGCTTCGACGCGACGGCATACGATGCCGCCGAGCTGATGACGGAGCGCGGCAAGGTGGCGAAAGTGGCGGCGACAGGCGGGGAGAGCCGCAGCGACCGGGCGGCGGCGGTCACCGCCGGGCTCGGCGCGCGGATCCGGGCGCTGCGGCTGGAGCAGGGGCTGAGCCTGCGGGCGGTCGCCTCGGTGGCGCAGATCAGCGCCAGCCTGCTCAGCCACATCGAGCGTGGCGAGGCGAGCCCTTCGCTCACCTCCCTGGTGGCGATCGCCGACGCGCTCGGCACCCGCCCCGGCTACCTCCTCGACGACCCGGGCGAGGGCGACGTCTCCCCGGTGGTCCGCCGCGAGGAGCGGATCGTCGTCGACGACGAGACGGTGCGGCGCGAATTCATGATGCACGTCGACGACCCCTACCTCGACGTGATCGAGCTGGCCTTCGACCCCGGCGGCGAGATGCGCCCGCACCTCGCCAAGCACTCCGGCCGCGACTACGGCCTGGTGCTCTCCGGCCAGGTCGTCGTCCAGATCGAAGAGACCGAGGAGACCCTCCGCCGCGGCGACTACATCTCCTTCGACGCCGAGCGCCCCCACCGCGTCGTCAACCGCTCGGCGAAACCGGCGCGCCTGCTCTGGATCATCGCCCACGATCGATCGGAGACCGGCGCCAAGCGCCGCGCGGGCTTGCGGGTGCAGTGAAGGACTAGCGGAAACGACTGTCCACTCTGGGTGGACGTTGTCCAATGCTGTTGGGCAGGTGACCGTCGCGATCCCCGACAGGCAGGTCATCGGCGGAGACTGGGTTGCTGCGCTCGATGGCGGAGAGTTCGAGGTGCTGGACCCCTCGACGGGCGAGCGTCTCGCCGCCGTGCCCACGGGTGGGGCCGGGGACGTCGACCGCGCGGTGGCCGCCGCCCGCGGCGCCTTCGAGGACTGGCGCCGCGTCGCCCCGGCCGAGCGCGGGCGCCTCTGCAACCGGATCGCGCTCGCCCTCCGCGCCGAGGCCGACGCGCTCGCCGAGCTCGGCTCCCGGGACGGCGGCCTGCCGCTCCCCGCGGTCGCCCGCGACGTCGAGGCGGCGGCGCGCTACTTCGAGTTCTACGGCGGCCTCGCCGACAAGATCGGCGGCGAGGTGGTCCCGCTCGGCGAGGGCTTCCTCGACTACACGCGGCGCCAGCCCTGGGGCGTCTGCGCGGTGGTCGTCCCCTACAACTCGCCCTTCCAGATCCTCGCCCGCTCCGCCGCCCCGGCGCTGGCGGCGGGCAACGTCGCCGTCGCCAAGGCGGCCCCGCAGGCGCCGCTCGGCCCGCTCGCGCTGGCGAAGGTGGTCGGCGACGCGGGCCTCCCGGCCGGCGCGCTGAACGTCGTCACCGGCTTCGGCGAGGCGGGCGCCGCGCTGGTCGGCCACCCCGGCGTCGATCGCGTCACCTTCACCGGCTCGGAGGCGACCGGCAAGCTGGTGCTCGCCGCGGCGAACGAGAACTTCACCCCGGTCACCCTCGAGCTGGGCGGCAAGTCGCCGCAGGTCGTCTTCGCCGACGCCGATCTCGAGGTGGCCGCGACGACGATCGTCGACAGCCTCGTCTGGAGCGCCGGGCAGGTGTGCTCGGCGGGAACGCGCGTGCTGGTCGAGCGCTCCGTCCGCGCCGGGGTGGTCGAGGCGATCGTCGAGCGGATGCGGGCGACGCAGGTCGGCCGCGCGGTCGAGAGCCCGCAGATGGGCCCGGTCATCGATGCCGCCCAGCGCGACAAGGTGCTGGCGGCGATCGCCGGCGGCCGCGAGAGCGGCGCCCGGCTCCTCACCGGCGGTGGCGCCCCGGACGGCGTCGACCCCGGCGGCTTCTACGTCGAGCCGACCGTCTTCGACGAGGCCGCGCCCGACAGCGCCCTGATCCAGGAGGAGATCTTCGGCCCGGTCCTCTCGACTCAGTCCTTCGCCGACGAGCGCGGGGCGATCGCGCTCGCCAACGGCACCCGCTTCGGCCTGATGGCCTCGGTCTGGACCGGCGACGTCTCGCGCGCCCACCGGGTCGCCGACCGCCTCGACTGCGGCCAGGTCTTCGTCAACGCGTACGGCGCCGGGACCGGGATCGAGATCCCCTTCGGTGGCTTCAAGAGGAGCGGCGTCGGCCGCGAGAAGGGCGTCGCCGGCTTCCTCGAATACACACAAATCAAGAATGTTTGCGTAAAGGTGGAGAGCGAATGACGACTGACACGAAGGCGAAGGTCTCCTCGGTGGGGCCGCGCCTCACCGGCAAGACCTCGATCATCACCGGCGCCGGCTCGGGCATGGGGTACGCGGCGGCGGAGCGCTTCCTCGAAGAGGGCGGCAACGTCGTCGCGGTCGACCTCAAAGAGGAGGGGCTGAAGAAGCTCGAGGACGCCCACGGAGGCGACGCGCTCGTCACCCGCACGCTCGACGTGACCGACGCCGACGGGGTGAAGGCGATGGTCGACGAGACGGTCGAGCGGTTCGGCGCCGTCGACACCTACTTCAGCAACGCCGGCGTCCCCTTCGTCGCCCACCTGCTCGAGGACGTGACCGACGAGGAGTGGGACCTGTCGATG
>JAFDWD010000128.1 GCA_018268695.1 Actinomycetota bacterium
GGAGGAGCTCCGCGCCGCCCTGGCGAGCGCCGCCGAGGAGACCGATCGCCTGACGCAGCTCTCCGAGGACCTGCTGACGATCGCCCAGACCGAGCGCGGCGAGCTGCCGCTGTGCCTCGAGCCGCTGCGCCTCGACGAGGCTTTCGAGACGGTCGAGCGCCGCTTCGCCCGCCGCGCCGAAGAAGCCGGGCGGCGGATCGAGGTCGGCGCGGGCGCCGGGCTCGCCCCGCGCGCCGACCGCCTGCGGGTCGACCAGGCGATCGGCACCCTCGTCGACAACGCGCTGCGCTACGGGGCCGGGACGATCGTCCTCTCCGCCCGCCGCGCCGACGAGTCGGTCGAGATCCACGTCACCGACGAAGGCGCGGGCTTCCCGCCCGACTTCCTCCCGCGCGCCTTCGAGCGCTTCAGCCGCGCGCCCGGCGTCCGCGAGGGCGGCGCCGGTCTCGGCCTCGCGATCGTCGCCACCGTCGCCGAGGCCCACGGCGGGCGCGCCGGCGCCGTCAACCGGGAGCAGGGCGGCGCGGACGTCTGGCTCTCCCTGCCCCTTGTGTCCGCGGTGCACGCATGACCGGCGCGGAGCTCAGCCTCGCGGTCTCGGTCTTCCTCGCCTGCGCGGTGGAGGCGGTCGAGGCGTTCACGATCGTCCTCGCGGTGGGGACGATGCGGCACTGGCCGCCCGCCCTGGCCGGGGTGGGAGCGGCGACGCTGGCCCTCGCCGCGGTGGTCGCGGTGCTCGGCCCCGCGCTGACCGTGCTGCCGCTCGGCGTCCTGCGCGTCGTCGTCGGCGGCCTGCTCCTCACCTTCGGCCTGCAGTGGCTGCGCAAGGCGATCCTGCGCGCCGCCGGCGCCAAGGAGAAGCACGACGAGGAGGCGATCTTCGAGGAGGAGGAGGCCGAGGCGGCCGCCGCGCCGGTGGCTCCGGGGTTCGACGGCTACGCCTTCGCGATCTCCTTCAAAGCGGTGCTGCTGGAGGGCCTCGAGGTCGCCTTCATCGTCCTCACCTTCGGCGCCA
>JAFDWD010000129.1 GCA_018268695.1 Actinomycetota bacterium
ACGGCGAATTTGTCCATGTCGGCGCGGGTGATCTCGAGCTCGTTGGAGACCTCGGAGGCCTCGTTGATCATCTGCTTGCCGGTGAAGGAATTGGTGAGCCCGTCGTGGGTCATCGCGTCGAGCGCCTGCACGTCGCCCATCCGGAAGCCGAAGCGGGCGTTCGGGAGCAGGTACGGAGCCTTCGACATCGACTCCATGACACCGGTCACGGCGACGTCGAGGTCACCGACGCGGATCGCCTGGTCGGCGAGGCCGAGCGTGCGCATGCCCGAGGCACAGACCTTGTTGATCGTCGCCGAGGGGACCTCCTTCGGGATGCCGCCCTTGATCTGGGCCTGGCGCGAGGGGATCTGGCCCTGGCCGGCCTGGAGGACCTGGCCGAAGATGACTTCCTGGATCTGCTCGGGCGCGACACCGGAGCGCTCGAGTGCGCCCCGGATGGCGATCCCACCGAGCTCGGGGGCTTCGACCGAAGACAGGGCGCCGCCCATCTTGCCGACCGGGGTGCGCGCGGTACCAAGGATCACTGAGCTGGACATCTAGGCCTTTCCTCTCCGTTTATGGGCCCGACGGACGGGCGCCTCGCCGCTCGGGACGATAGCGGCATCGACCGCTTCTCCCGCCTCTTTAGACTCGCGCTCCTATGAAGATCGATGTGAGACAAGGGTCACTGCAAGACGCCGACGCGACACTCGTCGCGATCGGGCTCTACGAGGGTGAGGCGCTGCCGGAGGAGGTCGCGGGAGCACCGGGCGCGGGCGACGCGAAGGGATCCTTCAAGACGATGACGCGGCTCTACCCGGGCAGCCCGGAGCGGCTGCTGGTGGTCGGGCTGGGCGAGCGCGACGAGCTCGACGCCGAGAAGCTGCGGGTGCTGGCGGCGCTGGTCGCCGCCGAGGCGGCGAAGGTCGACGCGACCTCGCTTGCCTGGGCGCTCCCGGCCTGTGAGGACGAGGCGGCGGCCGCGGAGGCGATCGTCACCGGCACGATCCTCGGCGCCTACCGCTTCGACCGCTTCAAGGGCAAGGGCGACGGCGAGGACGAGGAGGACAAGCCGAAGGCGCGGCTGGAGTCGCTGACGCTGATCGCGCCGGCCGAGCTCGGCGGTGCCGCCGAGACGGCGCGGGTCTACTCCGAGGCGGCCAACCGTGCCCGCGACC
>JAFDWD010000012.1 GCA_018268695.1 Actinomycetota bacterium
GGGTCTCCGACGCGGGGATCGAACTCGTCTTCCAGACCGCGGGGGTCGTCGTCGCGCTCGTCTTCGTCAGCGCGCCGTTCTACCTGCGCCAGGCGGTGGCGGCGTTCGCGGCGGTGGACGGGCGGCTGCTGGAGGCGGCGCGGACCCTCGGCGCGGGCCCCTTCCGGGCTTTCGCCACGGTCGCGGTGCCGAGCGCGCGCGGCGGGCTGGCCTCGGGTGTGGCGCTGTCGTGGGGGCGGGCGCTGGGCGAGTTCGGCGCGACCCTGCTCTTCGCCGGCTCGCTGCAGGGCGTGACCCGCACGGCGCCGCTGGCGATCTTCTCCGACTTCGCCGAACCGGGTGGGTTCGTCGCGGCGTTGGCGTTGTCGGCGGTGCTGATCTTGGTGAGCGCGGCGTTGCTGCTGGGGGTGAAGGTGTTGAGTGGGGATCGGGTCGATGTCGATGAGGGGGCGGCGCGGCTGTGAGCGTCGACTCCCTCGTCTCGCCCGCGACGCTCGCCGCCCAGGTGCGGACGCCGCTTCGCGGTTTCGGCCTCGACCTGGAGATCGCCGCTTCGCCCGCGACGCCGCTGGCTCTGGTCGGCCGATCCGGGTCGGGCAAGACCAGCATGCTCCGGGCGATCGCGGGGTTGCTCTCGCCGGCGGAGGGGCGGGTCGAGCGCGGGGACTCGGTCTGGCTCGACACCGAGCGCGGGGTCGATCTTGCGCCCGAGCGCCGGGGCTGCGGGTTCCTCTTTCAGGACTACGCGCTCTTCCCGCGGATGAGCGCCTGGCGTAACGTCGCCTACGGGATCGGCGGGCCGCGGGGCGAGCGGCGTGCGGCGGCTTTCGCGATGCTCGAGCGCTTCGGGGTGGCGACGCTCGGGGAGGCGCGGCCACCGGCGATGTCGGGGGGCGAGCGCCAGCGGGTCGCGTTGGCCCGAGCGCTGGCGGCGCGGCCGCCGGTGCTGCTGCTCGACGAGCCGCTCTCGGCCCTCGATTCGACCACGCGCCGCGAGGCGATCGGCGAGTTGCGCGCCGTCTTCGCCGAGTCCGCGGCCCCGGTCGTCCTCGTCACCCACTCCTTCGAGGAGGCGGCGGCGCTGGCGGGCGAGCTGATCGTGATCGACGCCGGGCGCGAGGTCCAGCGCGGGACCGCCGCCGAGATCTCCGCCGCGCCCGCGTCGGCCTTCGTCGCGGACTTCGCCGGGGCGGTCGTGCTGAGCGGTGAGGCGAGCGCCGCCGGCGACCTGACCCTCGTACGACTACCGGCCGGCGGCGAGGTCTGGAGCGCCGATGCCGCTCGCGGCCCGGTGTCCCTGAGCGTCTTCCCCTGGGAGATCTCGATCGAGGCAGGCGCCGCGCCACCCTCCGGCGTCCCCATCGACTCCCGCCTCAACCGCCTCCCCTGCGAGGTGACGACGGTGACGACGATCGGCTCCCGCGCCCGCGTCGGCCTCGCCGCCCCCGAGCCCCTGGTCGCCGAGATCACCGCCGCCTCGGCGGGTCGCCTTGGGCTGCGGGCCGGTGTGCGGGTGGTGGCGGTCTGGAAGGCAACCGCGACGAGGTTGATCGGGGAGGCGTAGGAGTGGAGGGACGCAGCCCGAAGCGGGGGAGGGCGGGAGGACGCACTTCCTCAACAGGGTCCCGGCCGCTCGTGCACTTGAGCGGCCTATGGCGCCCTCAAGTGCACGAGCGACGCGACCGCTGATGAGGAACACGCACCGAAGCGTGGAGAAGGACACGGGACCCGCACGAATCGATACTCCGTGTGCCTTCTGTCGCACGCAAATCGATGCTCGCTGAGTTAGCAGCGCCATAGGGGGCTCAACTCAGCGAGCGTCGATTCCGCTCATGAGGACCATGAACGAACGTGGAGCAAGGGTCACGGAAGGGAAAAGAATCGACCCTCCCGCGCGCTTCCCGTGACCCTTCCGTGCGACCTCTCCCGAAACCTCCCCGGGTGCCAGCTTTCCCAGCTGTCCGTGCGCCCGGTCAGCCGGTCGGGCCGAAGCGCTCGGTGCGGATCCGGTCGGGGGAGTAGCCCGCGGCCAGGAGCATCCCGACCATCGACTCGACGAAGGCGTTGGAGCCGCAGACGAAGGCGAGGCCGGAGTCGAAGGACTCGGCGGCGACGAGGCCGGGGAAGATGCGGCCGAGGTGGGTGCGGGAGAGGCCCTCGATCGGGACGCCCTCGAGCTCGCGGGTGAGGGCGACGATGGCGTCGTCCCCGAGCTCGTCGGCGTAGATGACTTCGGCGCGGGTGCGGGCCGAGTAGAGGAGCCGCATCGGGAGGTCGGGGGAGACCTGGCGGCGGTGGCGCAGCATGCACATCAGGGGCACGACGCCGGAGCCGCCGCCGATCAGGAGGACCGGCTCCTCGCCGCGCCAGACGAAGTAGGAGGCGAAGGGGCCGCGGACCTCGACCTGGTCGCCCTCGACGAGGACGTCATGGAAGTAGGTCGAGACCTCACCGCCTTCGAGGCGGTCGATGGTCAACTCGACGATCCCCTCGTCGAGGGGCGAGGAGGCGATCGAGTAGGAGCGCTCCGCCCGGTAGCCGTCCGGCGCGGTGAGGCGCACGTCGTAGTGCTGGCCGGGCACGTGCGGCATCCACATCGGCACGCGCAGGCGGAAGGTCTTGGTGCGCGGCGTCTCGACCCGGATCTGCTCGACCTCGGCGATCTGCCAGCGGCCCGGCGCGCGCTGCGGGGCGGCGGTCAGTCCGTCCAATATCGCTGCTCTTTCCAGGGATCGCCGTGGTTGTTGTA
>JAFDWD010000130.1 GCA_018268695.1 Actinomycetota bacterium
GACGAGGACTGGCCGAAGATGATCGCCGCGATCGAGCGCCTCCGCCCGATCGCCGTCGACGCCATGGTCGCCACCTTCCGCCTCTCCCTCACCGAAGAAGTCGACAAGGCCTTCGGCAAAGTCCTCGAACGCGCCCAGAAGAAGAAGTAGACGCAGGCGTTGCGGCGAGCCCGGCCGTCTCGGCCACGGCCACAGCCAGCCCCCTGCACGCTTGTCTCGCATAGCGAGACAAGCGTGCAGGGGCGTGGACGAGACGGCCGTGTTTGCCGCAAGCCCTTGCGTCCCTTTCCCCCGCCGCCGACCTTCGCGCTACTTCTTCTTCTGCGCCCGTTCGAGGACTTCGCCGAAGGCCTTGTCGACTTCTTCGGTGAGGGAGAGGCGGAAGGTGGCGACCATCGCGTCGACGGCGATCGGGCGGAGGCGCTCGATCGCGGCGATCATCTTCGGCCAGTCCTCGTCGGGGCGGCCGGCGGCGTCGAAGGGCTTCCACAGCTCGTCGAGGAAGAGGGAGACGAAGGCGCGGGCGCTCGAGTGGGAGGCGCGGCTCAGCTTCTCGATCGTGGCGAGGGCCGCGGCGAGCGGGATGCCCATGCCGAGCACTTCCTCGGCGGCGCGCAGGAGGGTCGGGCTCGGGGCCTCGTAGCGCTCGTCGCCGAGGTCGATCAGGAGGCCGAGCTTCAGCGCCTTCGCCAGGACCTTCGGGTCGTCGCCGCCGAAGCGCTCGCCGAGCTCCGCGCGGGTCATCACCTCCGGCGCCTCGTCGTCGAAGGGCGCGGTGACGGCCTGGCGCAGGCCGACGAAGCGGTCGGCGTCCGCCCCGTGCTCGCCGATCAGGCGGGAGATCGCCGAGAGCTTGAAGCCCTCGGCCTGCATCTCCTGGATCAGGCGCAGGCGGGCGACGTGGTCGGGCCCGTAGTAGCCCGTGCGGGCGCGGACCTCGGGCGGCGGCAGGAGGCCACGGGACTGGTGGTTGCGGATGTTGCGGACCGACATCCCGGTCTCGTAGGCGAGCTGCTCGACGGTCATCTCCGCCGGGATCGTCCGTTGCGTCGCGCCGCCCTCTTGCGTGTCCGTGCTCACGTTGACGATTCTACAGATCCATGTAACCTCAAACGAGGTAACTATGAATCGTGCAATCGACACCCTCCCCCGACGTGGCTGAGCGCGGCGCGGTACCGCAGGTCCCGGAGCTGCGGCGCAAGGCGCTCCACTCGGTGCGCTCGCTCTTCACCCCGCTGCTTCCCGACGACTACATCGAACTGATCAACCCGCTCTGGTCGACGCAGGAGCTGCGCGGCCGGATCGAGCGGATCGAGAAGGAGACGCCGGACGCGGTCACGGTCCTGATCCGCCCCGGCCACCGCTGGGAGGGCCACCAGCCCGGCCAGTACCTGCGGATCGGCGTCGTCGTCGAGGGGGTCCACCACTGGCGCGCCTACTCGTTGACGACCGATCCCGGCCGGCCCGACGGGCTGATCGGCATCACGCCGAAGCGGGTCGACACCGGAGTCGTCTCCCCGTACCTGGTGCACGGCGCCCGCCCCGGGGACGTCGTCCGGCTCGGCGGGGTCGAAGGGACCTTCACCGTGCCGGAGCCGGTGCCGCCGAATCTCCTCTTCATCAGCGCCGGCTCGGGGATCACGCCGATCATGTCGATGCTGCGGGCGCTCGACCGCGCCGACGATCTCGATGACGCGGTCCACATCCACTCCGCCCGCTCCGCCGAACGCGTGATCTTCGCCCGGCACCTGAGCGACCTGGACGAGCGCCGGGACGGCTACCGGCTGCACCTGCAAGTCACCGGCACCGACGGTCGCATCGCCCCCGCCGACCTCGACCGCCTCTGCCCCGACTGGCGCGAGCGCCGGACGCTCGCCTCCGGGCCGCGCGAGCTGCTCGACGCGCTGGTCGACCACTGGGCCGCCGAGGGCGACCCGCGGCTCTTGGCGATGGAGCGCTTCCAGCCGGTGATCGGCTCGGCGGCGAACCCCGGCGCGGGTGGACCGATCGTCTTCGCCAGATCGGGGATCGAGGCGGAGAGCGACGGCGGGACGCCGATCCTCCTCGCCGGTGAGGACGCCGGGGTCGAGCTGCCGTACGGCTGCCGGATGGGGATCTGCCACACCTGCATCGGGCGCCTCTGCTCCGGCGAGGTCCGTGACCTGCGGACCGGCGAGGTGCACGGCACCGCGGGGGAGATGGTCCGCACCTGCGTCAACGCCCCTGAAGGGGCGATCGAAATCGAGCTTTAGGAGAACCCATGTCCACTGTCACCACCGCACCGATCGTCCCCGGCTCCGACACTGCACACCAGGAGAGCCCGCTCGCCCACCTCACCCCGGAGCAGCTCGAGCAGCTGGCGGCCGAGTTCGACGCGATCAAAGACCGCGTCACCGCCGAGCTCGGCGAACGCGACCGCCGCTACATCGAGGCGATGATCGAGATGCAGCGGCGCCTCGCGGTGATCGGGCGCGTCGGCCTGCTGCTGCCGCGCTTCCGCCCCCTGGCGATCGGCGGCGGCACGGCGCTGGCGGCGGCCAAGATCCTCGAGAACATGGAGATCGGCCACAACGTGATGCACGGCCAGTGGGACTGGATGAACGACCCGCGCATCCACTCCTCCACCTGGGACTGGGACAACGCCTCGACCGCCGAGTCCTGGAAGCACTCACACAACTACGTCCACCACACCTTCACCAACATCCGCGGCAAGGACAA
>JAFDWD010000131.1 GCA_018268695.1 Actinomycetota bacterium
CTAGGACGGCCCCCGACGGCAGAGCAGCTCGGTCGGGTCGAGCCGCTGCTCACCGTGAGTCAACCAGGCTGCCACCCTGGCCTCCGAGTCAGGGCCGGTGAGCTCGATACGGCCCTCCTTCGGCATGAAGGTGCCGACGGCGACGAGGGCGTCTTGGGGGACCACCATCTTCGCCGCCGTCGGATAGTCGGTCGCCATCCGGTCGTAGGCGTGGGCGACCCGGTCGGCGAGGCTCGACATGTTCACCTGGTCGTAGATGCCGCCCTCGAGGTAGATCTCGGTCAGCCCTGAGCCGTCGGGGCGGCCGACGATGCCCGAGGCCGCCGCGATGGACCCGGTCGCGGGGTGGTCGCCGGCAGGCACGTAGACGACCGCTGCGCGCCCGGTCACGCTCGCCTGCCCTCAGCCGATGTCCGCGGCCGAGGCCGCGGACCGCTCTTGGTCAACACCATCTGCTGGCTCCCTTCTTTCGCTTGTACCTCAAAGATCGCGTGCCGCGGGGGTCGAATCCTCGCCGCCGGACGGGTCCAGGCCCAGGACCGCGAGGGCCCAGGGCTCATCGACGGTCGGGGAGTAGAAGTGCTGCATAGAGCCGCGCACCGGCTCGGTGTCGATCAGCTCGACGGCTCCGCAGTCGGCCAGGATGCGGACGTGGTAGCTGACGTTCGAGAGCGGCTCCTTCAGCACTTCCGCGAGCCGCCTCGGGCTGATGGTCGCCTCCTCGTCCAGGTACATCGCCCGGAGGATCTTCCTGCGCAGCACATGACGCAACGCCACCAACAGTTCAGCATCCGCCGGTCCGCCGCCGCCCAGGGCGACGGTCCCATTCCCTTCAGCCATGTCGACCACCTCCCGTGATCCGCCAGCGCGATCCGTCCTCGGCGGTCGGGGTCCATTCGATCCCCTCGAAGAGAGCGGCCGGCTCCACCACCAACGCTCCGGCGAGCAGATAGATGACGTCGATGAACACCCGGCGTTCGCCGTGTAGGAGTTCGTCCAACTCGACCTCGTCGATTTTGCTTCTGGCCGCGAGGCCTCTGAGCGTGAGGTTGGGACGGCGCTCGTGCCACAACCGTCTGACGTTCGCCGCGAACTGCAGACGGGTGGGCGGGAAGGGACCCTCGATCCGCCGTCGGGTATCGGGCGTGGCCGACCCGACTTCCTCGATAAAGGCGGGGCGCCAGTCCTCGTCGGGCTCCCGGTCGGCGGCGATGTTGCCGATGCGTTCCAGCTTCGCGGTGAGTGCCCTGATGCGCTCCTCGGGGCCCAAGAGCGCCTGGCCTGCCGGCACGTCCGCCACCTCGCGGATCTGACGGAGCGCCTCCTCCATCGGGTCGGACCGAGGCTCGGCGGCCGCCAGTGCGGCGGCGGTGAACTCCAGC
>JAFDWD010000132.1 GCA_018268695.1 Actinomycetota bacterium
CCGTGGAGCGCGTTCAGCACCATCAGCGGGATCAGCTTCTCCGGGTACTGGCGCGGGCCGTAGTTGTTGGAGCCGCGGACGATCGAGGCGTCGAGGTTGTAGGTATGGACGTGGGCGCCGACCAGGAGGTCGCCCGCCGCCTTGGTCGCCGAGTAAGGCGAGGAGGGATCGAGCGGCGAGGTCTCGGTGAAGGAGCCGGAGTCGATCGAGCCGTAGACCTCGTCGGTGGAGACCTGGACGTAGCGCTCGACGCCGAGCTCACGGACCGCGTCGAGCAGCGTGCCGGTGCCGATCACGTGGGTGCGGGCGAACGCGTCCTGGTCATCGATCGAGCGGTCGACGTGGGACTCGGCGGCGAAGTTGATCACCGCGTCGACGCCCTGCATCGCTTCGCGGACGACCTTCGGGTCCTCGATCGCGCCCTCGATCAGCTGCGTGCCCTCGGGCAGGTTCTCCGGGCGGCCGGCGTAGGTCAGCTTGTCGAGCACGACGATGTCGTGCTCCTCACCCGCGATGCGGACGTAGGTGGAGCCGATGAATCCGGCGGCGCCGGTGACCAGAAGCTTCATGTGGGTTCCTCCGTCGCTATAACGGTCTAGTTCGTCTCGGTCTCGCGCTGGGCGAGGTACCCGGCGAGGCCATCCTGCCAGGACGGCAGCCGGATCGCATGCTCACGCTGGCTCTGCAGCGCGGAGAACGCCGGGCGCGGCGCCGGTCGGCCGAGCATCTCCGTGGTGCCCGAGAGCACTTTCGTTTCGGTCTTCGCCTGCTCGAAGATCTCGCGGGCGAATTCGTACCAGGAGCACTGGCCCGCCGCGGCCATGTGGTGGATGCCGTACTCGATCCCCTCGATCAATCGGGTGAGGCCGTAGGCGAGGTGCCAGGTGTAGGTCGGCGAGGTGACCTGGTCGCGGACCACGAGCACCTCGTTGGTCGACTCGGCGAGGCGCAGCATCGTGTCGACGAAGTTGCCGCCGTTGATGCCGAAGAGCCCTGCCGAGCGGACGATGAAGTGGCGTTTGTTGGCGGCCGCGGTGGCCTCCTCGCCGGCGAGCTTGGTGCGCCCGTAGGCCGACTGCGGCGCGGGCTGGTCGGACTCCACGTAGGGCGAGCCCTTCTGCCCGTCGAAGACGTAATCGGTGGAGACGAAGACGACCGCGGCGTCGACCTCCTTCGCGCCCGCGGCGACGTTCCCCGCGCCGGTCCCGTTCACGGCGAAGGCGGCATCCTCGGCGGTCTCGGCCCCGTCCACGTCGGTCCAGGCGGTGCAGTTGATGACCATGTCGGGACGCTCCAGATCCATCCGCCGCCGCACCTGGTCGGCGTCCGTCACGTCCATCTCGGCGCGGCCGAACCCGACCACGTCGTGCCCCGCGTTCCCCGCGGCGAGCACCATGTCGCGCCCCAGCATCCCCTGGGCGCCCGCCACCAGAACCTTCATCGCCCTGCCGTCACTGCATCTCGATGATCGAGTTGTCGCCGACCAACAGACGGAGGGTTTTCGGGAGGCCTTCGCTGCGGGTCAGTTTGACGTTGCGGCCCAGGAGGCTTGCCTCCATGCGGGTGCCAAGATCCTCAACCGTCGAGTTGGACAGGACGATCGAATGCTCGACCTCGCAGCGACGCACCGCGACATCGTCGCCGATCGAGGTGTAGGGGCCGATGAAGGCGTCTTCGACGACGGCGCCGGGGCCGATCACGGCGGGGCCGCGAACGATCGAGCGGACGATCTTCGCGCCCGGGGAGACGACGACGCGGCCTTCGACCCGGGAGTCCTCGTCGACCTCGCCGTCGATCGACTCCTCGATCTCCTCGAGCACCAGGCGGTTGGCCTCGAGCATGTCGGCGAGCTGGCCGGTGTCCTTCCACCAGCCGCGCACCACCTCTGACTGCACGCGGCGCCCGTCGTCGATCAGCGTCTGGATCGCCTCGGTGATCTCGAGCTCGCCGCGCCAGGAGGGCTCGAGGCGGCGGGCGGCGTCGAAGATCAGCGGGCTGAAGAGGTAGACGCCGACCAAGGCCAGGTTCGAAGGCGGGTCTTTGGGCTTCTCGATCAGGCGCAGGATGCCGCCCTCGGGCGTGAGCTCGGCGACGCCGTAAGACTGCGGGTCGTCGACAGGGGTCAGCAGGATCAGCGCGTCCGGATCGTCTTCGGCGAAGGTCGAGACCAGGCCGCGCAGACCGTGGCTCAGCAGGTTGTCGCCGAGGTACATCACAAATGGCGAGTTGCCGATGAAGTCCTCGGCGGTCAGCACCGCGTGGGCCAGGCCGGCCGGTTTGTCCTGCTCGATGTAGGTGATCTTCGCGCCGAACTGCGAGCCGTCGCCCGCCGCCTCGCGGATCTCTCCACCGGTCTCCGGCGCGATGATGATCCCGATCTCCTTCACCCCGGCGTCGACCAGCGCCTCGATCCCGTAGAAGAGCACGGGTTTGTTCGCCACCGGCACCAATTGCTTGGCGGAGGTATGCGTGATCGGGCGCAGGCGGGTGCCGGCGCCGCCGGAGAGGATCAGACCCTTCAGAGGCTCCATCAGACGGTGGAACCCTACTTACCCAGGAACGATGCTGTCTAGGCGTCCGATCACCCGCTGCAGACCTGGACCTGGCGGCTCGACACCACATGCAGGATCCAGGGCCGGGACGATTCGTCGGCGGGGATGTGCAGCGCCATCACCGATTCGGACGGGATCGCGGCCAGGGAGATCGGGAATTCACCGACTTCAGAGAACCGCCGCAGTTGCGGCTGCGCTTCCGTCCCGGCGGGCACCTCGATCCGAACTTCTTCGCCGGTGAGCGGCACTTCTGACGAACCGGTCGCGCCACCCGCCGCGGTACAGCCCTGTCCGTTGCCGGTCACGCCGACTTCCGTCGCCGAAGTGATCGGCAGCGCGTGCGAAAGCAGGATGTCCGCCTGCCGCCGCCCCTGCGGTTGGGCCGTTTCCAGTTCGGCCTGCGAGTAGGCGGGGGTGCCGAATTCGTCGACTGCTTCGAAGTACTTGCCCGCGACGATGTTGACCAGCGCGCCGGTGCCGGTGACTTCCGGCGGGAAGGCGAAGTTCGGGATCACGGTGGGGCGCGCGATTTCCAGGGCGGCGGTGTCGGAGCGGGTCAGGATCGTTTCGTTGGCGAGATAATCGCGACCCTTGTGGAGCACCGCGAGGTTCGGCGCGATCGCCAAGGCGGTGAGGACGGCGCCGACGACGAGCCAACGCTTGCTGATCCGGGTGCCCCGCAGCAGCGCCGCGATCAGCAGCAGGATCAGGATCGCACTGATGTACTGGTAGCGGCTGACGTCCGCGTCCCGACCGGGGATGAAGTTGAAGGCGGTGAGGAACCAGTTGAAGACCGCCGCCACGGCGATCGGCCAGACCGCCGGGTCGACCGTTTTGCGCTTGCGGATGAGGAAGGCGAAGCCGACGACGAGCGCGACGAGGAAGATCCGTCCCCAGGTCGGTTCGACCACGAACGAGGAGGGGTTGGTGCCGAGGCCGGTGAGGGCGCCGATGCCGACCGACGCCGCTTCCATCACGTAGGTCGGTGAGGAGGCGATGTTCTGGATCGTCAGGTGGGTTTCGGCGTTGTGACCCCAGCCGATCCACCAGAGCCCGTAGAGCACGATCGGGATCACGACGACGAAGGCTCGCGGGCGCCAGGTGGCGCGCGGGCCGATCAGGATCGACGTGATGCCCGCCACGGCGAAGGCGATGCCGAGGCTGGAGAAGCCGAAGCAGAGGAGCAGCGAGACGCAGGCGACGATGTCGGCGCGCCGGGTGCGTTCCTCCAGCGCCAGGATCATCAGCAGGCCGAAGAACATCGAGCCGACGTAGGAGATCTCGAAGGTCCACAGCAGGACTTCGAAGGCCGGGCCGAGGAAGAGGACCAGAGCAGCCGCGAAGAGGCCGGGCCAGGGACCGATCCGCCGCCGCACATACTCGAAGATGAGCGCCGCGGTCGCCAGGCAGAAGATCGTCAGCAGGACGTATTCGGGCATCGCCGAGGTCATCCCGAAGACCCGTAGGAAGAGCTGGGTGATCAGCACCGGAATGACCACGATGTGCTCGTTGTGGGGTTCGAAGACGGCGTCCGCCGTGAGGTGACGACGGTTGATCAGGAACTCCCAGGTGTCGGCGAAGAAGGTGAGGTGGCGGACCAGGACCAGCGTCACCACGGCCGCCACGACCATCGCCGCGACCAACAGGATCTGCGGCGCGTTGCGGGCGAAGCGGGCGTTCACGGCGCGGGAGTGTATTCGCCGTCCCCGACCGTGCCGGGGGCGCGCCAGGCCGTCCAGAGGAAGCCGACCAGGGCGATCGCGGCGGCCACGGCGGCGACCGTGGAGAAGGCGCTGCCTTCCGGCGGCTTCAGCGCCGGCACGTAGAGGGCGAGGACGAAGAGCGAATTGACGCCGACCAGGCCCATCGCGAACGGCGGCCAGGCGGCGTAGGCCGCGGCCACGCAGGCGCAGATCCCCAGCAGCGGCAGCGCCAGCGTGCCCTGGTGGATGATCGCCACCGAGTTCGAGTTGCCGAACATGACCAGGCCCCAGAAGACCATCGGCACCAGCGCCAGGAGGCCGATGGAGAGGGCGAAGCGCCACTCCGGCGGACGCGGGCCGGCCCGCTCGCTCGCGGTGCGCTCGCGCAGCGCCCGCACTCCCATCGCCAACGGGCCGAGCAGCAGCAGGCCGATGCAGGGCAGCAGCGCGAGGAACCGCACCCAGCGCAGGTCTTCCACCGTGCGGGCGAGGTCTCCGGACGATTCGGGGCCCTGCATTTCTTCGGTGATCGCCCGGATCTCCCCCACCCCCGCGATCGCCTCGGCGTTTTCCAGCTTGTTGTGGAGCGTGCCGCCGATCCCTTCTTCGCGGTAGCCGTCGACGATCGTCGACAGCACGCCCTTGTCGGTGATTTCCGCGACGCCGCCGAGCTGCCACTTGACCAGCCGGTTGCCGGGCGGGTCGGCCCAGTGCTGGTAGGCCTGCCAGGGCGCGTAGAGGATGAAGGCCGAGGCGACCGCGACGCCGAGCCAGCGCCAGTCCGGCAGCCCGCGGAAGGCGGCGAAGGCGAACAGCGGGATGAGCAGGAAGGCACTGCCGCCGTGGGCGAGCATCCCGAGCGCGCAGAGCGCCGCGAAGAGCACCGCCGCGCGTGGGTCGCGCACCCACCGCTTCCACTCCGGGGAGAAGACCATCGCCGCCGCCGCGAGCACGAACGCGGCCGCGATCAGCTTCGGCCAGACGTAGAAGCCGTGGACGATCGCAACGTCGGAGAGCGTCGCCGCGATCATGATCAGGGCGCGGGAACGGCGGCCGAGCGCGGTCGCCCGCAGGAGCGCCCAGGCGCCGAAGATCCAGAGCTGCTGCAGGGCGACGCCGAGCATCTCGTAGTGGGTCGAGGTGTGGTCCCAACCGAAGGGCCGGACCTGGAGGATGTAGCCGATCTGCAGCGGCGGACGGTCGCTGGCGATCCAGGTGCTGACTTCCGGCGGCGTGCCATGGTGGCCGTGCGCCCAGTACCAGTCGCTGAAGGTCTCCGGCAGCACGTTGTCGTTCGGCAGGCCGTGGCTGAAGCGGCCGCCGGCCAGGGTCATCGCGTCCCCGCCCCAGCCGTGCATGTAGCCGAGGTAGACGAGGAAGTAGCTCGCCAGCGCCCAGAGGGCCAGCGGCGTCGCCAGTTCGCGCATCTCGGCCCGCCCCTTACCGCCGAGCCAGAGCGCGACCAACCCCGCGGCAGCGCCGAGCTCGATCAGGAAGGCGAGCGTCTTGCCGACCTCCGGCGAGGCGTAGAAGCCCCAGAAGACGAGCATCGCCGCGGCGCCCGAAGCGACCAGGGCGACCGCGATCAGGAGGACCTGCGAGCGCATCCCCAGCGAGGCGGCGAACCAGGCCGCAGCGATCGCGGGCAGCGCGAGCAGGACCAGCTCCTGCAGGAGGATCAGGCCGATCTCGAGGTTGAGGCTCACGCCGCGGGCGGCGGCACGTTCGTTCGCATGGATCCCTGGCCCATCGAGGCGACAACCCTACCCAGGTACGCTGCGGCCGTGGCCGACACCGACCGCACCCCCGACGCCGACGCGGCGACCGCCGAGCGGGTGGCCGAGCTGACGGCCGAAGTTGCGGCGCTGAAGGCCCAGGTCGCCCGCCTCGAAGCCGCCGCGCGCGAGCTTGAGCGCGTCAAACGCTCCAACAGCTGGCGTGTCACCGAGCCGCTGCGGGCTGCCAAAGCGCGGCTCGCCGGGCGTCCCTGAGGAACCGGGTGCGGCGGTGAGGACCGCGGTCTACATCCCGAACTTCAACGGCGAGCGGTGGTTGCCGCGGACCCTCCAGAGCCTCCGTGGGCAGACCGAGCGCCTCGATGTCGTGGTGGTCGACAACGGCTCGACCGACGGCTCGGTGGCGGCCGTGCGCGCCGACTTCCCGGAGGTGACGCTGCTGGAGCTGGGCGAGAACCTGGGCTTCGGCACGGCGCTGAACCGTGCGGTGGCGGCGTATCCCGCCGACGGGGTCCTGCTGCTGAACAGCGACGTCGAGTGCGAGCCGAGCTTCTGCACGACACTGACCGGGGCGCTCGGCGAGGACCATGCCATGGCCGCCGGGGTGCTCCTCCAGGAACGCGAACCGACTCTGATCGACAGTGCCGGCGTGATCGCCGATCGGACCCTGATGGGCTTCGACCACCTACACGGCGAGCCGGCGGCGGCGGCCGGGGCCGGCCCCGCGCCGCTTGGCCCGACCGGCGGCGCGGCGCTCTACCGCCGCGAGGCCTGGGACGCGGTGGGCGGATTCGACGAGCGCATCTTTCTCTACTACGAGGACCTCGACCTGGCCCTGCGGATCGCCGCACGCGGCGGACGCTGCACCCTCGCGCCCGACGCCCGCGCGCTACACGCCTACTCGGCGAGCCTGGGCGCGGCGAGCGGCGCCAAGTACGCCCGCACCGGCTGGAGCCGGGGCTACATGCTGCGCCGCTACGGGGTGATGCGGGACCCGCGGCTCGCGCTGCGAGCGCTCGCCTGCGAGGGAGCGATCGGCGCCGGCCAGGTGCTCCGTGACCACACCGCCGCCGGCCTGCGCGGTCGCCTGCGCGGCTATCGGGACGGCGCCGGGCTGCCGCGCCTCGACGCCGGCTCGGCACCCCTTCTCGACCTCAGCGCGCGCGAGGCGCTGGCGTTGCGCCGACATCGGCGTGGTTGAAGGCACGGCGGGCGCAACCCGTAAGGGAGATGTCGGGAACGTCACGGAAGGCCAGGCCCGCGAAGTGCGGGCCTGGCCTCGCCGGTCGAGATGGCGGGTAGGGCCTTGGAACTATCCCTTCGGCGTGCAGGGGCGGATGACTTCCGTTTCCGCCTTGGTGCCATCTTCGAATTTGCCGGTGACGTGGACTTTCAACTTGCCGTCTTCGCACTTGGAGCTGATCGGGTTGTGGCCCGCCACGTTCTTTTTGATTTCGAGATGGAACTTGGTGATCGAACCGCTGCCGCCGACGAGCTGCGGGATCTTGGCGACGGCGAGGGTGCCGAAGCGACCGTGCTTGTGCTTGGTGATGGTCACCGTGGTGACGATCGCGCCGGATACCGGGTTCGAGAAGTAGGCGTGGACGAACATCGTCGCCTTGCCACCCTTTTCGCCACCGCTGAACACGAGGATCTTCGAGTTGACGTCCACCGGATTCTGTTCGGCGAGCGCGATTTCGGCGGTGGCCTGGCCGGTCCCGATCAGGGCGTCTCCACATGCCTTTTCGGCCGCCACGGTATCGGTGGCCTGCAGTTGGCCCGATCTACAGGTCGGGATGCCCTTCAGGTGGACTTCGCCGGCCTTGTCCGCTTCGATGAACACTTCGCGGATCGCCGGGGGATGACTGCCGTCCGCCTCCTTGACTTCACCGGCAGCTTTGAAACTGATCGGCGTCTGCTTAGTCTTCGACAGCGCCTGCGGACTGAACCCCCCGTTCGCCGTCAGTTCGAGGTTTCCGACTTTGACCGTGACGGGCTTTTCACCGCCCGCGGCGGTAGCGATCCCGACCACGGACACAACGGCAAGCGCCGCCGCTCCCAGCACCAGCATCGTGTACTTACGCATCTTCCCCTCCCATTCACTCGGAACCGCAGTTCCCTTCTACTTCGGCCACAGTACTAAACCGATAGCAGTGTGCTCTAAACCGGTGATGGGCCGTTTACCGGTTTAGAGCACCCTAGTATCACTGACATTCGTCCACACGATTATGATCGGCGCCGTTACGATGTCGGCGCGCGTCATTTTCAAGTGAGCAGATGCGCATGTCTGCCACCTTCCTTTGGGCGCGCTGCAGGTCGGGGTTCGAAACGGCCCACGACTTATCCCAGGTGGAGGGGCGGCCAGATGGCCGCCTTTTCACCTTTGGTGAAGAAGGAACAGTTCCGGCCCTTCCATAACGGCGTCCCGGAGCGTGAAGACGCCGAGCGCCTGGATACGAACACTCGTACTCGTCTTGGGGGACCGAACAGTCACCCGGCGGAAGCCTTCGGGGGCGACGCCGACTATCGTCCGTTTCCGCGGGGCGGGACCAAGGGACGTATAAGCCACGCCGTGTCGAAGCGCCTGAGCGAGGGGCGCGCAGACCAGCCCGATCGACCAAGGCACCTGAGTCAGTGCGATGACGCAGACGGCCTCATCACCGGGAACCAGCCAGTAGGCCTCCGACGACGACACCGGGATTCGATGGGCCTGGTCCCAGTGCATATGGCGTTGCGAGCGGTGCGCGGATCGCCACACCTCGCGAGGAATGCCTTCCGCGGGAGTTCGTAAGAGGGAGAAGCTCGCCCTGAGTCGCGATGTCACACCGGGGGCGTCCTCCCGGGGCGGGTGCATCTCCCGTGAGCCCCCGCACCCCGCGGGGAGGAAGAGAAGGGCGACGGCCAGCACGAGCACCGGGCCGGGTCGCAGATGAATCCATGGGCGATTCATCGCACCGACTCGGTGCTCGCGCCACGCCTTAGTAGGTTTCGCCGAAGGCGTGGGTGAAGGTCGATCCGGTTCCCAGCATCCACGGGTAGTGGACGCCCGCGGACACGATCACCCGCGCGAATTGCCTCGATGGCGCGCACGTACCTTGCGTGGTGTCGGCGCCGATGCAGGCGCCGGTCTCGACACCGAAGCCAACCGCCTGGGTCATCTGGATCCCTTGGCCCCAGCACTTGTTCTGGTTGTTGATGGTGATCGAGGCATTCGAGGCGGAGCAGAACACCTCGGCGTTCGCCGACGCGGAGCCCGCAGCACCGAGCGCCATGGTCAGAAGCAAGCCTGCGACAACGCAGGGAATCAGGACTAGCCTACGCATAAGTAACCATACCTTTCGCTGATTGGTTCGGTGGGTCACTCGCCTGTACGGAGCGACCTCCGGCCTACTATGCAGAAGCGGGCTGGTCCTAACTCCCCCATTGTGGTGTGTGTGTAGCGCCTTCGGTCACCACACTGATCAACTCACGGTGTTAGCTCGATCAGCGGTCGAATATCTCTTGATGCTTCATGTAGTTAGACCCTGCACCAGGTCTGCGGTTCTAGTAGAAGTCGTTGGTCATGGCTGTCCCGCTCAATGGGTCCGACACCCGTGAACAGCAACGAATCGACTTTTGTCAACGGGTGCGAGCTCGACTGCGGGAGGTCGAGGATCTGATCACCGCCAGATTGCGCCGCACCATCGACGGACCCTCGGTGGAGGGGTCGACCGATCTGGAACGAGGGCAGCGGGAATCGATCCGAGCCTGCATCGAGGTCACCTTGCTCGCCATCGAGATCGATGCCGACTGGACCGAGATACCGGTGCCGGCTTCGGCGGTCATGCAGGTTCAACGCGTTTCACGCCTTGGCCTATCCCTGCAGGGGGTGCTCGGCCGCTACACGATCGGCTTCGGTGTGTTTTGGGAGTTCTTGCTCGACGAGGTGGATGGCGCCGAGCTGTCGGAGCTCGACCGCGCCGCCCTCCTTCGCAGCGTTTCCCGCCAGGTGGCCTCGACGGTCGGCAGGTTGATGCCCGTAGTCGCAGCCAAGCACGCGGAGATGTCGGCTCTGGGTGCGCGGACCAAGCCCGCTCGGATCGCTGCGATCGTCGAGTCGCTGCTGGGTTCCGCCGCCGTGTCCATCGATGAGCTCGACTACGACGTCGACGGGGCGCACGTCGCGATCGTCGGCGCGGGCCACGGCGCCGAGCAGGCCCTACGTCGCCTGGCGGCGCTCCTCGGTCGCCCCTCACTGATCGTCCCCCGGCCCGACGGCATGGTGTGGTCCTGGATGGGGGCGGACTCAGTTTCCGACGCGGCCATCGACAGGTTGGATCGGTCGATGCGCGACGGGGTCCGACTCGCGATCAGCGCGACCGGATCGGGCAAGTCGGGCTTCCGCACGACTCATCGCCAAGCCCAGGACGCGATGCAGGTCGCTCTCTGCCAGCGCAAGTTTGTCACCCGGTATGCGGATGTGCTGCTTCTCGTTCCCGCTGTGACAGAGCGTGAGCGAGGCGATTCCCTGGTCTCGATCTACCTGGAGCCGCTCGAGGAACCGCGTGAGCGCAGTCCCTCGATGAAGGAGACGCTACGTGCCTATTTCGAGGCGGAACTGAACGTCCGCGCGGCCGCCGCACGCCTGAGCGTCGATCGACACACGGCAGCCACCCGGTTGCGGGAGATCGAGGAACGCCTGGGCTGCTCGATCCATCTCCGCCACGCCGAGCTCGAAGTGGCATTGCGCCTGGACGACATCAGGCGACGCGAAGCCGTCAAGCTCTGATCGTCACGATCAGCGACCGAGCCAGACCCGGGCGCGCTCGAGATCGACGGCCGCCGCGAAGCGGCGGCGGTCGCGGAGCGCAGCCGGGAGGCGAGCGATGCCTTCCAGCTTGCCATGCACGGTGGCGCGGAAGCGACCGTGACGCGCGGCGCGGAGCAAGGCTCCGCCCTCGACGACGAGGATTCGCGGCAGCGAGGAGAGCGGCATGAACCGGGCCTGGCTGACGATGCGGTTGCGGGCGACCAGGCGCGCGTTCCAGGCACCGGGCCGGGGCGCCTCCGCCAGCCAGGAGGCGTTGCCCAGGTGCCAGACGACGGCGTCCGGGACGTAGTCGAAGCGCCATCCGGAGATCCGGGCGCGAACGTTCAGGTCGACGTCCTCGTAGAAGGAGAAGAAGCTCCGGTCGTAGCCGCCCAGGTCGGTGAAGAGCTCGCGGCGCAGCAGGCAGGCGGCGCCGCAGACGCCGAAGACCTCACCGGCGCGAGGGGCATCCGGTCCCTGCCCCTCCCCGGCACCGATCTCCACCGCCCGCCCGTCGCGGGTCAGCGCCTGACCGGCGCTGTAGAGGCGGGCGGTCTCCGGGTCACGCGCGTCGCCCTCGAGCTGGAGGATGCGCGGCGCGGCGCCGCCGAGGCCCGGATCGGCCTCCAGCGCGACCCGCAGGGCAGTGACGCTCCCGGGCTCCAGCTCGGTGTCGGCGTTCAGCGGCATCACGTAGGGGGCGGTGGTCCGCTCGGCGCCGAGATCGACGGCGGCGGCGAAACCCGTGTTGCCACCGCGGGTTAGATGGGGGATGCCGCGCTCCGCCAGCAACTCGACCGTCCCGTCGCTCGACCCGTTGTCCACCGCCAAGAGCTCCAGCGGCTCCTCCTGCGCGGCGATCGAGTCGAGCAGCCGCGGCAGCAGCGCGGCGGAATTCCAGGTCGGGACCACGATCGCCACCTTTGGCTCGCCGTTCATGCGGGGCAGCCTGACATACGCATGAGCGCGTCGGACCGCCTTGGTGGCGCGCTAGCGTTGAGGACGGCGCGCGGGAACATCCCGCGTGACCGCGACCCCGATATGTCCGTCAACAACCAGCTGATGACCACGCCGGCTCACCCCGCGCCGGGCCCCGACGCCCCTCCCGCGATCCGGATCGAAGACCTTCACAAGGCCTTCAAGATCCCGACCCAGCGGGTCGACTCCCTGAAAGAGCGCGCCGTCCACCCGTTCTCCTCGCGCGAGTTCCGGGAACTGCGGGCGCTCGACGGGATCTCCTTCGAGATCCGTCAGGGGGAGTTTTTCGGCATCGTCGGGCGCAACGGCTCCGGCAAGTCGACGCTCCTGAAGCTGCTCGCCAGCATCTACCGCGCCGACTCGGGGCGGATCCAGATCGCCGGCCGTCTCGCCCCCTTCATCGAGCTCGGTGTCGGCTTCAACCAGGAGCTGACCGCGCGCGAAAACGTCCTCCTCAACGGGGTCATGATGGGGCTGACGCCGAAAGAGGTGCGCGAGCGCCAGGACTCGGTCATCGACTTCGCCGAGCTGCACGAATTCGCCGACCTGAAGCTGAAGAACTACTCGTCCGGGATGTTGGTGCGACTCGCCTTCTCGGTGATGCTCCAGGCCGACGCCGACGTGCTCCTGATCGACGAGGTGCTCGCGGTCGGCGACGCCGCCTTCCAGCAGAAGTGCGCCGACTCGTTCCACCGGATGAAAGCCGAAGGCAAGACGATCGTCCTCGTCACCCACGACATGTCGGCGGTCGAGGAGTACTGCCACCGGGCGATGCTCTTGGCCGACGGCCACGTCCGCTTCATCGGCAAGCCGGCCGAGGCGGGGCGTGAATACCTGAAACTGAACTTCGAGAACAGCGGCCTCGCCGAGCAGTTGGGGACGCCGGACTCGGAGGGCGCGACGGTGCTCGGGTACTCGCTGAAGAACGAGGCCGGCGAGGAGGTCGAGCAGCTCGAGCGGCGCGAGGAGATCCGCGTGAACCTCGCGATCGAGCTGACCCGCGAGGCCTCGGGGCTGAACTTCGGCTTCGTCATCGCCAACGCCGACGATGTCGGCATGTTCGAATTCGGCGAGCCGCTGATCGCCGAGCCGGGCGAGCTGCTGCCGATCGGCAAGCGCATCGAGGTCGCCGCGGCGATCGAGAACCGGCTGCCGCCGGGGCGCTACTTCGTCCACATCGGCGTCCACAGCGACACCGGCATCTCCGTCTACATGCACAACGCGATCAGCTTCCTCGTCATCGGCAGCGAGGCGACGCGCGGGGTGGTCTCGCTCGACCACCAGGTCAAGTTCGAGACGGAGGGAGACGCGTGAGCGCCACGCCGGTCACCCCGGTCGCCGAGCTGCAGGAGGTCAACGGCCCGTCCGCCCTGGGCGGCGGCAGCCGCCGCTTCTTCGACCTGCTCTGGCTGATCTCGGTGACCGAATTCAAGCGCGTCTATTTCGGCACCGTGCTCGGCTACCTCTGGTCGCTGATCCGGCCGCTGCTGCTCTTCGGCGTCCTGCTGCTGGTCTTCACCCAGGTCTTCCACGTGGCCGAAACCAAAGTCGAGCACTACCCCGTCTACCTGCTGATGGGCATCGTCCTCTACACCTTCTTCAGCGAATCGACCTCCAACGCGGTCACCTCGGTCGTCTCGCAAGAGGGCGTCGTGCGCAAGACGCAGTTCCCGCGCGCGGTGATCCCGCTGGCGACTTCGGTGACCGCCGTCTTCAACCTGCTGCTGAACCTGATCATTGTGCTCGTCTTCATCCTCGCCTTCGGCGTCACGCCGGCCTGGACCTGGCTGCTCTTCCCGGTGGCGCTCTTCTTCCTCTTCCTCTTCGCGGCGGGGACCTCGATGGCGCTGTCGGTGCTCTACGTCCGTTACCGCGATACCGCGATCATCTGGGTCGTCGTCGCCCAGGTGCTCCTCTACCTGACCCCGATCCTCTACCCGGTCAACGCCTTCGGCGAAGAAACCAAAGAGCACCTGCTGATGTTCAACCCGCTCGCGGTCATCTTCGAGCAGGTGCGCGTCTGGGTCCTGCACGAATCCGTCGCGCCGACCGCGGTGGAGGCGGCGGGCGGCTGGCTCGGACTGATTCCGGCGGCAGTCATCTTCTTCGGCGTGATCGGCTTCGGCTGGTGGTACTTCAACCGCGAGGCGCCCCGGATCGCCGAGGCGCTCTAAGCCTGCGTAGACTCGTCCGGATGGCTGACCCGATCAACCTGCGGGCCGCGTCCCCCGATCCCGAGCCGAGCGCGCCGAGCCGCGCCGAGGAGATCGCCCGGCGCGACGAGGAGATCCTCCGCCTGCGCGACCTGCTGATCACCCGCGACCGTGAACTCGGCCAGGTTCGCGGCCAGCTGAAAGTGATCGAAGACCACTCCGCGCGGATGGCCCGGATCGCGGCGAAGATCCCGCTGCCCGGGGCCGCCTGGATCATCGACGCGCTGCTGAAGCTGCTCTCCTCGCGCCGGGGCTGAGCCGGTGGCGATGCCCCGCTTCTCGGTCCTCACGCCGGTCTACGAGACCCCGAGCAAGATCCTCTGGCTGACGATCGAGTCGGTTCTCTCGCAGACCTTCGAGGACTGGGAGCTCTGCCTCGTCGATGACCGCTCGCCCTCGCCGCGGGTGCGCGAAGTGCTCGACGCGTGCGCGGCGATGGACCCGCGGATCCGGGTCGAGCACCGGGCCGAGAACGGCGGCATCGTCGCCGCCTCGAACACCGCGCTCGCGATGGCGGATGGCGAGTTCGTCGCCTTGCTCGACCATGACGACCGCCTCCACCCCGACGCCCTGGCGCTGGTGAACGAGGCGATCGAGCGCGACCCCGAGGCCGACTACGTCTACACCGACGAAGACAAGATGACGGAAGGGGGCCGCCACGGCGGGCCGTTCCTCAAGCCCGGCTGGTCCCCGGAGCGGATGCGGACCCAGATGTACACCTGCCACCTCAGCGTCCTGCGCCGCGGGATCGTCGAGGACGTCGGCGGCTTCGACCCGAACTGCGAGGGCGCCCAGGACTGGGACATCGTCCTCAAGGTCACCGAGCGGGCGCGCAAGGTGCTGCACGTGCCGCGCGTCCTCTACCACTGGCGCGGGATCGAGGGCTCGACCGCCGACTCCGGCGAGGGCGGCGGCGAGGCGGCGAAGCCGTGGGCCTTCGAGGCGGGGACGCGGGCGATCCAGGCCCACTGCGAGCGGACCGGCGTACAGGCGAAGGTCGTGCGCGACGCGGACGACCCGGGCGTCTACCACCTCGAGCCGGACCTGCGCGAGGAGCCGCTGGTCAGCATCATCATCCCCACCAACGGGCAGCGGCGCGAAATCCGCTACCAGGAGGTGACCCTGGTCGGCCACTGCGTGCGCAGCATCGTCGACACCTCGACCTACCCGAACTACGAGCTCGTCGTGGTTGCCGACGAGGACACGCCGGCGGGCGCGATCGCCGAGCTCGAGGAGGCGGCGGGCGACCGCCTCCGCATCGTTCCCTTCGACCGTCCCTTCAGCTTCTCCGAGAAGATCAACGCGGGCGCCGTCCACGCCCGCGGCGAGCACCTCCTGCTGCTCAACGACGATATGGAGGTCGGCACGGCGAACTGGATCGAGCGGATGGTCATGTACTCGTCGATCGAGGGCGTCGGCGCCGTCGGCGGCCTCCTCCTGCTCGAAGACGGCCGCATCCAGCACGCCGGCGTCGGCTTCGAGGGCGGCCTCCCCGGCCACCCCTACTACGGCTACCACCGCGGCATCCCCGGCTACGCCAACGCCGTCCGCATCGCCCGTGACCTCCTCGCCGTGACCGGGGCCTGCTTGATGACCCGCCGCGAGCTGTTCGAAGAGGTCGGCGGCCTCTCCACCACCTTCCCGGTCAACTACAACGACGTCGACTACTGCCTCAAGCAGGTCGAGCGCGGCCGCCGCGTCGTCTACGACCCCGACCTGGTGATGACCCACTTCGAGTCCTCCAGCCGCTCGATGGACGTCGAGGAGTGGGAGAAGGCCCAGCTGCTGGCCCGCTGGTCGGGGCTGACGATGGCCAACCCCTACGGTAACCCGTACGTCCGCAACGAGATCCCCCGCGCGATCTCCGTCTTCCAGTGGGCGAAACGCAGCAGCTACCGCCCGCGGAGGCGCATGCCCGCCGCCGCCAAGCCAACCCACTAGGGTCCCCGTGATGGCCCCAGGGACCGCTGCGGTTTGGATCGCTCCGCCCGACGAGGTCGTCCGCGGGAACCTGCTGGGCGCGGCGATGGTGACGGTCGAGCGGGAAGGACTGGCGATGGAGCCGGTCATCGAGGGGGTCGACCGCTACGAGGAGGCGGTTGCCGCGGGACGGGCCGCAGACGTGCTGATCGTGCCCGAGCTGGACCAGGTCCTACCGGACCCGGCCGCGCAGCTGGAGCTGGTGGAGTTGGCGCAGGCCGAGGGGTGGCGGCTGGTGATGTTGACGCTCGGCGGCGACTCGACCGCGCGCAGCGGCGAGCTGATCGCCGCGATGCTGCGCGCCTTGATCGCCACGCCGGTGGGATCCGATGCGCAGCCGACTCCATCCGGCGCCCTGCGACGGCGCGTGTCGGTCGGCACCGACTCGACCTTCCACCGCTCCGGCCTCATGCACGTCAACCAGTTCGCCGCGAGCCTCGCCGCGGAGGGCGTCCGGCTGGACGACGCGCGGCAGTTGCTCGACTGGGGCGCGGGGTGCGGCCGGATGACCTATCACCTGCTCTCCCGGGCGCCCGCGGCGCGGGTGACCGCCGCCGACACCGACGCCGAGGCGATCGCCTGGGTCGGCGAGAACCTCGCCGTCGCCGCGGCCGTGGCGCTGCCGCTGGTGCCGCCGTCCTCGCTCGCCGACGACTCATTCGACCTCGTCGTCGGCCACAGCGTCTTCTCCCATCTGAACGTCGAGGCGCAGGACCTCTGGCTGGCCGAGCTCGCCCGGATCACCCGCCCCGGCGGCCACGTCGCCGTCTCCTTCAACGGCCCGGTGGCCCTTGCCTGGCACCTCGAGCATCCGCTGGTCGACGTCCCAGACTCGGTCGGCGAGGCTTTCGAAAGGGACGGCATCTCGGTGTGGGGCGACGACGGCTGGGAGGATGAGTTCTACGACGGCTACCACACCACCTTCACCCGGCACGAGTACCTTCGCGAGCACTGGTCGAACTGGTTCGACGTGGTGGCGATCGATGAGGCCGGCGCGCTGCCGGTCCAGGACATCGCGATCCTGCGGGGCCGCTAGCGGACAGCGGATCGGGACTGCCCGTAGGCTGGGCAGATGAGCTCCACTCGCCTGACCGTTGATCAGATCGCCGCCGTCTACCGGCAGGTGCTCGGCCGCGAGGCGAGCGAGGCCGACCTCGACGCCCAGCTCGCGCTGCCCGACCTCGACGCCCTGTTGCGCCTGGTCCTCGACTCCGACGAGTACGCGGTGCGCCTTGCCGAGGCAGGCGAAAAGTCCGCCCGCAATCCGACCCTGGTGAACATCTACCACCCTGACCTCGAGGCCTTCGGAGCGCCCGTCGGGACGTTGTCCCCGGACGGGGACGTCGTGGTCGGGAGTGGCGGGCAGCTACTGCTGCGCGGCGGCTCCAACGCGGTCGTCGGCCAGTACACCGGCGAGGTGCAGATGGCGCCCCACTGGCTCGACTCCTGGCGCGACCTGCTCCTCGCCCGCCGGCGGGAGATGGACGCGATCGGCGTCGCCTCGGCGCTTCTCGTCGTCCCCGACAAGCTTGCCGTCTATGCGGACCGCTACCCGGATCGGCTGGAGCGCCGCGGGCCGCGTCCGGCGGAGCTCCTGCGTGAGGCCCCCGGGCTGGAGATCCTCTACCCGCTGGAGGAGCTGCAGGCGGCGGCGCGGGAGGAGGACGTGTACCTGCCCACGGACACCCACCTGACCTTCCGCGGCAACGAACTACTCGCCACCATGCTGCTCGGCGCGCTCGGGATCCAGTTGCCCGACTTCTCCGACTTGTCGATGTTCGACTACCCGATCACCGGCGATCTCGGCTCGAAGTTCGAACCGCCGATCGTCAGCATCGTCCACGAGCCGGGCACCATGCGCACGGCCGAGATCGTGGAAGACAACCGCGCCGAGATCGAAGCGGTCGGCGGCCATATCGGCACCCGGCGGGTCTTCCGCAACGCCACCGCGCCGGACCCCCGCGTCGCCGTCCTCTTCGGCGACTCCTTCGGCTTCTCCGCGCCGAGCTACCAGGGCCTCTCCTGGTTCATGGCGCAGGTCTTCCGCGAGACGCACTTCATCTGGATCCCCTTCGGCTGGGACCCCGACTACGTACGTCGGGTCGGCGCCGAGGTGGCACTGGTGCAGGGTGCAGAGCGCTTCGTCGCCAGGGTCCCCCACCCGCGCACCGAGGTGGCGGAGCTCGCCGCCGAGACCCTGCGGCGGAAGCAGCCGGTGGGGGTCGAGGCCGTCTCCGACGGCTGACTCTGACAAGGTCCCGCACATGAACATCTGCACGATCATCGCCAAGAACTACCTGGCACAGGCGCGGGTCCTGGCGCGCTCCTTCCACGAGGTCCACCCGGACGGGAACTGCACCGTCCTGGTGATCGACGATCCGGCCGGCTACATCGATCCGGCCGAGGAGCAGTTCGAGCTGCTGACGATCCGCGACATCGGGCTTCCCGACGCCGAGCAGATGGCCGCGATATACGACGTGATGGAGCTTTCGACGGCGGTGAAGCCATGGCTGCTGCGCACCCTGCTCGCCCGTCCGGGGGTCGAATCTGTCTCCTACTTCGATCCCGACATCCAGGTGTTCTCCTCGCTCGCCAAGATCGAGGAAGAGGCAAAGGCCCACGGCATCGTCCTCACCCCCCACTTCAACAAGCCGCTGCCCCGCGACGGCCGCCAGCCGGCCGAAGAGGACATCCTGATCGCCGGGAGCTACAACCTCGGCTTCATCGGCCTCGGCGCGGGTGAGACCGCCGACCAACTGCTCGACTGGTGGTCGGAGCGCCTGGAGAAAGACTGCGTCAACGACCCGGCCAACGGGCACTTCGTCGACCAGCGCTGGATCGACCTCGCGCCGAGCTTCTGGCCCGACCTCTTCCTGCTGCACGAGACGAACTACAACATCGCCTACTGGAACCTGCCCACCCGCACGCTGGAAATCGACGGCGACGGCTACAAGGTCGACGGCGAGCCGCTGCGCTTCTTCCACTTCAGCGGCTACGACCCGCGCCGCCCCGACGACCTCTCGAAGCACCAGAACCGGATCGCCCTGCGCGAGCACGTGGCGCTGGCGCGGATCTGCGACGCCTACGGGGACCAGCTGCGGAAGGCGGACTACGAGGCGACGCGCGAGTGGCCCTACAGCTGGGACGACGCGGCGAACGGCCTGAAGCTCGACCGGATCAGCCGCGACCTCTACCGCGAGGGGGTCGAGGCCCGGCGCCTCTCGGGCACCCCCTTCGAGGAGTCCGGCGCAGCCGAGCTGACGGACTACCTCACCGCGACCGTCCATGGCACCGGCGAGGCGGCGATCAACCGTTACGGGACCAAGGTATGGGAGCGGCGCCAGGACCTGCGCGACATCTTCCCCGACATCGAAGGGGCGAGCGCGGTCGCCTACCTCGAGTGGATGCGCGAGTTCGGCCCCGAAACCGGCGCCTCGCTCGACCTGCTGCTCGGCTCACCGCGCTCGAACGGCGACGGGGCGGACGGCGATGATGGGGGTGACGTGGAGGAGGCCGCGATCAAAGCCGGGGTGAACGTGGTCGGTTACATCTCCGACGAGCGCGGCGTCGGCGAGGTCGCCCGCCAGATCCTCGGGGCGCTCGACTCGCGCGGCATCGACGCGGCGCCGATCGACACGCCTGCCGAGCCCGCCGAGATCGAGAAGGTCCTCAAGGGGATACACGACGCCGACCATCCCTACGACGTCAACCTCATCTGCGTCAACGCCGACATGCTGCCCGCCGTCGCCGCGGCGCTCGGGCCGCGCTTCTTCCACGGCCACCGCACCGCCGGCGTCTGGTTCTGGGAGGTCAGCGACTTCCCCCGCCAGTGGCTGGGCTCCTTCGAACACCTCGACGAGGTCTGGGTCGCCACCGAGTTCATCGCCGCAGCGCTGCGTCCGGTCTCGCCGATCCCGGTGAAGACGCTGAGGGTGCCGGTGACGCCGTTGCCCCCCGCCGACATGACCCGCGCCGAACTGGGGATGCCCGACGAGGGCAGCTTCACCTTTCTCTTCGTGTTCGACTACCGCAGCGTCTTCCGCCGGAAGAATCCGCTCGGGCTGGTGGAGGCGTTCAAGCGCGCCTTCGAGCCGGGTGAGGGGCCCTCGCTGGTGATCAAGTCGATCTTCTCCGAGCAGTTCCCGGAACGCCACGACGAACTCGTCGAGGCGGTCGCCGACCGTCCCGAAATCCACCTGCTCGAGGACAACGTCTCGGCCGCCGCGAAGAATGCGATGGTCGCCAGCTGCGACTGCTACATCTCCCTGCATCGCTCCGAGGGGCTGGGACTGACGATGGCGGAGGCGATGTACTTCGGCAAGCCGGTGATCGCCACCGCCTACTCGGGCAACCTCGACTTCATGACCCCGGACAACAGCTTCCTCGTCTCTGCACCGCCGACGAAGATCGGCCCCGGCGCCGCCCCGTACGACCCGGAGGCCTGGTGGGCCGATCCGGACCTCGACTTCGCGGCGAGGACGATGCGCGACGTCGTCCACGACCCGGTGGTGCGCGAGGAGCGGGCGCGCCGCGGCGCGGCCGACATCCGCCTTACCCACTCGCCCCAGGCCGCCGCCGACTGGCTGGAGACGCGGATCGCGGAAAGCCGCGCCCGGGGCGTGATCGAGCACCTCCGGCGCCCCGGTCCGGCGACCTCGGAGCCCACCAGCAAAGAGGACTTCGAGCACCTGCTCGGACTCGGCGGTCTGCCGCCGGTGGGCGAGAGCGGCCAGGTCCGCGACCGGGTCAAACGTGCCTATAACCGCGCGATCCGGCCCTATGCCGCCTATCAGCATCAGGTCAACGACTCGGTCGGCCGATCGCTCGAGGAGGTGCGCGCCGAGCTGAAGGATCTGCGCCAGACCTTCGCCGCGATGATCGAGGCGACGACCGCGCGGGAGGGCCGCATCAACGCCAACGAAGAGCGCCTCGGGGTGCTCTCGAGCCAGGTCTCCCGTCTGACCGATGGTGCGGCGCGGATGGAGGAGCGACTACGTCGCGCGGACGACCTCGTCGATGCCGCCCGGACCGAGCCCTACATGTCCGACGACAGGCTCGGTGACCGGGAGCATCCCCTCCTCGGCAAGACGCTCGGCTACGAATCCGCGGAGGCGACAGGCGAGGGCTACCGCGGCTTCGAGGACCTCTTCCGCGGACCCGAGGAGATGATCCGCCGGCGCCAACAGGTCTACCTGGACATCATCGGCGACCGCGAACCGGTCTTCGATGCGGGTTGCGGCCGCGGCGAGTTCCTGGACCTTCTCAGCGGCGCAGGCAAGGCCTTCATCGGCGTCGACCTCGACCCGACGATGGTCGAGCGCTGCCGTGAGAAGGGCTATGAGTCGGTCCGCCTCGCCGACGCGGTCGAGGCGCTGGAGGAAACCAAGCCCGGCAGCCTCGGCGTCATCTTCAGCGCCCAGGTCATCGAGCACATGCCCTTCGAGGCCCTGCAGCGCTTCCTCGAGCTCGGCCTCACCCGTCTCAAGCCGGGCGGCCTGATGATCGCCGAGACGGTCAACCCCCACTCCGCCCGCGCCCTCAAGGCCTTCTGGGTCGACCCGACCCACCAGCACCCGCTTTTCCCCGAGGTGATGCTCTCGCTCTGCGAGAGCATCGGCTACGTCAGCGGCGACGTCATCGCCCCCTACGGCACCCGCGACTGGAAGGCCGACAGGGTGCGGGAAGGCGAGTACGCCGTGATTGCGACAGCGCCGCGGTAGCCACGAGTGACCCGCGTAGATCCCAACCGTCGGTTGAGCGCGGCCTAGGTACAGCCGGTGGGCGCCGGCAGCGTCGACGGGACCCGATACAGATCGATGCCGCCCAGCGACTGCGGATGCATACCGAGCTTTTCCAGTTCGGGACCCCAAGGTTCTCCCGAACCCGCTTCGATCAATACCGCGCCGACATCTCGGCGTTCGATGAAGGATCGGATCATGCAAGGCGTTTCATCGGTCGTGGTCAGGGTGTAGAACTGGGTGACCACGGGTTCGTCGAGGTATTCTTCTGGCGGCTGCTGCGCGAGATATCCGCCGGCTACGTTGAAGTGCATCTTCGCGCGCGCCTGCCACACCATGCTGTAGCCAAGCTGTGAGTAGGGGAACGCGAGTACCGTCTCGCCCTTGTCGATGTACTTCTTGTACTGACCACTCGTGAAGAAGCTCGGGTCTGGCGGCGTGCTGTGAAAGAAGGCCGAACCGCCGCTCGGCAGCAGCATCACGACCCCGACGAGAGCCAGGCCCCAGCGGAGGAACTTTGACCCGGCCCGCGCAGCCAAGGCCATCGCCACCGCGATCGCGATGATCAGTGCGGTGTAGACGCTGAGACGCGTCGGGATGATCTGTTCGAACAGAGGCAGTCCTTCGAGCACCTTCCAAGGCAAGGAGATGGTCGGCTCCCCGGCGATCGTGAGACGCGTGCCGAGCGACGCGATGACCGAGCAGGCCAGCACGGCCAGCATGATGCGGGTGGCCCGCCGCCGCCAGGTCGAGATCAGCCACCATCCGGCAAGCAGCACGATCGCGATGCCGAGATATCCGCCGGTTTCGACGAATGCGCCGGGGAATTGCGCGGCGACCGGCGCGAAGCTGGTGCGGCCGAGCCGGTCGAGCGGCGTCGGAACGAGTGGGTTGAGCGCGTCCATCGAGAAACGGGTCGAATCGATCAACGGCGGCGTCGTGTCGTAGATCAACGCGTAGTAGAGGTAAGGCGAGAGAACGACGGCCGCGACCACGCCGCCGATCAGGATGTCGATCACGACGCCACGAAGGCGATCCCGAGAGTCCGCGTCCGCGAAAATCCAGCCCGCGAGCAGCGCGATCGCGGCGAAGAGCAGTGCAGTGAAGAGAACCTCCGTCGAGATCAGCGCCTGTGCGACGACCACTGCGGCGAAGGAAAGGACGAAGCGCCGCCTGCTGGTTCTCCCGTCGAGGTGAAGCAAGACGATGTGGACGCCGAGCGGGATCAGGAACACCAGCATCAGGTGGAGGTGGCCGTTCATCTGGCCGACCAGATAGCTGGAGAAGCCGAACAGGAAGCCACCGACCAGCGACGGGGTGACGCGATCGGTCAGGTAGTGGCAGAGGCGGAAGGTGAAGAAGGCGGCGAGCGCCGGCGCAAGCAAGACGATCAGGTTGTACGCGGCGAGGGGGCCGATCGTCAGCGTCGCGGGGATCCCGGCCAGCGCAGCGAGAGGCACCCATCCCGTAGTCGCCAGGTCGAAAGGCCCGGGAGCCCACATCGCGCTGGTCAGCAGCGGGTTCTGGCCGGAACCGATCGCGTGGGGGAGCCAAGCCATCGACCAGACGTACTGCATCGGGTCTGCCGAAGCGGTGCAGATGCACCGCGAGTCCAGATGTCCGAGCACCCCCCGCCCGAAGATGACCGTCGCCAGCGCCAGGTACCCAAGGAAGACGACGGCACTCCACCGCCGGCTGAGTGCGGGTCGAGGCCCGCTGTTACCCGGCACAGGCCCGTTCAGGCGGTGGAGACGGGGCTGCCTTCCTTTAGCAGCGCCATGTCGGCGTCGATCATCAGCCTCACAAGCTGCTCAAAATCGACGCTTGGTTGCCAGTCGAGCTCCTCGCGCGCCTTGCTCGGATCGGCGATCAACAGGTCGACCTCGGCCGGGCGCATGAATTTCGGATCTTCGCGAACGTAGCGGGACGGGTCGAGGCCCAGGTAGTTGAAGGAAATGTCGACAAGCTCACCGACCGAGTGGGTCTCGCCGGTGCCGACCACGTAGTCGTCGGGCTCATCCTGCTGCAGCATCCGCCACATCGCATCGACGAAGTCGGGGGCGTAGCCCCAGTCACGTCGGGCCCCGAGGTTGCCGAGCGCCAGCTCGTCGGCGAGGCCGAGTTTGATCGCCGCCGCCGTGTGGGTGATCTTGCGGGTGACGAACTCGAGGCTGCGGCGCGGACTCTCGTGATTGAAGAGGATCCCTGAGCAGGCGAAGAGGCCGTAGCTCTCGCGGTAGTTGACGGTGATGAAGTGGGCGTAGACCTTCGCCACCCCATAGGGGCTGCGCGGGTAGAACGGCGTCAGCTCGTTCTGCGGCGTCTCACGGACTTTGCCGAACATCTCCGACGAAGAGGCCTGGTAGAAGCGCGCCTCGGGGCGTGCTTCACGCATTGCCTCCAGCATCCGGGTGACGCCGACGCCGGTGAACTCGGCGGTCAGGGTCGGCTGGTTCCAAGAGGCGCCGACGAACGACATCGCGGCGAGATTGTAGATCTCGTCCGGTTCGCAGGCGCGGATGATGTCGGAGATCGAGCGCTGATCGAGCAGGTCGCCGGTGTGCAGGTTGATGCGGTCCCGGAACCCCTCCAGCCGGTGGTGGTTCTCGCTCGAGAGCCGGCGCACCATACCGTGCACCTCGTACCCTTTGTCGAGGAGCTGTTCGGCCAGATAGCTGCCATCCTGACCGGTGATCCCGGTGATCAGCGCGCGACGAGGCATCGGGTCAGTCTACCGATCCCGTGGCGCGAACAAGACGCCACGGCCCTAGCTATTGTGGCGCCGATGGATACTCCCGTACCGGTCTGGATGAGTGCCACCGACGAAGTGGACCACGGCAATCAGCTCGGCGCCGCTGTCGCCGTCCTCGAGCGCATGGGACGAGGCCTCGGACCCGTTTTCGAGGGGCAGGGGCAGCGCGAGGAAGCGCTTACCGAGGCGCGTTCCGCGAACATCCTCATCATCCCGATGGTCGACAAACTGCTACCTGAGGCCGGGGCCTCCCTCGATCTGCTCCGGCAGGCAGACGAGGAAGGCTGGCGGGTGATGATGCTCTCGATCGGCCTCGACTCCGACGCCGGCGTCGACTTCGCCAAGATGATGCTGAACGGGGGCGAGCCACCCGCCGGGATCCTCCCGGTCCCCGCCGGGCCCTTCGAGACGCCGATTCCGCCGGCGGACATGCGCAACCGCGTCTCAGTGGGGAACGAGGCCATCTTCCTTTCTTCCGGCGCCCTCCATGTCGAGTGCTACGACGCCTGCCTGAGCGCTGCCGGCGCGCCGATCGTCGAGGCCTCCGAGTTCCTCGAGTGGGGAGCCGGGTGCGGCCGGATGACCATCCACCTGCTGAACAAGGCCCCCGACACGCGGATCACCGCGGCAGATACCGATGCCGAGACGATCGGCTGGGTGCGCGACAACCTGCCGGTTGCCGCCGCGGTCACGCTGCCATTGCTGCCACCGACCGCCGAGCTCGGTGACGACAGCTTCGACCGGGTGATCGGCCACAGCGTCTTCACCCATCTCGAAGTCGAGTCCCAGGATGCCTGGTTGGCCGAGCTCGCCCGCGTGACGCGTCCAGGCGGCACGTTGGCCGTGTGCATCAACGGTCCGCTGGGACTCAAATGGCACCTCCAGCACCCGCTGGCCAACGTGCCCGCCGCGCTCGGCGACGAAACCGCGCGCGACGGCGTCGCGGTCTGGCGCGGCGACGGCTGGGAGGACCAGTTCTACGACGGCTACCACACCACTTTCCACACGCACGACTACGTCCGCGACCACTGGTCGCAATGGTTCGAGATCCTCGCCATCCACGAGGGCGCCGCGATGCCGATCCAGGACATCGTGGTGATGCGACCGCGCTGAACGTCGCCTAGCGCGCCCGTGCACCCCGCCGCATCGGCCCCTCGGGCCCGAGCACGTCGCGGAGCTCTTTCGGGACCATGCCGACGACGAAGCCGACGCCGATGAAGGCGAACGCGGCAAGGACCGCGGCCGGGATGTCGCCGATCGGCAGGAGGAGCACCGCACCGCTCGCCGCCGAGGCGACGGCGACGCGCGCGAGGAAGCCGGCCCGCACCGTCACCCGCCCGGTGGAGATGTGGAGGCGCCAGTAGATCAATCCGGCGAGGACGATGTCGGCGGCGACGCTCGCCATCGCGCCCCCCTTCGCGCCGAGCGGGGGCACCAACGCCGTGGCGAAGACGGCGACCGCCAGAAGGCCGACCGCGTTGGTGAAGATGAGCTGCCGTTGCCGCCCGAGCGCCACCAGCGCGACCGTCCAGATCTGGTACAGCGCGATGAAGAGCAGGGCGACCACCTGGATCCGCAGGACGTTCCCGGCCGGTTCGAATTCAGGGCCGCCGATCACCCGCATCACCGGGTCGGCGGCGCGGGTCGTCACCAGGATGACCAACATCCCGGCGATCACGGCGCCCTCGCTGAGGCCTTCGATCGCGTAACGGAGGCGGGCGACGTTTTCGTGGGCGGCGGTGGTCATCACCGGCAGCGCAACGCCTGCGACCAGGATCGGCAGCGCGATCAGCGCTTCCATCGCCCGCAGCGAGCCACCGAAGTAGCCGACCTGGGTCGGGTTCGAGATCAGCGACATCAGCACGATGACGAGACGGAAATAGATCTGGCCGAGGACGAGCGCGGCGGCAATCGGCAGGGCGGTGTGCAGTAGTCCTCGCTGACGGGCGCGCTCCCAGCGGGGACGGACGACGCCGACGCGGCCCACCAGCAGTGGCACCACCGCGATGACGGCGAGGCCGACCAGGATCTGGATGGCAAGAAAGGCGTCGAGTCGCGCGCCCGCGATCACCAGCGCGATCACGCCCACCAGGACGATGAAGGCACGGAGCATTTCCACCATCGCGATCCCCGCATTGCGAAGCTCGACGGTCAACGGCACCAGCATCGAGTTGCCGATCGCGACCAGCACGATTCCGAGACCCGCCAGTGCCGTGCCGACCACCATCTCCTGCGGATAACCGGCCGCCAGCGCAAAGGCGACCAGACATAACCAGGCCAGCGCGCCGACGACGATGCGCTGGCCGACCACGTTGGCCAGCAGCTCGCGACGCTCGTCGCGTGGACACATGGTCAGGTCTTTGGAGGCGCTGACGTTGAGGCCCTGGTCGACGATCGCCAGCGCGATCCCGGCCAGCGACATGACGGTGACGTAGCGGCCCGACTCTTCGACGCCGAGGTGCCGGAGCAGGAGCGTCGCCGTCGCGAGGGCGAAGACAAGGCTTGCGAGGTTCGCGCCCAGCCGCAGGGCGCTGCCGTGGACGACCTTTTTGCCCGCTCCTTCTCCGGCGCGGAGGAGGTCGTCGTCGGGGTGCCCCGGCAAGCTAGGCGGCGCGCCCGGTCCGCGGCTCGCGGATCTGGTAATCGCCGCGGCTCAGCACTTTCTCCAGCCACACGTAGAGCACGATGAAGAGATAACGACTACCCATCTCTTTCATCTTCAGCTTCGCCTCACCGGAGGTTCGATTGGTCCACGAGGTGGGGACGACGGCGAAGCTATGGCCACGTACGACCGCCTTCAGCGGTAGCTCGACGGTGAGGTTGAAGTGTTTGGAGAGCAGCGGCTGGACCGTCTCGATGACCTCACGCCGATAGGCCTTGAAGGCGTTCGTCGTGTCGTTGTAGCGGTGCCGGAAGAGAAGGCGGATGAACTGGTTGGCGAGCCGGTTGATGAAGAGCTTCAGCGGCGGGTAGTCGTGGATCTCGGCGCCGGGCATGAAGCGTGAGCCGAACGCGCAATCCCAACCCTCTTCGAGCAGCTGGTAGTAGCGGAGGAGGTCGCGCGGATCGTCGGAGGCGTCGGCCATCACGATCGCCACCGCGTCCCCCTCGAAGACGTCGAGGCCCGCCCGGATCGCGTTGCCGAAGCCGCGTTCGTAGTGGGACTTGTGGACGCGGACGCGCGGATTCTCGACCCCGATCGCGGCGATCACGGCTTCGGTCCGGTCTTCGGAGTCGTCGTTGACGACCACCACCTCGTAGTCGATCCCGGCTGCCTCCAAAGTTGAGACGAGCCCTTCGACCGTGGCGCCGACCGACCCTTCCTCGTTCTGGGCCGGCATCACCACCGACAGCCTCATGCCGGTGCCGCCGTCCAGCGCTCGAGGTTCTGCTCGTACATCTCCTGGAGGATCTCGTCGATCCCATAACGCAGGGTGAAATCGGGGTAGTCGGCCTGGAACGGCGCGAGGTCGGAGATCCACCAGCGGTGGTCACCGATCCGCGGCTCCTCCCCCATCTCCCAGGACAGGGTCTTGCCGGAGACGCGCTCGCAGACCTCGATCGCCTCGAGCATCGAGCAGTTGGAGAAGCGGCCGCCGCCGATGTTGTAGACGGCATGGGCGCGGGGCGCCTTGCGGAACTCGTCGAAGGCCGCGATCAGGTCGGCGCTGTGGATGTTGTCGCGGACCTGCTTGCCCTCGTAGCCGAACACCGTGTAGTGGGTGCCGGTGACCGTGCACTTCATCAGGTAGGCGAGGAAGCCGTGCAGCTTCGC
>JAFDWD010000133.1 GCA_018268695.1 Actinomycetota bacterium
GGCTTCCCGCTGACGGTCGGCTGGGACGTCTGCGGCGAGGTGACGAAGGTCGGCGGCGGCGTCCCCCGGTTCCAGTTCGGCGACGAGGTCTTCGGCATGCCGTGGTTCCCGCGCGAAGCCGGCGCCTACGCCGAGTACGTGACCGCGCCCTCGCGCCACTTCGAGCACAAGCCGCACGCGCTCTCGATCGAGGAGGCGGGCGCGCTGCCGCTGGCCGGGCTGACCGCGTGGCAGATCGTCGTCGACACGATCCGCGTGCAGGAGGGCGACGACGTGCTGATCCACGGCGGCGCGGGCGGGGTCGGGCACCTCGCCGTGCAGATCGCCGTGGCGCGCGGGGCAAACGTGATCGCGACCGCGCGACGCGAGCAGACCGACTTCCTCGAAGGCCTCGGCGCGTCGCAGGTCCTCGACTACCGCGACGACGACTTCGACCGCCGCCTCGCCGACCTCGACTCGATCGTCGACTTCACCGGGACCTACGCCGAGCGCTCGCTCGCCGTGCTGCGGCCCGGCGGGACGATGGTCCTGGTGCCGAGCGGCGTCGACCCGAAGGTGCACGAGCTGGCCGACGCGCGCAAGCAGCGCTCGACCGGGATCCTGGTCGAGCCCGACCCGGTCGGCCTGGCCGGGCTCTGCGACCTGATCGAGCGGGGGAAGCTGGCGATCGAGGTCGGCGAGGCCTTCGACCTGGAGCGCGCAGCGGACGCGCACCGTCATGCTGAAGCGAGCCACGGGGCGGGCAAGATCGTGCTGAGGGTCCCATGAGCCGCGCACCGGAGGACACCGTCGCGCTGGTCACCGGGGCGACCGACGGGCTCGGACGCGCGGTCGCCGAGCGCCTCGCCGGGATGGGCATGACCGTCCACATCCACGGGCGCAGCGAGGAGAAGCTCGCCGCGGCGAAGGAGGAGATCGTCGCCGCGACCGGCAACGAGCGGGTCCACACCCACCGCGCCGACTTCGCCTCGCTGGCCGAGGTGGCCGCCCTCGCCGACGAGATCGCCGTCCTCCCCGCCCTCCACCTGCTGATCAACAACGCCGGCATCGGCTCGGGCCTCCCCGACTCGCCGGATCGCGAGGAGAGCAGGGACGGCCTCGAGCTGCGCTTCGCGGTCAACTACCTGGCGAGCTTCGTCCTCAC
>JAFDWD010000134.1 GCA_018268695.1 Actinomycetota bacterium
CGCGTCGGCGCCCTTCGCCGAGCGCCAGCGCCAGACGATCGCCAACGCCCGCGCCCTCGCGATCGGCCTGGAAGCCAACGGCATCCCCGTCCTCACCGGCGGCACCGACGTCCACCTGGTCCTGGTCGACCTCACCCCGACCGGCCTGTACGGCCAGACCGCCGAGGACCGCCTCGAGGCCGTCGGCATCACCGTCAACCGCAACGCGATCCCCTTCGACGAGCGCCCGCCGATGAACCCCTCGGGCCTCCGCATCGGCACCCCCGCCCTCACCACCCGCGGGATGAAGGAGGACGAGATGGAGGAGATCGCCGCCGTGATCGCCACCGCCCTCGGCCCCGACTTCGAGTCCCAGAAGTCCTCCCTGGCCGACCGCACCGGCGCCCTTATGGATCGCCACCCGCTGTATCCGCAGCTGTCGCCGGCCTCGGTTTAGGGGTCGGCTGGGTCCCGGGTAGGGGACGCAAGGGCTGTGGCAAGCACGGCCGTCTCGGTCACGGCCCTGGCTGGCTGTGACCGTGCCCGAGACGGCCGGGGTATGAAAGGTGAGGAAGAAGTGCGACGCCGTTGCGTGTGACGTGCGGGAGATGTCGCGAAATCCACGCTCTCGTGCGTGAGAACGTGAGAAGTCCTGGATCCGGTGCGTGTTCCACAACACCGACTTTCGCGCTGCGTGCTTTACCCGTGCCATAGCCCCGGTAATGCATGCAGCGCGTTCTCGGGCCCTGGTCCGAGGTCCGGGACCGTCACGGAAGTCGACGGAAACCGACCGAAGGCGCGCGGAAGTGTGCAGTTCTCGACGCCTTCGTCAACGGATCACGCCGGGTGTGGCATCTCACGCACGGACCTTCGGCGAAACCCGCACTCCCACCGGTCCTGGGCGTCTCATGGAGGTCACAGCCTGCCAGGACCTCTATGAGACGCCCAGGACACCCCATCTAGGACTGCCGCGCCACCGATCGCCGCCCCCCGCTAGGGTCGCGCCGATGAGAGTCTGGGTCGATTGCACTGCGGCCGCGCACCCGATCGTGCTGCGGCCGATCATCGAGCGGCTCGAGGCGCGGGGGGACGAGGTGTTCATCACCACGCGCGAGTACGGGCAGACGGTGGGGATTCTCGATCGGCTCGGCATGCACTACACGGTGGTCGGCGAGCATGGGGGCGCGTCGAAGCTGGGGAAGGTGCGGGCGCTCGAGTCGCGCTCGCGGGCTCTTTCCAAAGTGGTCTGGGCGAAGCGACCGGAATTGGCACTGGCGCACGGGTCGGTCGACCTCGGCGTCGTCTGCTCGCTGTTGCGGATCCCCTCGGTGCAGATGCAGGACTACGAGTTCGCCAACCTGCAGCG
>JAFDWD010000135.1 GCA_018268695.1 Actinomycetota bacterium
GAAGGCAAGGTGGTCGGGATCAACCAGCAGATCGAGACCAACTCGGGCGCCAACGACGGCGTCGGCTTCGCCGTCCCGACCACCGCGATCGAACGCTCGGTGGAACAGCTGCGCGAAAACGGACACGCCGAATACGCCTACATCGGGGTCTCCAGCAGCCCGCTTTACCCACAGCTGGCGAAAAAGCTCGGCATCGACTCGAACTTCGGCGCGATGGTCGCCCAGGTCGTACCCGGTGGTCCGGCCGAAAAGGCGGGACTGCGCGGCGCCGACAGCACGATCCAGTTCCAGGCGGCCGAATACGAAATCGGCGGTGACGTGATCATCGAAGCCGAAGGACAGAAGATGGTCCAACCCGCCGCGCTGATCCACGTGGTCAACGAAAAGGAGCCGGGCGAAAAGCTCCACCTGGAGGTCCTCCGCGACAACAAGCGCACCGACATCGCGGTGACCCTCGGCAAGCGCCCCGACGTGCCCCAGCCGAAGTAGCCGCGCTCTCCAGTCGATAGCGCTCGCTTACGTCGATTCGTCACATAGCGCCACCATGCATACTTCTCGGCCGCCGCGGCTAGTAGAACTCCGGCCTTGCTTCAGGAAGTCGCCATAGGACAGAAGTCGCTCGCCGACTACGCGAGCATCGTCGGTCGCGAGACGACCGACCGGATCCTCGAGCTCGCCGAGCCGCTGAAGGGCAAACGCGTCCTGCACGTGAGCGCGACCGCGTTCGGCGGCGGCGTGTCGGAGATCCTCTACACGATCGTGCCGCTGATGCGCGACGTCGGCGTCGACGCGCACTGGCACGTGATCTTCGGCAAGGAGGAGTTCTTCGAAGCGACGAAGCTCCTCCACAACTCGCTGCAGGGGGCGCCCGAGACGCTCACCGACGAGCAGTGGGCGATCTTCGACGAGATCAACCAGATCAACGCCGACGGGCTGGAAGGCGAGTGGGACGCGGTGATCGTCCACGACCCGCAGCCGATCGGCCTGCGCCGCGGCGCCGCGCACAAGGGCGGCAAGTGGA
>JAFDWD010000136.1 GCA_018268695.1 Actinomycetota bacterium
AGCTCGACCCGGCAGTCGTGCCCGCCGCCGCCCTCGACGGCCTCGAGGCCGGCGTCCCCGAGGTCGCCGTCGACCAGATGAGTCGCGAGATCAAAGCCGGCCTCAGCGACGACCAGAAGCTGATCTACCCGACCGTCGAGGAGCAGTTCCTGGCACAGATCGCCGCGGCCTGATCGCGGTTGCTACCGTGGGTCGCCTACCGGCGGCGCGGACCTCGCCGTCGCGAAGGGCCTAAGAGCGGAGGTTCCGACATGAGGCATCCATCCCTGGATGACCACTTCGACCCGGCGGTGCGGATCGTGGACTACGACGAGGCCTGGCCGCGGATCGCCGCGGCGGAGATCGAGCGGATCGCGAGTGCTCTCGGCGACCAGCCGGCGCGGCTCGACCACGTCGGCTCGACCGCGGTGCCGGGGATGGCGGCGAAGCCGATCGTCGACCTGCAGGCCTCGGTCGTCGAGATCCGCCCGGCCGAGCGCTACGCAGTGCCGCTCGCGGCGCTCGGCTATCTCTTCGCGCCCGATCCCGACTCGCCCGACTTCCACTTCTTCGGCAAGCCGCCCGAGCGACCGCGGAGCTTCCACCTCCACGTCTGCGCGGCGGGGAGCGATCACGAGTTTCGCCACCTCGCGCTGCGCGACTACCTGCGCGCCCGTCCCGACGAGGCGCGGCGCTACGCGGAGGTGAAGCGGGCACTGGTCGCCGAGCGGCCCGGCGATCGCCTCGCCTACATCGACGGCAAGGCGCGCTACGTCGCCGAGCTCGAGGAGCGGGCTGTTATGTTCGTCCGCGGGAGGGAGATGCCATGAAACGGACCATTGCCATCGTCGCGGGCTCCACCATCGTCGCCCTGATGTTGGTGGCGACCGCGTTCGCCGCCGAAGTGAGCCGCGAGGAATACAAAGAAGCGGCCGAGCCGATCTGCAAGGCGAGCGCGAAGGCGAACGAACGGATCCTCGCCGGCGTGCGCACGGAAGTGAAAAAAGGCCAACTGAAGACGGCGGCGGCGAAGTTCGCCAAGGCCTCGAAGGAGCAGGCCGCGACGCTGAAGGAACTGGAAGCGCTGCCGCGGCCGAGCGCCGACGAAGCACGGCTGACCAAGTGGTTCTCCTACCTGAAGACCGAGGCCGAACTGTTCGCCACGGCGGGGAGGAAGCTGAAGGCGGGCGACAAGGCGGGGGCGCAGCACGTCTTCACGAAACTCAGCCTCAACATCAACAAAGCGAACAACCAGGTGCTGCCGTTCGGCTTCAACTACTGCCGGCTGAACGCGGCGAAGCTGAGCTGACCCGACCTGAGCCCGATCGAGGTCCGCACCGCACGCGAAGTCGACGAGCAGGCCCTGCGCCGGCTCGAGGTCGACACCTGGTCGCCGCGCTCGACCCCGGGCCCGCCGCCCGACCCGGAGCGGCCGGTCATCGAGCGCTACGGCGCCGCCAACGTCCTGGTCGCAGCCGAGGGTGAGGCGGTGCTCGGCAGCCTGTTGCTCGGTCCTTGGATCGAGCTGGAGGCGGGACGCCACGTGCTGGAGATCAAGGGCCTCGCGGTCGATCCGGCGCGGCAGGGGGAGTGGGTCGGCGCGGCGCTGCTCGACGCGGCGATCGCCCGCGCCCGTGAGCTCGGGATGCGGCGCCTGGTCCTGCGCGTCCTCTCCGGCAATGCCGCCGCGCGCCGCCTGTACGAGGGGCGCGACTTCAGGGTCGAAGGCCGGGTCCGGGAGGCCTTTCTGCTCGACGGCTCCTACGTCGACGATCTCACGATGGGGCTCGACCTGGTGTCGGTGACCGTCGTCGGCATCGATGTGGGGGGCCGTCGCAAGGGCTTCCACGGTTGCGC
>JAFDWD010000137.1 GCA_018268695.1 Actinomycetota bacterium
ATCCGGCCTCATGCCCTTGCCGTCGCGGTAGACCAGCGGGCCACTGTAGCCGCCGCCACTCGCGACGGCCGGGCCTTCGCCACCGCCGCCCGAAGCCGGCGCGGCGGCTTCGGCTTCGGCGCTCGCTTCGACCGCCGCCCCCTCCCCCGAGCCGAGGTCGAGCCTGCCGACCACGGTCGCCTTCGCCCGCAGGGGCGCGAAGGAGGAACGGTCCGGGAAGGCGATCCGCAGGCGGCTCGGGTCGACCCCGTTGCGGCGGGCGGCCGCGAGGGCGGCGTCGCGCGCCCGCACCAGGTAGGCGGACTTGGCGATGTGGGACGGATTGGGCGCGCCGTTCGGCAGGCGCGGAGGCGACAGAAGCCACGTGAGGTCGTCGCGCATCGAGCGCACCGCCGAGATCGCGGCCAGGTCGGCCGCCCGCTGCGCGCGTCCCTTGCCGGTCACCGCCCCGGCGATCGCGACCAGCGCGACCGCCGCCGCGATCAGGACCAGGCACCCACCCAGGGCAAGCGGCAGCGCCTGCCCGGATTCGTCGCGAACCTTCGGTGCCCTGGCTCCGTACCACCGGGCGCACATCTCGAAGAAGGAGCACAACCGATGCACAGAACCCGTTCGCGCAACCTCGCGGTCCTCGCCCTCGCCGCCCTCCTCGCGCTCAGCGCCGTGGCCGTCCCGATGGCCCTCGCCCGTGGCGCCAAGACCGTTGCCGGAGAGGCGACCGCACGGAGCCTCCACAAGACGGTCCTCACCAACACCAAAGGCCTGACCCTCTACACGCTGAGCGGTGAGACCAACGGCAAGTTCATCTGTACCGGCACCTGCACCAAGACCTGGCCACCGCTGCTCGTCACCGCGGGCACGAAGCCGACCGGGCCGGTCAAGCTCGGCACCATCAAGCGCCCCGAAGGCAAGACCCAGGTCACCTACAAGGGCATGCCGGTCTACACCTTCTCCGGCGACAGCCGGAAGGGCGAAGCCAACGGCGAGGGACTGCGGGACGTCGGCGTCTGGCACGCCGTCACCCCCTAGGGCCCGGGTCGAGAATTCGCCGCAGCAGCGGCTCCGGGAGGCCGCCGGAGTCGCTGCCGAGGGCGCCGAAGCCGGCGCGCCGCTCCGTCACCCAGCCGAGGCGCCGCTTCAGCACCGCCACCCGCAGCCCGCGCCGGAGCAGGTCCTCGACCGCCAGCGCAACCAAGGGCCGCGACTCCGTCAGGTCCGCTCTCAGTAGCGCGGCGTCCGGCCGCGGACCCGCCGACGCATCCAGGAAGAGCTGGAGCATCTCCGGCGCGACGTGGATCACCGCGAGCGCGCCACGGGCCACCATCGCTCCGACGCCCGCCGCGGCCATGCCCTCCTCGTCGGCGGCGACCGACAGGTGGCAGACCTCCCCCCGCGCGGCGGGGCGCAGGGCCGGCAGGCGTGCGGCAAGGCGCTCCTCGAGCCGGTGCGCCGAGGCGGAGGCGACCAGGGTCGGCCGCGGTGGCCGACCGCCGACGTCGACCAGCAGCGCCGCCTTCTCGACCCCCGACCCCGCACAGGCCAGCGCCGCGGCGGCCCCGCGAGAGCCCTCCGCCCCACCGACCGAGGTGACCGCGACGACGGTGCCGTTCCGCGGCGCCGTGAAGAGCCCTTTGGCGGGAATCCCGTAGACCCCGTCGCTCGCCGAGCCGCCGCCCAAGACGACGGGCCCGAAGTTGATCGCGGTATCTGCCGTGGCGTGATCGCGGCTCATTGCGCGGACCTCGCCCCGGCCACGCTCGTGACCGCCAAGTGGTCGGCGATGGCGCCGAACGGGGACGGCGGCCGCAGGTGGACGATCACCTCGTCGCCCTCCACCGCCACCGAGACGTTGTCGTCGGCCCAACCGGGAAGGGCGGCGCGGGCCGCATCGGCCGCCGACCCGCCCCGGGCCAGCGCCAGCGCCCCAGCCTCGGCGGCGCCGTCGGCGAGGGTCAGCGCATAGCCCGTCGCCAGCAACTGGAGTGAGATCAGGGCGGCGAGGATCAGGGCGGGAACGGCGGCAACCAGTTCGACGCTCGCCTGGCCCTCCTGGCCGCGGAGAAGACGGCCCGGCTCAGCCATCCCCATCCCCCAACCCGCTCCGGGCCCCGACGCTCACCTCGGGCAACTGCGGCAGCAGGGTCGGCACCGGCACCTTCACCGAGACCGCGCCACCGTCATCGTCCTCCTCGACCACCGCCCCGTCGCGCAGCGCCGCCGGCAGCGCCCGGCGGGCCGCCGCCTTCGGGTCGGCGCCGATCAGAGCCGCTCGTGCCCCGGCCCGCGCGGCCACGCTCGCCGACCAGAGAGCCTGGCCGGCGAGCGCTATCTGGGCCGCTGCGGCGAGCGCCAACAACAGAAAGGGCACAGCCGCGATCAACTCGACCGAGGCCGTCCCTCTCTCCCCGTGACCTGCGTTGTCGTCGCTCGTGGGTGGCACGCAGACCACCCTGAAGAGGAAATACGCGCGTGTGGTGCGCGCTTTGGATCAATTGCGGGCCAATTGTGTGCCCGAAGTGGAACAACCCGCCCGCGCGGGCCTCAGCGCGAGCTCAGTAGGTGTTCGCCTCGGTCCAGATCCGCCAGATGGCGACGACCGACGCCGCCAGCAGGAGAATCCAGATCAGCGTGCCGCCGCCCGTGGACCAGAGCTTGTCCTGGCCCGCGACCAGCAGCGCCAGCATCCCGAACGCGCCGTAGAAGATCGCCCGCCGGCCGTCGCTGAGCGTCGCCAGCGTCAACTGGTTCTGCCGGCTCAGCGTGTAGAGCATCCAGCTGATCCCCGCCAGGAATGCCATCGCGATCGCGGTGGTCACGGTGGCGACCGCGTTGCCACCGCCCGGCAGGAACGCGACCCCGAGCGCCAACAGCATGATGATCGCGACGTTTCGCGCGGCCTTCATGCCCCAGATCGTACTCCGCCGAGGCAACCCGCCGGACGAAAGACCGGCACCGCCCGTCGGGACCTCTACTTGCTGGTCATCACGACGACGCCGATGACGACCGCCGCGACGACCGCCAGCAGCGCCAGAGCGGCCACTCCGGCTGCGGCGGCCGCGGGCAGCCGTCGCTCTTCCTGGCTCAGGTCGACGAACCTCGCCGCCCCCCAGATCGCGATCGAGAAGATCGTCGTCACCCCGATGCCGGCGACAGCGGCGAAGACCACCGTCTGCAACAGCTCCTTGGTTTCGACGATCTCGGCGAGTGGCGGAATCGCGATCACCCGCTCTGCACCGTCACCGGCGCCCCCTGCTGGGCGCGCCGCAGGAAGGCCGCGAGGATCGCCCCCAGTGCCGCCACCGTGACCACCACCGGCCCGATCGCGCCGCTGCCGAAGAGGCTGGTGACGCCGTAGGTGACCGCGCCGATGATCGCCGCCGCCGGCAGCGTCAGCACCCAGGCGACGACGATGTTCCCGGCAACGCCCCAGCGCACCGCGGAGAGCCGTTTGGCCGCCCCCGCGCCCATCACGCCGCCGTTGATCACGTGCGTGGTCGAGAGCGGGAAGCCGAAGTGGGTGGACGCCAGGATCACCGCC
>JAFDWD010000138.1 GCA_018268695.1 Actinomycetota bacterium
CCCAGGACCCACCATCTCGGATGGCCGCCCCCGCCGGCACAACGCCCGATCAGCGTGGCGCCCGGATACCCGCCGCCTCCAACCGCGGCACGACCTCTTCGACGAAGTACGGCAGTTCGCCGAGGTAATCGACGAAGCTGACCGTGCAGCCGCCGAAGCCCGAGCCCGCCAGTTCGATCAGGGACCCGACGACCTCGTCGGGGGTGCCGATCAGCGGCAGCGTGCCGTGGCCGGCGGCGAAGCGCTCGCGGAACGTCTCCAGCATCTCCGGCGTGAAGGACTGGGCGTGGAGGCCCTGCAGCTCCATCAGGTTGTCGACGGCGTCCCAGTCGGCGTTCTCGTTGGCGTAGTAGTCGAGGAAGTCCTCGGCCTCCTGGTGCGTCGGCCGGCAGACCGCGTGGCAAGGCGTGAACGCGCCGACCTCCCGCCCGTAGCGCTCCCGGGCGAGGTCGGCGATTTCCTGCACCTTGTCCCCGCCCGAGGAGGCGTCGGCGACGATCGTGAAGAGGAAGCTCGCGTTGTGGCCCGCGTAGTCCATCCCCTGCGGCGAGGACCCGGCGTTCAGGATCGGCACCTTCCCGTCCATCGGCTTCGGATCGCCCTCGACCCCCTTCAGCGAATAGAACTCACCCTCGTGGTCGAACGACCCCGGCTCGCTCCAGATCCGCGAGACGATCTCGAACCACTCCTGCGCCATCGCATACCGCTTGTCGTGGTCCGTGGGCAGGTCCACGCCCATCGCCTCGTACTCGGGTTTGTTCCACCCGGCGACCACGTTCAGCCCCGCCCGTCCCGGCCCGATCTGATCGAGCGTCGCCAGCTCCTTCGCCGCCACCAGCGGGTGGTTGAACGCCGTGTGGATCGTCGAGAACACCGTCAGCCGCTCGGTCACCGCCAGCTGCGCCGCCGCCAGCGTCACCGGATCGAGCACGCCCCCGTGGAAGTTCGTATCCCCGCCGTAGCCGATCCACCGCGCGATCGGCAGCAGAAAGTCGATCCCCAGCTCGTCCGACAACCTCGCCAAGGCGATGTTGTCCTCATAGGAAGCCGACCACCGCTCCGGAATCTTCGTCACCGCCAGCCCGCCGGTGCAGTTGGCCGAGAACAGTCCGATCTTGAACCCCGTCGCCGGATCAAGAATTGGCTTCATGGTTAACCCCTTTCGGCAGGTACGGCGATCTCTTCGAAGTGTCGGTCGGCGGCCTCGGCGAGGCCCTCGTAGACGGCGTCGAAGGTCTTGATCGCCTCGCCGCGGCGCTCGAGCAGGGGAGCGATGGCGTCGGGGAGCTCGGGGTCGACCAGGGAGAAGCCGCGGAAGGAG
>JAFDWD010000139.1 GCA_018268695.1 Actinomycetota bacterium
CCCTCTTGCGGCGGGCGCACCGTCACGGCTGGTCCTTCTGTTGGACATCGTTCTCAAAATCTTTGGGTCGCTTCCATGGATAGCTATGGGTTCCGCAGCCCTCCCGCCCGCCCTAGAAATGAGCCCTTAGCGGGCGTAGATGGCGGGTCACCCATTGACGATGCGCGCCACTTGTGGCGCAGGCAGAGGTTTGCGAACATACGTTCGTGTCCTCGGACAAGGACAAGCTCGCGATCCTCGACGCCGCCATCGCCTGTCGACCGGCGGCGCTGCGGGTCGAGGCAGAGGACGGCGAGGTCGTCGAATGGCTGGCGAGAGCCGGGCTGCTCATCGATGCCGGGGACGGGACGGTCACTCCCACCCGCGCAGCGGTCCACTACGACGAACTGGTCAGAGGATGAGCGGGATGCGCTGCGACGGATGCGGTCATCTCCGCCAATATTTCCGGCCCGTGGTGGTGGTGCGCGACGGCCTGGCGATCGTGGCAATCGAAGGGACGCCTCCGCGCGACGAGGTAGGCGTCCGTCGCTTCCACGAGCGCTGCTATGAGGCCGCCCGGAAAGCAGATCCGTCGTTACCCGATATCGCCGGCTGAGGCGGCTGTCGTCGAGGTGCATCGGCGGGCGCTCGTCTCGCAAGCGAGACACGGGGACGGTCTGAGAGCGGCTGTTGCTCTGACCTTTCGAACTCAGGATTTCTCAATCGTTTTTCCTCCGGCAGAGCGGTTTGCAATCTCCCATATGTGGGAAATCGTTGAATGCTTAGGCGGCGTGGGAGGCCGTCCTCGTAGGGAGTAGGAAGTTGAGAAGACTGGGGTTGTCAAATAGGGGGGCCACTTTCGGACCTCGCCGCTCTAAAGAGGTGATGGCCTCTCCCAGCCACGCGCCGGATCTGCGTCAGCCCGCACTCCTACTCGAGGAGTTCGGGCCCGGCCGCCAGCGCGGTCAGATGCTTCGGAGGCAACTGGCGGAGCGCTTTCCGGGGCGCCCGGCCGACGAGGTCGAGGATGCGGTGCAGACGGCCTGTCAGAAATTCCTCGGCGACGCCGACGCCGCAGGATTCACCGAGCCGGCTCGCGCCTATGCCTGGCTACGGACCGCCGCCTACCGGGAGATGGTGCACGAGCTCGAAGGTCACACGAGGACGATCGCGGCCGATCCGACCGGTTCTCTGCTCGAAGGCGAGGCGTCCGACCAGCCCGATCCGGTCGCCGAGCTGCTGGAGATCGAGGAGCAGGCCGAGCTCAAGATCCTCGTGGAAGAGGTGTCCTCGATGCTCTCGGATTCACGGCGGCGAGTCTTCGCGCTCTGGGCCGCAGGGCGAAAGCGCCCGGAGATCGCAGAGCAGCTCGGTCTCAGCGACCGCGCCGTGAAGAAGGCCCTCGAGGAGGTGATGCGGAGCGCCCGCGAGGTCCTGACCCGCCGGACCGGCGGAGGTTGTGCGGAGGGAGAGTCGCTGGTGTTGCGGATGACCTGCGGGCTTGCCGCGGCCGGGGAGGAGGTCCGGGCTCGTCTTCATCTCCAGCACTGCGGTCGCTGCTCGAGCTTCTCCGAGGAGCTCGCCGCCTGGAAGGACAAAGTGCCGGCGGTGCTTCCTCCGGTTGCCATCGAAGTCGCGCGTCCGGGTCTTTTCGGGCGGGCGGTTGGCCGGGTAGGCGAAGCCGTCGGCTCGGCGAAGCGCCATGTCCTCGGCGGCGGTACGCAGATAAAGCAGCAGGCGACCTTGGCGACCTACGGCCGGACCCCGGATCCCACGCCCCTGATCGGGGCGCGGCCTGGGACGGTGGTGGCGGTCGTCGCCGGCTGTCTCGCCATCGGGGGCGGGGCGGCGACCATCTGCTCGCAGCCGGGCGTCGACCCCCTCGGGGCGGCGAAGGACCTCATCTCGGGCGGCTCCGAAGAAGCGGCGAAAGAACCGACGCCGCCGAAGGCCGAAGAGCCGGCCGTTTCGCCGGCCGCCGAAGAACCTGCCGAAGAACCTGTTGTCGGCCCCGTGTACGGCACGGAAGAAGCCACCGAATCGCAACCATCCACGTCGACGTCCTCTGAACCTCAGCCGCACGAAGAATCGGCGCCGAAGGAACACGAACAGCCCGCAGTTCAACCGGCCGTGAGCGAACCCGAAGAAGTCGTCGTCGAAGAAGCGTCTCCGCCGCCGGCCGAACAGAGCTTCGAACCCGCCTCGCCGGAATACCCAGCGGTCGAATCCTCCTCGAGCTCGTCCTCGTCCAGCTCCTCGTCGTCCCCGTCACCTTCCTCATCCGGATCGGAATCGTCGTCGGCGGCCAAGCCCGCCCCGGTGCCGAAGAACGAAGCAACGCAATTTGGAGGTCCCTGAAAGATGCAGTTCCACAGCCACCGTGTCGGCTCCCGCAGGCTTGCGTCGTCGATCGCCGTCGTCCTGGTCGCGCTCGCCCCGGCCGCCTTCGGCGCGATCTCACCCCCAAAGGCACTGGCCGGAGAATTCACCATCTCCTCCTGCCAGGCCAACGGCGAATTCTCCTCCGCGGCATTCGAAGACTTCGCCACCAGGGGGATGAAGTGGCGGCGCGCATGCAACCCGCTCGGGCCGGGTCTCCGTGGCCTGGTCACGGCGAACGTCCCTCGGGAAGGGCACGTCGCGGTCGGCTCACAGTCCGCCTTCGTCCTCGAAGCGCCGCCGGAAACGATCTTCTCGAACCTCAAATGGTCGGGCGAGGCCCATAGACGCGACTGCCGGTATGCATTGCAGCTCTACGCCGTCCGACCCGACGGCAGCTCGGATCCGATCCGCAACGTCATGGCGAACGAGAAGTGCCCGAAGACCGCGAAGGCGGCGCAGGGCGCTAGCTGGCCGCGGCCGACACTCTACGAATTGGGTGGGGCGACGAAGCTGGTCCAGCGCGTCGTGTGCATGGGGGCCCCGAAGGCCGAATACTGCTCAGGTAAAGGCCAGAACTACCTTGAGACCTTCACCTCGGAAGCGACGGTCGTCGACGACACCGTGCCGTCGGTTTCGGCGGCCGGCGGCGGCGGATTTCTCGGCGGCGAATGGACCGCCGGAACCCAAGGCGTCGGCTACGAAGCCTCCGACAACACCGGCATCAAGAGCGTCCAGGGGTCGGTGAGCGGGGTCGCTACCGAGGCGGACGAAAACACCTGCGACTACACCCAGCGCATCCCCTGTCCGAGCGGTTCGGGTTCGATCAACGTGGACACGACGAAGCTCGGCGAAGGCACCCAGCAACTCCAGTTGAAGGCGATCGACGCCGCGGGCAACCCGGCTGAATCCAGCCCGGTGACGGTTCGGATCGACAACACGCCCCCCGGCGCCGTTCCGGTCGCCGTGGAAGGAGGGGAAGCCTGGCGGAACCACGACGCCTTCGCCGTCGCTTGGGCGAACCCCGACGAAGGCGACCGGGCGCCGATCGTCGCCGCGCACTGGCGGATCTGCCGGGTGGGGACCCAGGAATGCCAGAGCGGCACCGCGAACGGCCCCTCGGTCGCGGCCATCGGTGGACTCGCCGTCCCCGGACCCGGCGAATGGGAAATCCAGATGTGGCGCCAGGACGCGGCCGGTAACACCCAGCCGCAGAACGCCTCGGTGCCGGCGCGGTTGCGCTTCGATCCTGAACCGCCGGAAGTCGGGTTCGAGCCGATCGCCGCGCAGGACCCGACGCGCATCGCGGTGCATCTCGCCGACAAGCTCTCCGGCATCGAGCGCGGCGAAGTTGAGATGAGCCGGGTCGGCTCGGGAGTCTGGCAGCCGCTGACGAGCACCCTCGAAGGCGACGAACTCGTCACCCGAATCGACGATGCGAGCCTGCCTTCTGGTGAATATCAACTACGGGCCACCGCAACGGATCGCGCCGGGAACCAGGCCAGCTCCGAAAGCCGGATCGACGGCCAGCCGATGAGGATCAACCTGCCGCTGCGGGTGCCGACCACGGTCGACGCCGAAATCCTCACCCACCACGTCGTGACCAAGGTCGTCCATCGCCACGGTAAACGGCGCGTCAAGAAGCACGAAGTGAGCGAAGCCGGCTCCCTGGAGACCGTGGAGTTCGGCTCAAAGGCGGACTTCTCCGGCCATCTCCTCGACAAGTCCGGAAACCCGATGGCGGGCGCCTCGATCGCCGTCTGGCAGGCCATCCCCGAAGAGCAGGGCGAAGCCCAGGTAGCGACCATCACCACCGGATCCGACGGCGGTTTCTCCTATGAAGTCACCCCCGAATCCTCGCGGCACCTGCGCTTCGTCTACTCCGGGACCGCGACCAGCCTGCCTTCCGAAGGAAGCGCGGAAGTCCTAGTCCACTCCGCCAGCACGGCCAAGGTCACGCCGAAGCACGTCCTCAACGGCGGCTCCGTCACCTTCAGCGGCGAGGTAGAGGGAAGGCCGCTGCCAGCGGCGGGCAAGCTGGTCGAGCTACAGGTCCGACTGACCCACGAATGGTCGACCTTCCGCACGATCCGAACCGACCCTGGAGGCCACTGGAGCATCGAATATCCCTTCAAACGCACCTGCGGCAAGGAGGAATACAAGTTCAGGGCGCGGCTTCCGGGAGAGGGAGGGTTCCCCCTCGAGCCCGGACAAAGCCACGTGATCGGCGTCACCGTTAGAGGTAGACCATGTCCGACGGCCTAAACCAAGCAGAAGGAGATCGCTAATGAAGGCTCGACTACGCCCGCACCTCTCCTACGCGAACGTGATGGCGACGATCGCGGTGTTCGTCGCCATCGGCGGCACCTCCTATGCCGCGGCCAAGCTGACGGGGAAGGACCTGAGAGCCCATTCGCTGACTGCGCAGAACTTCCACAAGAACTCGGTGACGGGCTCCGCGGTCAGGGAGGGCACTCTGTCAAAGGTTCCCCACGCCACCGATGCTGATCGTCTCGATGGCGCGACCGCAGAAGCATTCCTGGTGCGTTGTCCTGAAGGCACGCTCGCAGTGGCGGACACCTGCATCGAAACCCAAGCGCACGCTCCTGCCTACTTCAGTGCTGCGCGCCAGGAATGCGCCTCTACCGAAGGCCAGCCAAGTGGCCTCGGCAGACGGCTTCCGACCTATATCGAGCTGACGGCCGCATTGACGCACCCTGAAATTGGTCTTTCCGCGGGAGGAGAGCTGACGAGCCAGGTCTATCCATCGGCGTCGTCACCAGGTCACGTAGAAGCGCTTTTAGTGACCGACTCCACCGGCGCCGTCGCACTGACCCCGGACAACGCCGCCGATCCCCACTCCTACCGCTGTGTCGTAGATCCGAGGAACTGAACGAGAAGGAGTCCGATATGCGAAAACCGACCCTCGCGCCCGGCGGCCACCGGCGGACGCGGACGATCAGATCGACTGCAGCACTGCTGGGAGTTCTACTCGCCTTCGGCAGCCTGGCGCCGCCGCTCGCGCTCGCCAAGCACGAACACGACACCGAAGGTGAAGGAACCTCGGCGCC
>JAFDWD010000013.1 GCA_018268695.1 Actinomycetota bacterium
CTCCACCGTCGGCATCTTCGGCAACACCCACGGGCGGGTGGTCGACGAGACCTACGAGAACCCGGCCGACAACTTCACCTCCGAGTACGAGAAGACCAAGTGGGAAGCCCACAAGGTCGCCGAGCGACTGATCGGCGAGGGTCTCCCCTGCGTGATCGTCCAGCCCGGCGGCGTCTATGGCCCGGGTGACGAATCGGCGACCGGCCGTCTTCTGAACCAGTTCCTCGAAGGCAAGATGCCGCTGATCCCCTTCCCGGACCTGGGCATCTGCCTGACCCACGTCGAGGACATCGCCGCCGGGATCCTCCTCGGCCTCGACAAAGGCAGGGCGGGCGAGGCCTACGTGATCAGTGGGCCGGTGACCACCGTGCGCGAGGCGATCGGGGTCGTCGCCGCGGAGACCGGCAAGAAGGCGCCGAAGCGCGCGATGCCGACGGGCCTGATGAAGATGATGACCCCGTTCGGCGCGCTGGTCGGCAAGGTGATGAATCAGCCGCCGAACCTGCGTGAGCTGATCTCGAGCGCCGACGGCGTCACCTTCTGGGCCAACCACGACAAGGCCACGCGGGAGCTCGGCTACGAACCGCGCGGCCTCCAGGAGGGCATCCACGCGATGCTCGGGGCGGAAGGCAAACTGCCCGTTCGGCCGGCCGCATAAGCGGCCACACACCCTTAGTCTCCGGGGCCATGCGCGCAATCGACGTTGAGCACCTCGGCCGTCCGCACGTGATCGCCTGCTGGGAGGTCGACGGGATGCTCGTCGACCCCGGCCCCGAGTCCTCCCTCCACACGCTGCTGGAGAAGATCGGCGATCAGCGGCCCGAGGCGATCCTCCTCACCCACATCCACCTCGACCACGCCGCCGCGACCGGCGCGATGGTCGCCCGCTGGCCCGACCTCCAGGTCTACGTGCACGAGCGCGGCGCCCCCCACATCGTCGACCCCTCCCGCCTCCTGGCCAGCGCCGAGCGCCTCTACGGCGACAAGCTCGAGTACCTCTGGGGGAAGATCCAGCCGGTCCCCGAGGCCAACGTCAACGTCCTCGCCGGCGGCGAGACGGTCCGTGGCATGCGGGTCGCCTACACCCCCGGCCACGCCTCCCACCACGTCTCCTACCTCCACGAGGAGACCGGCACCGCCTTCGTCGGGGACGTCGCCGCCTGCCGCCTCCCCGGCACCGACCTGATCACCCCTCCCACTCCGCCGCCGGACATCGACGTCGAGCTCTGGGAAGACTCGATCACCCTGCTCGAAGGCTGGGCACCGACGAAACTCGCCCTCACCCACTGGGGCGCGGTCGACGATCCAGCCGCCCACCTGGCGACCGCGAGAGCCCGCCTCCGCGAAGAGGCCGAGTTGGCCCGCGACATGGACGAGGCCACCTACGAGGCCGACCTCCAAAAACGCATCGCCGCCCACCTCGAAGACACCGAGGCGACCGAGGAGATGTTCCAGGCCGTCCCGACGGCGTACCAGTGGTCAGGGCTCGATCGGTATTGGCGGAAGAAAGCGGAGCGCGAGGCCAGATAGGCCGACGGCCCGGGGCAAGGGACGCAAGGGCTGACGGCGAGAGCGGCCGTCTCGGCCACGGCCCGGGCAGGCTGTGGCCGTGGCCGAGACGGCCGGGGTATGAATGGTGTGGAGGAAGTGCGACGCCGTCCCGAGAGATGTGTGCGATCCGTCGAGAAATCCACACTTCGGCGCAGGTTGCTCATGCCTTCCGTGCGCGTCTTAGGCCCCGGTCCTCCCAGCTGTTCTTTATGGCGCTGTGGGGTCCATAAAGAACAGCTGGACGGACGCCGGTCCGGTGGGCGGACCGAACGTGTACGGAAGTGTGGAGTTCCGGGCGGAGGCGTGACGAACCCTCGGAGTTACGACGGAACCCTCACATCCTGGGCGTCTCATGGAGGTCACAGCCTGCCAGGACCTCCATGAGACGCCCAGGCACCGCACATAGGACTGCCGCCTACGCCAGGTGCTCGCGCATGCGCTCGACGGCCTCTTCGATCCGGTCGTCGGGCGTGGTCAGGGAGATGCGGAAGAAGCCCTCGCCGCTGGGGCCGTACATCGAGCCGGGTGAGACGACGACCGCGGCCTCTTCGAGGACGGTCTCGGCGAAGGAGGTCGAAGTGTGGCCGCTCGGGACCGGGGCCCAGACGTAGATGGTGCCCTTCGGCGGGGTGACGTCGACGCCGATCGCGCCGAGGGCGGAGACGACCAGGTCGCGGCGGCGCTGGTAGGTCTGGTTCATGTCGGCGAGGGCGTCCTGGGGGCCGGAGATCGCCGTCGCGCCGGCGATCTGGACCGCCTCGAAGAGGCCCGAGTCGACGTTGGTCTTGAGGCGCCAGTAGCTCTGGATCGCATCGGGATGGCCGAGGATCGCGCCGCAGCGCCAGCCGGTCATGTTGTAGCCCTTGGAGACCGAGAAGACCTCCACCCCGACCTCCTTGGCACCCGGCGTGGCAAGGAAGCTTGGCGCGACGTAGCCGTCGTAGGTCGTCTCGGAGTAGGCGTTGTCGTGGACGACGAGGATCTCGTGCTCGCGGGCGAACTCGATGACCTCCTCGAAGAAGCCGTCGGGGACGATCGCGCCGGTCGGGTTGTTGGGGAAGTTGATGAACATCAGGCGCGCCTTCGACGCGACCTCGGGCGAGATCGCCGAGAGGTCGGGTGCGAAGCCCTTCTCCGGAACCAGTGGCATCAGCTCGGCGACCGCGCCGTGGAGCAGCGGCCCGCCGGTGTAGACCGGGTAACCCGGATCGCTCGCCAGCGCGATGTCGCCGGGATCGAGGAAGGCGTTGCAGAGGTTGTAGATGCACTCCTTGGCGCCGATCGCCGGGATCACCTCGTTCGCCGGGTCGATCTCGACGCCGAAGCGGCGGTCGTAGAAGTCGGCGAAGGCCTGGCGAAAGTCCTGGCGGCCGCGGTTGGACGGGTACTGATGCGTGGCCGGGTCGGCGACCGCCTTCTGCATCGCCTCGACGATGTAGTCGTAGGTCGGCATGTCGGGATCGCCGATGCCGAGGCTGATCACGTCGATTCCGGCGGCTTTCTTCTCCGCGATCCGACGCTCCAGTTCCTGGAACATGTAGGGCGGGATCTGCTGGAGGCGCTTGGAAGGCTCGGCGATAGGCATGGCGCGCAAACTAACGAAAGCTTGATCGGAAGGCCGGGTCGCTCAGTCCTGCTCGGCGAGGGCAGCGAGCAGCTCCGGCGTCGCCTCCCCCGAGTAGACCGGCTCGGCCCAGCCGTCGAGCCGCACCGAGAGGTCCTCGCCGATCGCGACGGTCAGCTCTCCCCCGTCGAGCTCGACCGTGATCGGGCTCTCGGCGCCAAGCAGGAAGGCCGTGACCGCGGCGCCCGAGGCGCCGGTGCCCGACGACAGCGTCTCACCGACACCGCGCTCGAAGATCCGCGCACGAACGTTCGATCCGTCGATCGTCAGGAAGCTGACGTTGGTCCGGTTCGGGAAGAGCGTCGAGCCTTCGATCTCGGGTCCGACCAACTCGAGGTCGAGGTCGGCAAGCTCGACCGGGTCGACGACGATCGCGCACTGCGGGTTGCCGATCGATACGTGCTGAAACTCCCACTCGCGGCCGGCCGAGCGCACCGTGCCCTTGCCGTCCTCGCCGCCCGACGGGAAGTCCTTGGAGACCGTCGAGGCTTTGCCCATGTCGACCGAGCAGGTGAGCTCACTGGTGATCGTCGGGCGGATCGGCCCGGCGACGGTCGAGATCGCGAACTCGTCGGCATCGGTCCAGCCGTGGCGGCGCAGGTAGAGGATCGCCTCCCGCGCGCCGTTGCCCGACAGCTCGGCCTCCGAGCCGTCCGGGTTGAAGATCCGCAGGTCGGCGACGAACGCCGGGTCATCGGAGCGCGAGAGCAGCAGGACGCCGTCGGCGCCGATCCCGAAGTGCGGATCGCAGAGCCACTCGACCCGCGCCTCGGTCAGGTCCCAGGGCAGGTTCGCCGCCTCGAGGATCAGGTAGTCGTTGCCGAGCGCTTGCCACTTCTCGAATTTCACGGCGCGGACCCTATCCCGTCCACGATCCGCGCGGCGACCTCGGCCTCCGTGAGGTCGGTGCGATCGATCGTC
>JAFDWD010000140.1 GCA_018268695.1 Actinomycetota bacterium
CACCGACCTGCTCGCCGACTCCGCCCTCGCCTCCGACGCCTCCTTCCCCTTCGCCGACGGCCCCGAGCTCGGCATCAAAGCCGGCGTCACCGCCGTGATCCAGCCCGGCGGCTCGATCCGCGACGACGAGGTCGTCGAGGCCTGCGACCTCCTCGGCGTCGCGATGGTCTTCACGCACCATCGCCACTTCCGGCACTAGCCGGGCGTTCGCTTGACAGCGGCGCTCCGGACGGGGAAGCTGCCCCGCCGAGATGACCGTCCGCCGCCTGATCGCCCTGCTCGCCGTCGCCCTGCCGCTCGCCTTCGCGGCCTCGGCACACGCCTACGTGTACTGGGGCGATCCGCAGGCGGGGACGATCGGCCGGGCGAACCTGGACGGGACGAACCTGACCGACTCATTCATCCACACCGGCGGTTCGCCGCTGCAGTTGGCGATCAACTCCTCCTACATCTACTGGGCCAACGAACCGGGAGGGGCGATCGGCCGCGCCAAACTTGATGGCACCCAGGTCGAACCTGCCTTCATCACGGGCATCGGCAAACCAACCGGCGTCGCCGTCAGCTCCGAATACATCTTCTGGTCGACCGTCGCGGGAAGCATCGGTCGCGCGAAGCTTGACGGCACTGAACCGAAACCGAGCCTGATCACCGGCGTCGGTGTGCCGTGTGGCGTCGCCGTCGACAGCGGCAGCGTCTACTGGCAGAGCAACGTCGCCCTGAAAGGGGTCATCGGACGGGCCCCGTTCACCGGCATCTCCCCTCAGCTGGAATTCGTAAAAGAAACCGGCTCGGCAGGGGCCTGTGGCGTCGCCGCCAACAGCGCCAACATCTTCTGGGCGAACACTGGCTTCCTGAGCGCGAACGCCACCGAGATCGGACGAGCGAACGCCAGCGACGGCAAAGCCGTGAACCCCAGCCTCATCGGCGATGCGAACGGTCCGTGCGGAGTCGCCGTATTCGGCACCCAGCTCTATTGGCCCAACAAGGGGAACTCGACCATCGCACGGGCGAACACGGACGGCACTGCCGTGAACGAGAGCCTGATCAACGTCGGGGCGGGCGAAATCTGCGGCATCGCCGTCGACTCGCTCTCCTCGCCGGTCACTCCTCCGCCCTCAGGCGAACCGGGGCCGGGCCCGGGCTCCGGCGGTGCAACCGGCTCCGGCTCGGGTACCAGCCCCACTCCCACGCCGCCGGCCCCCACTCCGGGCAGCATCCGCGTGCGCAAGGTCGTCTACGACAAGAAGCACGGCACCGCGCGGATCAGCCTGGCGACGAATGAGGCGGGCGCCGTGTCGGTCACCGGCAAAGGCCTGGCGTCGGCCAAGGCGTCGGCGTCGGGCGCGGAAGCCGTGGTCGTCACCGTCAAGGCGAGCCGGGCGAAGCGCGCCACGTTGAAGGTGACCGGGAAGCTGGCGACGAAGGCGACCGTCAACTTCGCACCGAGCAACGGTGGTGCGGCCGCGCGGATCGAACGGGCGCTGACGCTGCGGCGAATTAGTCCCGCTAATTGACCGTCAACTTAGTTGACGTTATTCTACGCCCCTCAATCACGAGAGGAGCGGGGCGATGGCGGACGAGGTGCGCACCGAGGGGCATGACGAGGAGCGCTGGTACGAGGATCTGGTCCTCCCCGTGCTGCTGCACGCCGGGCGAATGACCTACGGGCGGGCAATCCGCGAGGGGTATGCGGAGGCCGGCCTCGACGACATTCCCCGGCTCGGGCCGCGGCTGCTCGGCGGGATCAGACGGTTCGGCGGGTCGGTCGGCAGCGTCGGCAACATCGCCAAGGACTTCGGCATCTCCAAACAGGCGGCGAGCAAACTCGTCGACGCGCTGGTCGTCCGCGGGTACGTCGAGCGCGGCACCGATCCCGAGGACCGGCGCCGGCTGACGCTCGAGCTCACCGAGCGCGGGCGCGAGGCGGCCGACATCGGCTGGGCCGCAAGCGACCGCATCGACCGCGAACTGGAGGAGTCCGTCGGCGCCGAGGCGGTCGCCCAGATGCGCAAGACCGTCGGGGCCCTGGTCGCCCTGCGCGGCCATTGAGGCCCGCCGATCCCGCGCCACGCCACCAGCTGTTCCCTATGCCCGTATATCGGCCATAAGGAACAGCTGGGCGACGGTCAGGCTCCCGCGGGGGCCAGGCCGGCGAACGGTCGATTAGGCTCCCGCGCATGGGAGCGTTTACGGGAAAGACCATGATCGTGTCGGGGGGCAGTCGCGGGATCGGGTTGGCGATCGCGCTGAAGGTGGCCGCCGACGGAGCCAACGTCGCACTGCTGGCGAAGACCGCCGAGCCGCATCCGAAGCTGGAGGGGACGATCTTCACCGCGGCCGAACAGATCGAGACCGCCGGCGGCAAGGCGCTGCCGATCGTCGGCGACGTGCGCGACGACGCGATGGTGGAGGACGCGGTGGCGAAGACCGTGGAGGCCTTCGGCGGCATCGATATCGTCCTCAACAACGCCAGCGCGATCGACCTCAGCCGCACGCCCGACATCAGGATGAAGAGCTACGACCTGATGCAGGACATCAACTGCCGCGGCACCTTCCTGCTGTCGAAGACCTGCATCCTGCACCTGCGCGAGGCCGAGAACCCGCACATCCTCACCCTCTCGCCGCCGCTCAACCTCAATCCGCGCTGGGCCGGCGCCAACCTGGCCTACACGATCGCGAAGTACGGGATGAGCACCGTCACCCTCGGGCTGGCGGAGGAGCTGAAGGAGGACGGCATCGCCGCCAACTCGCTCTGGCCGCGCACGATCATCGCCACCGCCGCCGTCCAGAACCTGCTCGGCGGGGACGAGGCGATGCGGCGCTCCCGCTCCCCCGAGATCATGGCCGACGCCGCCGGCGCGATCCTCGCCCGCCCGAGCCGCGAGGCGACCGGGAACTTCTACATCGACGACGAGGTCCTGGCCGAAGAGGGCGTCACCGACCTCTCGGCCTACGGCCCCGCCGACAGCTCCGACCTCCAGCTCGACATCTTCCTCGACGCCTGAGCGCCAGCGCCAGGCGCGCCGTCGCCGCTCAGCGGCGGTAGACGAGGTGGGTCACGTGGGGCGTGGTGCGGCTCGCGACGGGCTTCAGCTTGATCGGCCCGACGCCGTCGAACATCCGCTCTCCTCCGCCCGCGACGAACGGCGCCACGTGCAGGCGGAGCTCGTCGATCAGCCCGGCCGCCAGGTACTGATTCGTCGTCGACGGCCCGCCGGCGATCGAGACGTCGCGGGTCCCCGCCGCCTCGCGGGCGCGCGCCAGCGCCGCCTCGATCCCGTCGGTGACGAAGTGGAAAACCGTGCCGCCGTCCATCTCGACGCTCTCGCGCGGGCGATGGGCGAGGACGAAGACGGGTGCGTGGTAGGGCGGGTCGGCGCCCCACCAGCCGCGCCATCCGAGGTCCCACTCGCCACGGTCGGGACCGAACATGTGGCGCCCCATGATGTAGGCGCCGGCCTTGGTGATCGCCGCCCGCTCCTCGGCGTTTTCCTCGGCGTGGTCGAACATCCAGCCGTGGAGCCGGTCCGGATCCATATCGCCGAACGGCCTGTCGGCGCTCTGGCCCACGCCGGACCCGAAGCCGTCGAGCGTGATCGTCATGTCCGCGGTGACCTCGGGCATCGGTGCGCTCACCTGCTGTGATTCGCTCATGGGACCCTCCTACCCTCCGCGGAGAAATCTAGAGCTGAAGGCGAGGGACCGCGCTCCGGCGCGATCCCTCGCGGCCTGCCTGGCGCTCGGCGCCGAGGACAAAGGGACGCTGACGCAGCGGGATACCTACTTCGGCGTCCCGCGGGGGCGGCTGAAGCTGCGCGAGGAACCCGGCGTCCCCGCGACCTTGATCGCCTACGAGCGCCCGGATCAGTCGGGGAGCAAGGAGAGCCGCTACCGCCTGGTCGAGGTCCGCGAGCCCGCCGCGATGCGCGCCGCGCTCGAGAGCGAGAATCCGGCTCGGTTCGCCTCGCTGCTCGACGCGCTGCGCCTCGCCCTCGACATCCGTGACGAGGATCTGGTCCGAGCGAGCTACTCGGACCTCCTCCTCGAGCCCTCGACCTAGGGCGCCGTGTAGGCCCAGGTGCCGCGCAGCAGGCCGTTGAACTGGTTGCTGCGCCAGGTCATCACGCCGCTCACCGGGCCGGCGTAGGTCGAGCCAGGCATGGTCGAGATGAACGATTCGAAGCTCATGCCTTCGTTGAAGGACTGGTAGACGCACATGTAGGTCGGGGCCGCCTGGCCGGGGCCGGGGCATTCGGTCGTCCCCGGGGCGCCTTCGGCGAGGACTTTGATGTGACCTTCGTGCACCGATTCCGGCAGGTGCGGCCAGAACTGCACGAGAACCGTGCCAGCTTCGCCGTTCCCGGCGGCGGCGATGTAGTCACCCGCCTCGGTCTGTCCCGGCTGGAGGACGGAGCCCGCGGTGAGGTAGTGGCTCGCCGGCTGTCCCCCGAGTTCTTTGGCATTCTCCGCGGTGTCGGCGGATTTCGCCGTCGCGGCCGATTCGGCGGTCGTCGCGGAGTCGGCGGATTTCGCGGACGTCGCGGTTTCGGCGGAGGCAGCGATTTTCGCGCGGTCGGCGAGGGTCGCGGATTCCGCGCTGACGGCAGTGAGCGCCCGGTGGGCGGTGTCGGCGTGCTTCACGCTCTCCGGCGTCGAGGTGATCGTCGTCGTGGCGGGCACGCCCCCGACCGGCGCCAGCCGTTCGCGAACCCCCTGCGCCAGCTTCGCCGCCGTCACCGCATCGTCGGCGACCTTGCCGGTACGGACCGCTTCGGCCTGGATCTGGTCGGTCCCGACGCTGCCTTTCGGCAAGCTCGTGGCGGCATAGCTCGCCCCACCGAGCGCGATGAAGAGAGCGAGAGACGCGACTACGTTGGCGTAAGTGAGCCGAGGGCGGCGTGGCTTCATCGAGGTTCCTCCGTTCAAAGTCGATGCTGACCACCCATCGGCAGCGCCGGACGAACCTTTAGACAAGAACGTCGATCAGGACGCGCGGCCAAGCGAGGACGCGCGAGATCGCAGAAGAAGCTGATGCCCCCGGCGGGACTCGAACCCGCGCCGCGCGGCTTAAAAGGGAACCAGCCGGTTGGCTGCTAACGGTGAGCCGTCGACCGATGCCTGCCAGAGCGCCTTGTCCAGCATCTGGATCGGCGCCCCGAACTCCGCCGGAAACTGGAGCTTGAAGGCCGAGCTGGACCGCTCCTCAGATGAAGGCACTTGCGCTCCGCCCAACCTAGGACACGTAGGCCTTACGCACCATTGCGGCCGTCCATTGGTTCGTGCCGTGGGCCGGGGGGACAGCCTTGCGGTTCAGGGTCTCGGCGATCTCGACGAGGGACCTGCCTTTCGCCAGCAGCGTCCCGATCTGCTTCCGCCGGTTGTAATCCCGCTGGTTGCACTCCGTGTGGGACAGCCGAACGTTCTCGGGGACGAGGTGCCCGCCGGCCGACTTGAGGGTCGGGTAGTGGTCGGGCGAGGGCGCCCACTTGGTGCGCGTCGTCGTGACCGGATCGAAGGCGCCACGCCCCTTGTGGTGGTAGCACTGCGGCATCTCGCACTTCAGGGCGAGGAGCTGGCCGCCTTCGGCCATCTGCACGAGAACACCCCTGACGCCGAGCCTGCGGAGCTCCTCCGCAACCGATCTATCCGCGCCGCCTCCAGCTGCTGCCGTCGCCATCGAGTCACCCTTCCACGTGTAGTCGCCCAATCGAGCCTCGTGCATACGTCGCGCAAAAGCGGTGCTTCCGCCGGCCGACGACGTCGCCTCCCAAGCCTTCGCCCGACCAGTATCCCGCAGACAATCCAAACGGAATGTCCCTCTCGTCGATGTAGCTAGTGCTTTCGCGCGAAAGCGGCATTCTGCCTTCTGCCGCCCCAGAACGGGGCCGTGGCGACCGGTGATCTGCCTTCGGAGCGGTCCGCGGTAGCCAATCCGCATAACGGCTATTCGGCATACAGGGAGCTGGCCGGGCCGTACTCGAAGCTGTGCTCGATCGAGGTGGCGGAGCTGCGGCGCGAGGCGCCCAGGGCGAAGTCCCGCTCCTTATGCTCATCCTGACCGAGCCGGCGGCTCGAGGCTGACCCTCAGCACGTCCCGCAGCTCGTCGATCTCCTCCTCGGGGACACGGTCGGCGAGATAGTCGAGGAGGTCTCCTTGTCGCGGCTGGCCGAAGACCATCCGGTAGAGCGCCAGACTGCGTTTGAGGTCGGCGAGGCGCACCCGGTCCCGAGAGAGGGCCGGGGCGAGGACGTGGCGCTCGATCCGGGCACTGCCCGGCGCGAGCCAGTAGGGCTCCAGGTCCGAGGAGCCGGGATCGCGGGCCTCGACCCCGGCGACGAAGAGGCGGCCCCAGGGATCCGACGGCCTCTCGGCCAAGGTCTCGGGACCATGCCGCTCGGCAAGGTTCCGGCGCACCGCATGTCCCTTGTAGCGGTGGACCCGGCCCTCCCGCTGCTCCAGATCGACGGGATTGGAGGGAAGGTTCCAGTGGACCACCGCGTGACAGTAGGGGTGGAAGTCGAGGCCCTCCTGGCCGATCGAGGTCGACGCGAGGACGAACGGCCAGAACGGGCCGTTGAACGCGCCGCGGACATGCTCGGCGCGCTGTACCTGCTCCTCGCCTTCGCCCTTCTGATCCCCGAAGCGCATCGCGAACCGCATCCGCAACCGGTTCGGGACGAGCTCCACGGAGGCGCCGTCCACCCGCAGCTCGTCCACCGTGGTCGGCGAGGTCCGGACGCCGACCGCCTCGGCCATCACCTCGCCGATCTCCCTGGCGATCTCACCGGGGCCGGCTCCCGAGGAGAGCCCCTGGGTGTCGCGGAGCACGTGGGCGAACTCGTCGAGGACCGCCTGTAGGCATCCATGTAGGCAGTAGTCGAGCACCCGGTCCCAATAGGGCGACCGAGAGGAACGAAGTCCGCGAAGGACATCGGTCGCCTCCGGGGTGTTGAACAGGGTCCGCAGGCTCCACGCCACTCGGGCGGCGGCGATGCGTACCTCGGGGTCTCGCTCGGCGCCCTCGTCGCCGGCGACGAGGGAGAGCGCGCGCAGGGGGGCGACGCCGGGACCGGCGATCGCGAGCCGGGCCAACACCTGCAGCAGGTCGGCGGGCGGCGAGCCCAGTGGGGGCGCGTCCTCGGCGACCTCGAGCGCCTGGGCGAAGTGATCGGCCCATGCGGACCCGTCGTCAGGCTCGTCGGCGTCAGCCCACTCGGCCGCCGTCTGCCCGTCCCGCAGCCAGTCGAGCGCGGCGCCGCCGTCACGCCTGACATCGAGGAGGATCGGCGCTGCCCAGTACCAACGCTGGTCGGGCGGCCCGTCGGCCTCGGCCCTCGTACCGACGAGCTGACCGAGCGACGGGCGGAGGGCGTCCATCGCACGGGCGACGGCATCCTCGATCGAGGTCCGGGACTCGCCCCCAAGGGACCTGACGTCGACAGCCTCGGCCAGGGTGAAGCTGGGATAGAGGAGGCCGAAAACGGGCATCCCCGAGAGCCGACCCTGTGAGCGGCGGAAATCGAGGAGGCCGCTACGTTTGCCACGGGCGTCCGAGTCGTTCGAGGCGATCCCGGCGGACAAGGCGGCCAGCCGCTCCGCCTCGTGGCTCAGCAGGGTGGCGATCGCCTTCGGCGCTACGGTCCAGGCGGAGAAGATCAGGCGCTTCGTCATCCACCGCGCCTCCGGGTCGGCGAACGGCCCGCCGAGCTCGTGGTAGGGCAGGGTCGGCGCCATCCAGAGGAGCCGCCACCAGCCGCGCTCGACGGTCTGCCCGGCGAGCGAGCGCAGGCGCGCATTCTGCGGATCCACGCCGCGGTACCCCCCGAGGTCATCGAACGGGAGGAACGACCCGCTCGCCTGCCGTAGGCTTACTTCGAGGGCAGCGCGCTCCTCCGGGTCCGCCTCGGCGTCGAGACCTTCCCGGAGCCTGCGCTTCAGCTGGTAGTCGTCCATCATGTTCAGCAGGTAGGGCGCAGACTTCCAATACTCGAGCGGGTCGCCGGCATCGAGGTTCTCGCTCACCTCGGCGGCGGCGACGTAGGCCTCGAGGTCGGCCGTCTCCGGGGCGAGGGCATGGAGCGCCTCCTCGACCAGCATCCCCTCCCGGTCCGGCGTCGCCCCGAGGCGCTCGGTCCGGCACATCACCCGCCGCAACAGCCGCTCGACCTCCGCTTTGAGAGCCGCCAGTCGCACGGCCGACCCGGGGCCGAGCGCGAGCAGCTCGCCCCGCATCGACTCCAGAAGACGCACGAGGTCCGCCGTGCCACCGTCCTCCCCGAAGAGGAAGCGGGCGGTCTCCAGGAAGTCCCGGTAGTGATCCTCCTCGACTTCGCCTCCCTGCGTGTAGGCCTTGTAGGGGGTCGCCGAGAGCAGGAGGACCTTCGCCTCCGGCGAGCGGAAGAGCACGTCGGCCAACTCGCCCGCCTCCGAGCGCGAGCCGGTGACCGGGTCGGCGTGGAGCAGCTCGCGGAAGCGCTGGAACTCGTCGAGGATGATCAGGTCGGGCTCGAGCGCCTGGACGCATGTCTCCGCCAGCAGCCGCCGTAGATCACCGATCAGTCGGGCCTGGTCGCGGCGGACCTCCTCCGGGCGGTTGGAGCGCGAGCCCGCCCGGGCGAACGACGGCAGCAGCTCGTCCCAGCGCGACCGGAGCTCCTCGCCCGCCTCGGTCGCGAGGCGCCGCTGGAAGGTTCGCGCCAACGTCTCGTCGATGTCGTCCTCCTCGTACAGGCAGTCGAGGCGGTACTCGAAGGATTCCCTGCCCGAGCCGCCGGCGAGCAGGTTCAGCGGCCGGGCGCCCGACAGCCCCCACGGCTCCTCCAACAGCATGTGGAGGAGGGCGCGCTCCTCGGCGATCCCGAGCGAGGAGCGAGGATCGAAGGAAGTGGTCGGCGTCAGCGAGACGAAGTTCAGCGGTCGACTGTCTAGTTCCCTGATCGTGCGGGGCAGTAGCGTGATCCTGGTGGGCTCAGCGAAGCCGTGGTCGCCCGCGATCCGCAGCCGGTTGGCGTTCTGGCGGGCGATCGCGAGGTTGGAGCAGATGTAGACGACATCGATCCGCCTGATCTCGTCGAGCCGCTCCCACAGGGTCTCAACCGCCCTCGCGATGACGCCCTTGGCCACCATCGTCTTGCCCAGGCCGACCTCGTCGGCGACCAGGAACCGTCTCACCGGATCGACGTCGCCGTAGAAGCGGTCGAAGACGTAGTCCACCGTCCGCTGCTGGAAATCGCGCAGGCCGGCGAGGACGGGCACCGGGTCCGGCGGCGACGTCGGGGTCGTCCGCGTCATCTTCCTGCCAGTGCCTCGCGAGCCCGCGTGACCGTCGCGAACAGCGCCATGAAGTCACGGGGCAGAAGGTCGGCCCCGTCCTCGCCCAGGTCCTCGAGGAGGCGCCCAACCCGGTCGATCCGCGTCGGATCGCGATGCAGGGTGCGGACCAGCGCCTCCAGCAGGGTCGGTCCCGCGCCGAGGCCCAGCCAGCCGCCGTCGGTCTCCTCCTCGGATGGCCCACCCACGAGCCAGGCGGCCTCCTCGGCCTCGTCGTCGCCGCCAAGCAGGAACAGGAGATAGCGCATGACGCGCTCCGGATCGGAGAGGACCGAGGTGACCACCGCGCGGGTCCGGTCGCTCGGCAGGCCGCTCACCGGGAGCACCATCGCCACCTCGCGCGTCAGGCCGAGCGGCCTGAACTCCAGCCCGATGCAGATGAAACCGGTCAGCTGGGCCAATTCGAGTCCTCCCCAGAGGATCGGAGCCCGGTCCGACAGCGCGACCGCCCTGTGGTCCCCCAGGGTCGCGGGCCAGACCGAGATCTCGACCCCGGCCGGGGCCTGCGGGAGGTCTCCCTCCGACTCCAGCTCCAGCACCCAGACCGCGCCCGATTCGGAGGATGCCCGGAGAGCGAGGGGCAGTGACCCGATCTTCCGGGCCAGCTCGTCCAGCTCCCGTTCGATCCGCGACCGCTCGGGGTCCGGGGCCAGGGCGGGATCGTGGAAGTAGTCGACCAACAGCGTCCCGAGACCGTCCTTGTCGGACCCGAGGATCCGATCGACTCCGAGCCGGCTCTTCGGCCCTTCCAGCTCGACGACGAACTCAACGTTCTCGCCGAAGGCGGCGGCGGTCGCGTTGGCCGACCCGGTCCAGGCGCGCGCCTTCCAGCCCGCGTCGGCGACGAAGAGCTTCGCGTGCAGGCCGGCCAGCCCGTCCTCGCGGCTCGCAGGGGCTGCCGCCTCGTCGTCGCCGGGTTCGGGCTCCGCGCCGGTGGCCGGGTCGAGGATGGCGATCCTCCCGACCGACTCCCGCAGACGCTCCGGCAGTGCCGCCAGTTCGTCGGGACGCGCCACCAGGAGATCGTCCGCGCCCAGCCCGAGTTCGTCGAGGAAGCCGGAGCCGAGGAACGGGGAGATCACCAGCCAGCGGTCGCGGCGACCGTCGAAGACCTCTGCCGCACCCGTGCGGTCGAACCCCAGTGGCCAGAACCTGCAGGCCTCGACCCCGTCCGGCAACTCGAACTGTAGGCGGCCCGCCTCCTCCGCCATCCGCTCGAGCGTCTCCCGACGACCGGTGTCGAGTGGGTTCGTCGCCCCCACGCCTAGCCCGATCAGATCGGTCACGAACGAGCCGACCCGGCGCGGCCCGCGAGCGGCCCGGACGGGCCGCTCGCCGAGTACCGCATCGAGTCGCAACATCGTGTCCCATGAGCGGTCGAAGGTGAGGTTGCGGCTGAGGACGAGCAGCCGGTAGCGGACCTCGTCGGTCTCCTCGGCGTCGAAGCGGAGCAGCCAGAACTTTGGATGGAAGACCCCGGCGTCGCCGACGCCGACCCCGTGCACGACCGGCTCGAGGAAGGACAGCAGGCCGTGGCCGCGAGGCCGGGCGATCGCACCGGCCTGCGAGAGGACGGTGAACCTTTCCGCGTGGCGCTGGAGGGCGTCGAGCAGGGCGACGGGGTCGACCGCCCCCGCCGACGCGCCGTCCTCGCCACCGGACCAGGCGTCGAAGGTGAGCGCGAGCGGCAGCGAGAGGAGCGCCTGGAGGTCGAGTGAGTAGGTCGTGATCAGCGCGTGGTCGAGCGCGAAGCCCGGATCCGGACGGACCGCGTCGACCAGCAGCCGGCGATCTTCGGGGCCGAGCATCAGGGCGCCGCCTGGGGATCGGCGGACCCGAAGGCGACGGCAAGGTCGTCGAGGAGCACCTCCGCCCGAGGCCAGCGGAACAGGAGCGGGTCCGAGCCTGACGACCCGTTCCAGGCGTCCAGGGCCGAGGCGTTGTCGATCCGGGCGAGGCGACCCTTCAACGCGCGCTCGCGATCACCGATCAGCGTCCGCGCCCTCGGGTCGGCGGCCAGCGCCGCCGGATCGCCTTCGAGCACCAGGTCGAACCATTCGTCGGCGAAGGCATGGGCGCGCGGCCGGAGGCGCGGATTGCCGAGCCGGACGATCTCCCAAAACCGGCGTCGGTCCGCGTCCCAGGCCCCGAGGTCGCGACGACGAGGCACCGTTGCCGCCGCCCACGATCCGAAGAGGCGCCCGTATTCGGCGATCAGCTCCTCGTCCTCGCGCTTCTCGGCGAGCATCAGGTTGTAGAGCAGTTGGGCGCCGAAGATCAGCTCCGAGAAGACGCGCGCATGGTCCAGTTGCTCACGCACCGCGGGGCCGGCGCCGGCGAGGATCGCCTCGTCGATCTGCCAGGGGGCGTCGGCGCGGACCGGCCCCTCGTCGGCGCGCAATGCGAGGACGGACAGGAGCGTGTCCGGGCAATGCGTGGTGATCATGTCGCGGAGGAACTCGGCCTCGGCGAGGGTCAGCGCGAGGTCCGCCTGGCGGGGGAAGGCGGGGGGAGCCTCGGGCAGCTCGCCGTGCCAGACCGTGAGGGCGACCCTTTCGAGGGCACGGTGGTAGCCCCGCAGGGAGACCCGCGCGGTGCGGATGCCCCAGCGCTCAAGCCCCTGCCAATAGATGACGCTCGGCAGCCGCTGCAGACGCTCACGAGCCTCTTTGCCGATCACCCCATGCGTGTCCCCGGAATCCAGCAAGGCCTGGATCAAACGTACCTCGTCCCGACGCGCCTTCGCCGCCGCGGAGTCAACGGGTGCCTTGCGCTCCAGCCCACGGTAGATCCAGGGGACGAACAGGAAGTAGCGGGCGCGGGTCTGGATCGTGCTCGTCCCCGGGAAGAGGAGCTCGGCGAACGCATCACGGATGGCACCGATCCCGATCTCGTCCAAGGTCCCGGGCTCGTCGAGCAGGCGGATCAGGTCGAGGGTCCGTTTGCGCTCGGCCTCCGAGTAGGCGAGCCAGGTGAGTGAACTACTCACCCCTGACCGTCGACCTTGAGGACGAGGCAGTCGCGCCGCAGGACCGCCGGATCCTCGCACCAGCCGGATGCCGCCAGCGCCAACCCCAACACCGAGATGGCGGCGCCGGCCTCCGGCGCGGGCAGGTCGGTGGTCATGGTGCCCAGTCGACTGCGGCGCGCGAATTCGGTTGCGGCGATCGTCGCGTCGCGCACATCGACGTCCAGGCTTCCGGAGATTCCGGGGCCGGTCTTCCCGGCGCCGGAGATGAACGCCTCCCAGAGAAAGAGCCCGGCGCCCGCCTCATCGAACCGCGCCCAGTCCAGATGGCATGACGCTCCGGGAGCATGCCGTCGGAGGCCCTCCACGATCCAGGGAAGTTGGACGAGTCCCGTCGCGAGCACGGCCGCCCCGGCGCCCGCGGACCAGGGGTGCCTTCCCTCCCCCGGGCGCGCCCGTCCGAGATCCTTGGACTGCAACGGGTACGGAAGCCACAGCGGGCACTCGAAGCCGAGGGCGACGGGTCGGCGCCCCAGGTCCCCCGCGACTGCCGAGACCAGATCGTCGATGCCCTTGCCGTTCTGCGAGCGACGCCGCTCGTCGGGGTCGACGCGAGCCCAGCCGAACCGATTGCCGCTGACGGAGCCGATGTCCGCGCAGAAGACGATGAGATCTTTCATGCGCTCGTCCGATCGGCAGTCTCGGCGAAGCTACAGAGCGCGTTCACCAGCCTCATCTGCTCGATCGAGTTGGCGCGGATATCGAGCAGGCGGGGACTGCAGACGAGGACCGAGAGGCAACGTGCGCGACTGATCGCGACGTTGAAGCGATTGCGGCTGAAGAGGAACTCGACGTTGCGTGGGACATCGTCCCCGCTCGAGGTGGCCATCGAGTAGAAGGCGATCTGGGCCTGCTGGCCCTGGAGCTTGTCGACGGTGCCGACCCGCACGCCGGCGGGCAGGCGCTCCTCGAGGCAGCGGACCTGCGCGTTGAAAGGCGTGAGGACGAGTATGTCGGCGGGGCCGAGGGCATGTTCCTCACCGTCGTGGTCGACGTAACGGGCACCGCCCCCGAGGAGCTCCCCGATCGCAGCGCCGATCGCCTCGGCCTCCTCCGGCGCCGACTGCGAATGCCCGTCGTGGTCGACCTCGAGCCAACGGAGTCCCGTCCCCGACAGCGCACCCTCGCCGACGATCCGCTGGCGCTCCCGCCCCGGCGCGGACGCCAGCCTCCCGTCGTACATCAGCTCGGAGACGAAGGCCGCCACGTCCGGATGCATACGCCAGGTCTCGGCGAGGAAGACGCCGCGATCTGCCTCGACGGTCTGCCGTTCGCCGAGAAGATGCTCCAGCACCGAGAGGGCGGAACCGGGCGGATGGGCGGCCTGCGAGACCTGCGGCAACTGCTGAGGATCGCCGAGCAGGATCACGTTGCGCGCGGCGGTGGCCAGGGCGAGGGCATCCGCCAGGGAGACCTGCCCCGCCTCGTCGATCACCAGGTAGTCGAGCCGGGCGGTGTCCTCCCGGCAGTAGTGCCAGGAGGTCCCGGCGGTGAGGCGGACGCCTGGATCGTTCAGCGCGGCGTTGTCGTCGATCGACTCGATCAGCCCGTGGGGGGACTCGAACTCGGACTCGGGGTTGCCGTCCGAGCACTTCTTCCGCCCGGTGAACTCGAAGTCTCTTTCGCAGGCTACCCGCTCGATTTCGGCGAGCATGTTGTGGATCACCTTGTGGCTGCTCGAGGTCACGCCGACCCGGTTGCTGGCCTCAAGCAGGTCGACTATCACCCGCGCGCCCGAGTACGTCTTGCCCGACCCTGGCGGGCCTTGGACGAACAGGTAGCTGTGGTCGAGAGCGGCCGCGACCTCGGTGAGCTCGTGCCCGTGAAGTGCCGGGAGCTCGCGGCGCAGGATCTTCTGGGCTGCCGCGTAGGTGTCGCGGTCGCCGGCGAGGATGGCTTGCGCCAGGCGGGCGAGCGCCCGCTGCTGCTCCAGCGTCCCGTACGGCCCCGGCGGGATCAGCGCCTCCGGGAGCGGCCGTTTCTGCAGTTTCGGGCCACGCTTCAGATCCAGCCAACCCGCTTCGACATCGATGTCGATGATCGATCCCGGATTGCCGCCGTCGCGTTGATCGAGAACCGCGGAACCGGCCCGCAGCTTCGTCTCCTGGAGAGGAAAGAGAAGCCGTTCGACGATCGACCTCGCGTCCTTGCGTGGCGGGGTCGCCCGGTCGGGCACGAGCCTCCCGATGCATTCGGGGTCGCCGACCAGCGCATCCGGTTCCGCCTCCATCCGGCTGAACATCGACCAGTAGACGGGGCGCGACTCGCGGTGGTGGTACTCGACCAGCTGGGCGATCAACCAGCGTCCCTGCTGCTCGGCGTCGCGGTCGCCCGTCACCTCGGGCACGCCGTCGAGGAGTTCGGTCAGGAGCTGCTCGTTCTCGGCGAGTTCGGCGAGTTTCCCCTCGCTCAACGGCTTTCGCTCGGCGGTCTCGAACCATTCCGGCGCATCCTCGCCCTCGGCGGCGAGGCGTGCGGCCAGTTCCGCCCGCAGCGTCAGCAGCCAGTCGCTAAGCAACAGGGTCGAGACGCAGTCGTCCTCGTTGTAGGCGGCGATCGCCTCGAGGATCGTAGGGTCCCCCTCGTCCAGCCAACGCTCGAACTCGATCACCGAGTCGCCGCCGTCGGTCACGGCAGTGTCCCGCTGCTCCATGTAGAAGGCCTCGACCTTCTTGATCGAATAGCTCGGCTGGGAGATCAGCAGGCCCTCGCGGACCACCTTGTAGAGGTCGACGAACACCTCGCCGCGGAGCAGGTCGTCGAGCTCCTCCTCGCGGGTGCCGTGGGCGCCGACCAGCCGCTTCAGGGCGGTCACCTCGTAGTGGTTGTAGTGGTAGATGTGGAGGTCGGGATGGAGCAGGCGGCGCTCGGTCATCGCGTCGAGGAAGCGCTCCAGCGCCTCTCGCTCCTCCACCCGGTCGCGCCCCCACAGCGCCTCGAATCGCGGCCCCTGGTCGCCGTTCGTGACGTAGCCGAACAGGTACTCGAGGCCGCCGTCGTCGAACAGGGGGTCGCCCTCCATGTCGAAGAAGACGTCGCCCGCCGAGGGCACGGGAAGGCGCGCGAACCCTTTGCCCTCGACCGCATCCCTGAATTCGAAGCCGAGCCTCCCGGTGTCCCGGTGGCCGAGTTGGAGCGCGGCCTGGCGATTCAGCCGACGGAGCACGCCGGGTTCGATGCCCCTGACCGCCGGCGGGTGATCGGCGAGCGCGGCGAGGGTCGTGACGCCGGCGCCGGCGAGCCGCTCGCGCTGAGCGCGCGTGATGTTGGCGACGAGGCTGAGGTGATCGTCCGCCTCGCGGCGCCCGTCGCAGGCGGACCGCCAGCGGCAGATCGAGCAATGGGCGACGGGCTCGGGGTAGGTGCCGGTCACCCCCTCGGCAAGGTCGGCGAGAAACGACCCGCGGACGTGGCGGAAGTAGGCCGAGAACTCGACGAGCCGGAAGGGGTGCCGGGTCCCGTCGCCGAGGACGACGTGGATGAGCTCCGGCTCGAGGCGCTGCGTCGCGGCGACCAGCTCACTGTAGAAGCAGAGCTGCAGGATGAAGTACGGCTTCGCGCGCCTGGCGAGCTTGGTGTCGGCCACCTCGTAGCTGAAGGAGCCGAGCCCCGATTCTCGGTCGACGCGGAACAGGAAGTCGGTGTGGCCACGCAGGCCGTCGCGCAGGAAGGCGCCTTGGTAGATGATCTCGGCGCCGGCCCGCATCGCTGCCTCGGTCGCCGCCACCGCTCTCCCGAGCGACTCCTCCGAGCCGTCGTCGAGGGCGATCTCGACGACCTCGCGGCCTTCTTCCTTCAGTCGGGCGAGATAGGCGGCCTCATGCTCGTCACCCTTGCGCGCGAGCAGCTCGGCGTCGGCGCCACGCTCCGGCTCGCCGACTCCATCGCCCCGGACCCTGGCGAGGTCGAGCGCGGTCAGATGCTCACAGGCCAGGTAGTTGTTGAGGTCGCTGGCCGAGAGGATGAGTTGTCCGTCTAGCTGCTGCATGTCGATCGGGTCGCCGTCTGGCATCGACACCTGACGGCCTCTGCATTACCCCTCCCCTTGCCGAGTGCGTGAACGATGCCTACCAAACTTGTCCGGACGGCGTGAACTGCGTAATCCTTCCGGCCCATGCATCTCCTCTTTCTCGACGAGTCGGGCAAGCCTGGTGATCGCTCCTTCGCGATCGGAGGCGTGGCCGTGCGGGCAGACGAGTGGAGTCGCCTCCGGGACCTCGTACATGGGGCATTCGAACGCCACGACTGGCCGCTCGACAAGGAGGCCAAGTGGCACGGGATCAAGACCGGCGAAGTGCCTCCCGCCCTCGCCGACGACCTCTATGGGGCGCTCCATGCCGCGCCGATCACCTGCTTCACGGTGATCCTGCGACCGCTCGCCGGCCGCCAGATCGAGGGCTTCGATCGCTTCTTCGCGGACGAGGAGACGACCTACGCGACGGCGCTGATGTTCGTCGCCGAGCGCTATCAGCGGTTCCTCGCCGAGCGCGACTCGTTCGGCGCGATGATCCTCGACAGCCGCAGGCGCGAGGTCGACGACCGGGTGCGCCGCTTCTTCGAGCGCCTTCAGGAGGAGGGGACCCCGTTCACCAGGCTCGAGCGGATCGTCGACAGCCTGTTCCTCGGCCCCTCTCACTTCTCAGTCGGGCTGCAGACAGCGGACCTCGTCGTCGCCTGCACCCTGGCCGGCAGGTTCCAGCTCGGCGATGCCAGTCGCTGGTACAAAGAGCTGCTCCCGAACTTCCACCGCCATCCCGCCACCGGGACCGTTGAGGGAGTCGGCATCAAGGAGTTCCCGTCTCGTTCCCACGGCGAGGATCCCGCGCCCGATCGCCTCTTTGACCTGCATGGTGGAACGTAGACACCGCGTGATCCTCGAGTGAGGCGGGCCAGGCCAGTACCTGGTCGACGAGTCCCGCCGCCGGGCTCGACCGTCGGGGACCCTCGTCAAGATGAGGGCGATGACTCCAGCCGAGCCGAAAGGATCACCGTTGGATCAGGAGAGTCCCGGAGGTTCGGCGCTGGCCTTCAGGCCCCGACTAGATCGTGTCGAGGACCTGATCCGTGCGAGGGTCGAGGCGACCGGTACGCCAGTCGCGGACGAGGAGCACCTATGGGATCTCCCCGCGATCTCACTCTTCGAGCTCTTCCCAGCAGAAGACTGGCTCCCCCCTCACTACGGACGGGTCTCGAGGGCGCTCTGGACCCTGGTCGACCAGGTCTTCAAGGCGGCCGACCTTCCCGAGGATTGTCCGCCGGGTTCTTCCGCCAAGAGCGTCCAGATCGCGGATGTCTACGAGATGGTCGTCCCTGCGGAGTCGCGGACGACTTTTCTTTCCCTCTGGTTCAAGCCCGAGGAGCCGGTGCTCATAGCCGCGCCGGAGATCCCCCTCGTCCTGCTCGATCCGCAGGGAGCACGGCTTGGCCAGACCCGATCGGCGCTGCATCGGTTGATCTGGGAGATGGTCGAGCGCCTCAACATCGCGATGCCCGCCGCACGCTCCTTGGCGGTTTCGCGGGCATCGGAGCCCCACTGAGTCGGACCTCCAGGATGTGGAGGACCCGTTCGCCGGGGGGCAGGGAGAGGCGACTCGAAAAGTCGAGGACTACCTACGACACCCAGCGGGCGTGGGCAAGCTCGTGCCGATACTGGCCGGTGGCGAGGTAGGCACGGAGGCGACGACCTGGTACCAGCGGTCTGATCTTGCGGACCGCGCGGGCCGGCGTCTTCTCCTCGGTCGCGTAAACCCGCCGATAGTCAGGCGAGTCAGGATCCGCCTGCGGGTCGGTGGCAAAGATGAGGAACCCCCGTCGTTGGGAGCGGGCTCGATTCGCCTCTGCGATCTGCTCCTGCTCGGCCTCCAGTTCCGCTGCCCAGGCAAAGAGGTCTATCTGCTCTGCTGCTTCCGCCATCAAGGTTCTTGTACCACGTCATCCGGTTGGCCAAGCCTCGCTTCGACGAAACGGCGCAAAGACTCCACGCTCTCGCCAGTAAAGGCGTCAAAGACGGCCTGGTCGACACGCAGGTAGGACCAGCCCCGTCCGGTTAGCTTGGAGACGTCCCGGCACCAGCGGCGCGCCCTCTTGTCTTTGAAAGGTACGTCGGGATCTCGAAGCCCCTTGGTCTCGACGATCATGCAGGAGTCGTCAGCCAGGCGAAGGACAAAATCCGGGTAGTAGTAGCGCAATGCCCCGCTCTCGGCGATGTACTCGAGCGCGAACCGACCGAACACCGGGAGCTTGGCGAACGCGGCGACGTCGTCGGCCCGATCGAGGAAAAGAGCGAAGCGGCGCTCAAGGTCGTTGTCGACCGCCGTCAGGTTGAAGACCGTCCTCTCACACTCGACAATCGCCCGCGACCAAGAAAACGGCGGCGTCTCCGTCATCCGGATCGCCGTCTCCGTGATCGTTGCCTCTCGCTCCTCCAGGCGCAGGGCCCGGATCGCCTCGGCGAACGCCTGCTTGACGAGCTCCTGAGCGTCATTCTCCGCCAGGCGCCTGAGGACCACTTTGTCATCCAGACCGACGGGATTCTGGAAGACCCGCGACTCAAGATAGGTTCGCACTAGCGGGGCCAAGACGGCGAAGGCTCCTGAGACACCTGCGAGGCCGCCTGCCTCGCAGGCGCGTTTGGTGAAATAGGAGATCACGCCAGATGGATCCTCGGCGTAGGGGACCTCGAACTCGTATTCCTCGATGATGCCCTTGTCGATGAGCTGCCGGCCTCGGTACCGGATGTACTCGTCCGGCTCGATGTCCGGCACCGCGAGGGGACTCGGCGGCGGGGCGATCGAGGCTTGTTCCAGTCGCTCGAGCGGAAACTCCTGAAGACTGAGGGACCGGGTCAGCACCGGGATCGAGATCTCATACCTCCGCTTCCCCTCGTCGGGGAAGATGGCGACCGCATTCGGTCCGATGTCGTCGATCTCTTCGCGCTCGACGACCAGACCGCCGTCGAGCTCTTTGGTCCAGAGATCCTTGAAAGCTTCGTGCTCGATCACGACCACACGCTCGTCGAAGCCGGAGCCGGGCGGCGTCATTCGACGCAATCCCCGGCCAAGCGCCTGCTCCGGCAGGATTTTCGCTTTCGCGGAGAGGCTCCGCAGGGTGACGATCACGCTGACGTTCCGCACGTCCCACCCCTCGCGCAGCATCAAGACGCTGACGATGCAGCGGACCGGACTCTCGTCACCGTCTATGTCACGAGCCGCCCGCCGAGCGAGGTCCAGGTCGGCTTTGCTGACTTCGCCGGACCGGTTCGTGTGTATGACGAGGAGCTTGTCACCGGCGAAATCAGGAAGCTGACGTAGGTAGTCCCCGACCTCGTCGGCCGCCTGGGTGTTCTCGCACATGACGAACAACGCGGGGCGCATTCCAGAAGGGGCAAGGTCCTCGTCGAACTTGCGCCACCGCCCCACCGCCGCGTCGATCCAGCGGCGATACCGCTGGATAGCCGTGTCGCCCAGCTCCGGTGCGGCCCCATGAAGCTCTCCGATCACAGGCGTCTTGACGATTCCGTCCTCCACCGCATCCGCGAGGGGGTAGTCGACGACGACGTGACGGAAGATGCGCCCCTTCTGATCTTTCGGAGTGGCGGAGAAGTCAAGCTGCGAGACGACGCCACTTCCGGTGTCTGCTGGTGATCCTTCCCGCAGAGTTGCGTGAAGCCTCTCGATCGACTGGTTCCATTTCAGTTTCTCCGACCAGACATGATGCGCCTCGTCGTTGATGACCATCACGCGGCCGCGATCGGCTATCTGGCGGAAGAGCGCTTCGGCGGCGCCGACGGCACGATCGGTGACTCGCGGACCGACCATCGCCTCCACGGGGTTGGGCTCGCCGTCATCGTTTCCCGCGGGTGCCTCGTAGAGCCTTTGGATGTTCGTGAGGAAAAGGACCCCCGGGGTCGTGATCGGTGGGACTTCGTCCTGCAGGACGACCGTGAGTTGGAAGTCCTCCATCCACTCAGGCGGGACGAGTGGGTCCCGGCGAAAGGTGACCGCGTCTGCGAAGTCGGTCTTCAACCGCTCGAAGACGATCACGTTGGGGGCCAGGACGAGGAAGCTACTGGACATCGGGGAGTCGGCCTCGCGCCGGGCGTGGAAGTAGGACCAGGCGATGCAGAGACTCATCGCCATCGTCTTCCCCGACCCGGTTGCCATCTTCACCGCGAGTCGCTGCCGTCTGGTCTCGGCAGGGTCGATCATCAGCGGCTCGGTTGCGTAACCGATCAGATCCGAGAAGGACCTGACGCGACTGATCTCGGATAGATAGATGAAGGTCTCGACCGCCTCGCGCTGACAGAAGAAGAACCGCACAGGTTCCCCATTCGTGCGCCTGTGGTCTTCCTCGAACCAGAACTGGAGCAGGCGTAGCGAGGTGTCGCTGGCGCCGGCATATCCGTTCGCCCGCCAAGCGTCCACGGCGGCGCGGACGCCGTTGACCAGGTGCGTCGCCTCGCTCGGGCGGCGTCTGGATCGGAGGCCGTAGGGATCCGGGGCGCGGGTTCCCGGCGCCTCGGTGCCGGTCACTTGACCGCCACCTCGGCGACCTTGGTCGTGTCGTTTCCGAAGATGTCGATGATCTTGACGACGATCGTGTGGCGGCCGGCCTCCCCATACTCGTGAGGTTCGGATTCGCGTGCCAGAGTCGGTTGTTCGCGAGTCCGGTAGGCCTGCCACTGATTGTGGAAGGTGTCATCGGTGTAGTCGAAGTCCACCGACCAGTAGTCGATCAGGTCAGACCAGCTTCCGATCTCCTCCCTCACCGCCGCGGGGATCAACTCCTCGCTGGGTATGACGAAATCCTTCAGCGCCACCGAAACCTCGCGTCCCTTGCGTTTGACGTCGAGGTCGACGTGCGCCAGCTCGAAGAAGCGAACCGCGTCTGCTTCGCGGACCGCGGGCTCGATTATCTCCCTCGGGATCTGAAGCGGGCGCAGATCGAGGCCACGGCGGCGAGCTGTCTCCCCGATCGTGTCGTGGAGGCCCATCTCCCACTCCCACCCGAGGACATCGCAGGACTCAATCCCGTTGTCGGCCATCTCATCCATGACTTCCTCGAGCTCGTCGATCGTCACGGGGGCGTCCGTCGCGCCGACATGGACCATCCTTCCGGCCTTCTTGCCATGAAGGGTGGTGAACCCGTCGACCGGCTCAGCGCGGAAAAAGGAAAGAATGGTGTCGAGGTAGGCGGCGAGACGCCCGTTCCCCGACTCTCGTTGCCAGCGCTGTCGCTCATAGGCGCCGAGGTTCTTTATCTCGAAGGGCCGGCAGTCCGCGATGTTCAGGAGTCTCTTACGGGTGGTATGGATCGAGAATCGACCCAGGTCGGAGCCGATCCAGCGGCGGCCGAGTTCCTCTGCCGCGACCAGCGCGGTCCCTGATCCCACGAAGAAGTCCGCCACAAGATCACCCTCGTTCGTGGCGGCGGCGATCACCCGCCGGGCGAGGGTCAGGGGCTTCTGCGTCTCGTATCGGACGTTCTCGGTCTTGTCGGCAGGCTGGAGCATCGACAAGCGCCAGACGTCGTCGACCGTCCGTTCGGTGCTCTCCTGGTAGAGCACCTTGCCGGTCTCGGGGTCCTTGGCATTGACGATCGCCTGTTTCTCTTTGTCCCAGACCCTTTTGATCTGTTTGATCGGTTTGTCGCGCTGCTCCCGCTGGCGGTGGAACGTGTAGCTGGCCGACTTCGAATACCAGAAGAGAACGTCGTGATTCGACGCGAAACGCTCGATGTTTCCCTGCATCTTGTTGTAGTACCACCACACGATCTCGTTCAGAAAGCGATCCGCGCCGAAGATCTCATCCAGTAGGACTTTCACGTAGTGCCCTTGGTGCCAGTCGAGGTGCACGAACAGAGATCCGGTCTCTGAGAGCAGCTCGTGCATCAGGATCAGCCGCTCGTAGAGCATCTCTAGATAGGAGCCTCTGCCGCGACCCCAGGTGTCGCGATAGGCGTGCTCCTCGAGAATCGACGGCTTCTTCTCGAGGGTTTCGTCTCCCACTTCGACCCGATACGCGAAGTCAGCGCCGGTGTCGAACGGGGGGTCGACGTAAATGAGGTCGATGGATCCGGCGAATTCGGAGAGGAGGCTGCTCATCACCAACTTGTTGTCGCCCCAGATCAGCTGGTTCGGCGACTGGTTCGCTTCGGAGCCGCTGGTAGCAAGTAGCGAGCCACTGTCTCGATCGCGAGTCGCGCGAGACTGGTTGATGGTCTCGACGGTCTGGAAGGGAAGCCTGATCCGCTCCACATCGTTCGGCTTCCCGTCCCACTCCAGCCGGACACTCATCCTACGATGCCTCCAAAGTTCATCATTGGCGGGGAACCTATTGAGAAATCCGGCGGAGCCGCCCGCTCCCGAGCTGGGATGCCGCACTCCCTGGAGCGCCGCGACGAAAGTGTGCGCCGACTTTGCGGGTTTGCGGCTACTAGGCTGAAGCACACCCACGAGGTCGACCATTGCCCCGATCGTGAGGTGAGTCCGGGCTCAGGTTTGCCTCGCTCGAGCCGATATACCGGGGATGGCGCGGGAACCTGACGATCTCGATCTGGGTACGGCAGGTGCGAGCGCCAGGCGCCAGGCCGACCGACGACGGGCCAGACGCGAGGAGAAGATGCGCGAGGCCCACCCTCATGTTGGCAGCCTGCTATTGCGGCTGAAGGACACGCCCAGGAGCGAGATGGCCTGGGTTGACGGGGCGATCGGAGAGGAGGCCGTCGGCGCCCACCTCGCCAAGGCCTGCCCCGATGTTGTCGTCCTGCACGACCGACGAATGCCTGGCAGCCGCGCCAACATCGACCACATCGCCGTGGCTCCGTCGGGCGTCTGGGTTATCGACGCGAAGCGCTACAAGGGCAGAATCGAGATACGCAAGCCGCTTTTCGGGAATGCGAGGCTCATGATCCGCGGCCGTGACAAGACAGAGCTCGTCGACGGACTGAAATGCCAGGTCAAGGCGGTGAAGACCGGCCTTGCGATCATCGAACAAGACGTGACCGCGAGGGGCTGCTTCTGCTTCATCAATCCCGACGGCCAGGACGGGGGGAGCGGCCTTCCCTACTTTCGAACCCTGAGCATCGACGGGTTGCCGCTCTTCTATCCCCGCAGACTCTCCAAGCACCTCAACCGATCGGGCGAGATCGACAGGGACCAGATCGCGGTCCTCGCCGAGGCGCTGGTCGAGCTCTTCCCACCGGCGCGATGAGACCCGAGGAGTCCTCGTCTGATGGCGAGGCTGGCAGCTATGACCGGGTGGGTGGCACTCAGCCTTCCGGGCCTCCTGGTCCTGTAGCCGATCGAATCCGTCCTGAACTCGTCTCTGACGGTTCCGAGGCGCCCTGGTGCCCAAATGTGATGCCCATAGAAGGACCAGCTAACCGAAGAATCGTCGTGTGGCTGCCACATGGCGCGCTAGAATGCGCCTTGACGTCAGTGCCCCCGGCGGGACTCGAACCCGCGCCGCGCGGCTTAAAAGGCCGCCGCTCTAACCAACTGAGCTACAGGGGCGAGCGACCATCGTAGCCGGCGGCGCGCGGATCGGTCAGAAGGGTTCGAGGTTCAGCAGAAGACGGCCAGATGGAACGGCTGTTCGTCGAGGACGTTTTTCGAGTCCCACATGTAGACGCTGACCCCGTCGGGGTTGTTGAGGGTCGAGGAGACGGCGATCGAGCCGCGTTGGGGTTCTTCGGTCCCGACGCTGCCGAGGGTGGCCTGGTAGTCGCAGAACCTGACGTCCTGGTCGAAGGTGACGATCACGTGCCCGGCGCCGAGCCCGTCGACTTTTTCCACGTTGCGGGCGCGGACCGGTTCGCGAAGCTGGTTGACGACCGCCCAGAGGACGGTGGCGGATTTCCCGGCTTCCCCGGGATCGCCTTTGTCCCCCTTTTCGCCGCGTTCCCCGCGGTCGCCCTTTTCGCCGCGTTCGCCTTTCGGGCCACGCGGACCGGTCGCACCGTCGGCGCCCTTCGGGCCGGCGAGCGTCTGCTTCGCGGCGCTGCTGAGTTTGGCCGGCGTCACGGCCCCTTTCCGCAGCTGCCTCGTCCCGACGCTGCCCTTGGCGAGGTGGGCCGCGGCGTAGGCGGTGCCGCCTCCGATCAGGAGCACGAGGCAGAGGGTGGAGGCGACGTTTGAGTAGGTGAGCTTGCCGAGTAGGCGGCGCAATCTGACTCCTTCCAAGCGATGAGCGGTCCGGTGCGACGAACATCTCACGGAGGGCGGCGGTGAGGGCGTCCCGGTCGGGGACGAGATCGCGGAGGATCGTGTCCGGCATCCTCCCCCCTCAGGAGAGGTCGGGGATGCCCTCGTAGGCGGTCGACGCCTCGGCGTAGGTGCGCTGGGGGATGCGGCCGGCGGCGCGCGCGAGGCGGCCCGATTCGACCGCGGCGCGGAGGGCGCGGGCCATGGTGGTCGGTTCGGCGGCGCCGAAGATGGCCGACGCGGCGAGGACGGCGGAGCAGCCGAGCTCCATCGCCAGGGCGGCGTCGGAGGCGGTGCCGATGCCGGCGTCGAGGATCACCGGGACCTCGGCGCGCTCGGTGATGATCGCGATGTTGTACGGGTTGCGGATGCCCGCGCCGGAGCCGATCGGGGAGCCGAGCGGCATCACCGCGGCGCACCCGACCGCCTCGAGGCGACGGGCGAGGATCGGGTCGTCGTTGGTGTAGGGCAGGACCGTGAAGCCGTCGGCGACCAGCTGCTCGGCCGCGGCGACGAGCTCGACCGCGTCGGGGAAGAGGGTGCGGTCGTCCCCGATCACCTCGAGCTTGATCCAGTCGGTCTGGAAGGCCTCGCGGG
>JAFDWD010000141.1 GCA_018268695.1 Actinomycetota bacterium
GAAGGCCTCCCGCGCCCGCGCCAGCGCCGCCTCGGCGCCGCCCATGTACTCGACGTAGCGGACCGCCGATTCTTCCGGCGGCAAGGTGTGGAGGCCCGCCGGGTTGCCGTCGAACCAGCCGAGGTAGTTGACGAAGGTCGCCTTCACGTTGTGGTTCAGTGAGCCGTAGTAGCCGCGCATCGCCCAGTGGCGATCAAGCTCGGGGGTGAACTTCACCTGCTCGGCGATCTCGGCGGCGTTCAGGCCGTGGTTGGCGAGGCGCAGGGTCTCGTCGTTGATGAAGCGGTAGCCGTCGCGCCCGAGGCCGAGCATCTCTCTCACCCGATCGTTCCCCCAGACCGGCCAGTGGTGCATCCCGTACATCACCTCGGCCCGATCGCCCCACATCGCGATCGTGCGCTCCAGGTGCTTCGACCAGGCAAGCGGGTCGCGGATCTTGGCACCGCGCAGGGTGTAGGTGTTGTGCAGGGTGTGGCAGCAGTTCTCCGCCGCGGTGACCGCCTTGAAGTCCTCGATGAACCAGTGCATCTCCGCGGGCGCCTCCGAGTCGGGTGCCATCAGGAACTCGAAGTCGAGCCCGGCGATCTTCTCCCGCTGCCCGGTCTCCGAGACGATGTCGGTGGGCGGGATCAGACCGACCGCGCCCGAGGAGGTCGTGACACCCAGCCCGGCGCCGACCTGGCCGCGCGGATCGGCCGGCAGCAGGTTCCCGTACATGTAGGAGGCCCGGCGGCTCATCACGTTCCCCGCCAACACGTTCTCGGCGATCGCCGCCTCAAGGAAGCCCTCCGGCGCGTAGATCCTCACCTTGCCCGAGTCGACGTCCGCCTGGTCGACGATCCCTCGGATGCCGCCGAAGTGATCAACGTGGCTATGCGAGTAGACGACGGCAACGATCGGTTTGTGGGGACGGTGCTCGTAATAGAGCGCCAGTGCCGCGGCGGCGGTCTCGGCCGAGATCAGCGGATCGAAGGCGACGAGGCCCTCGGGACCCTCGACGAAGGTGATGTTGGAGAGGTCGAGCGTCCGCACCTGGTAGATCCCGGGCACCACCTCATAGAGGCCGCCCTGAACGGTCAGGCGCATCTGCCTCCAGAGGCTCGGGTTCACCGTCTCGGGCGCCTCCTCGCCGTGGTCGTGGAGGAACTCGAAGCGCGAGAGGTCCCAGACCAGCCCACCGTCGGCTCCCTTGACGCGACCGCCGTCCGGGAGAGGGGCGATCAGGCCGCGTGCCGCATCCTCGAAGTCACGGATATCGTCGAAGGGCAGCCCGGCCGCCATCGTCTCGTTCGCTGCGCGCGTGGCCTCGCTCGCGTCGGCCCGCCCCAGGTCGTCGCGTCCGGTCATCGCTCCTCCGATCAGTCATCCACGAGGCAAAAAGGCAATTCCTTTCGCTTTCGAACCCTATCCAGGCCCTGCCGGGCCGTGCGGGACGCTGCGAGAGAATCTGGATCAGCGGGACCGCGACCACCGCATCGCTCCGACGCGCCGTTGACCTGGACCCTGATGAGGTGGCCTGCGGGCAAAATGTTGGGCTCTGCACCTGATGCCGGAGGAGGAACTCGAACCCCCGACACGCGGATTATGATCCGCTCGATTCGTGATTTCAGAGCGGTTTGCTAGACCCGCTGAGTCCTCTCCGGCGCACTAAATCACTTCCCGAACTCGGCGATCTGGTCCATGGGATCGGAAGCGGTCGCATAGCTTGAGGAAATGCCAAAAGCTGCCGCACCTAACTCGCGCCCTCCTGCGTTTTTCTCTTCCCAATGCGATGAAGCTCAACCTCGGCTCGGTCAAGATCGCGGTTAAGGCGAGTATCCAGATCGATTTCCAACATCGGGTTACGGGTGAAGATCACGAACTCCAAGAGGACGAGGTAGGCGAGCATCCAGATGATGACCGCCGTCGTAATGGCGAAGGTCACGTTCGTCCCTTCGCCTCTGGCGAGCGCAACAAGGACGGATGCGACTGCGACGGGGAACAGCGTCAAGGTCCCTAGAACCGCACCCGTCGTCGTCTGCAGGTTGAGAGAAAGCCCTTTCATCACCTTCTCCGAGAACGCATCATCCCTCACGTGAACAGGTTTGTCGTCCGGCGGGTCCTCAGGACCGCCACCTTTTGCGGCCTCGATTAGATGGCGTTCGAGTCGGACCACACGGACCTCCACCTCCTCAAGTCGTTGAACGTCCCTTAAGTCGTTGAACGTCCCTTAGAGCGTGATCCTTCATCGCGTTGAAACGCAGGAGACAAGCGATCAGGAGGAGGGGCAGGAGCGACGAGGCGGCAGTGTAGAAGCCTTGGTGAATTGCGACCCGATTCGTTTCCCCGCCCCAGAGGACCAACAGAACCAGGCCGCCAACGGTTGCCCAAGCAATCCCCGCATAGATCCACGTCCACCGACCGATCAAATCCATAGGCAAAGGCTATGAGCCTGCGCGGCGGGTGCCTCCCCGTTTCCGCTTGCTCCTGAGCAACCCCTCCGCCTTGCCGTGGCGGCCACCCACGCCCGGAGCCGTCAAACAGCCCAATACGCGGCATGTTGAAAGCGGCGATGCCAAGGTGCGGGTTAGTGTCGAATCATGTCCCAGCCAAACCGATTCGCCCACTTCGATCCCGCCGAGGTCCTTCTTCTTCAATACGCCTTGGTCGAATACAAGGGCAAGCTGGAGGGGGAGAACTACTCGATCATCCTCAGTCGGCTTGTGGACGAGGTTCACGCCGTACCGGCCCTGCCTGAAGGGCTCCCGGGAACCCGGCGAGACTTCGAGGGCGTCCTCCGCCGGCTCGGCGTGTCCGAATCCGAGATTGCTGACACCGGAAACTGGCCTCTTGCCGATATTGAGGCGCTCGTCCATGAAAAGGCCGCCGAGGCCGGTGACGGCTCGACGTGAGCGATCCGCTTCCGCGCTTCGACACGCCCATGCCGGTGACGAGGGGTCTCGTGAACGGGTTGGCCCGGTTCGGAAGCAAGGCCCACTTCACGTGCCCGAAGTGCGGCGGGCGCGCGGTGCGCGCGCTCAGCGACACCCACGGGATCGAGGACGAAGGGGACTTCTATTGCCTCGATCACAAGGAACCGTTCACGGCACCCCTCAAGATCTGAGGCCGCCGCAAGGAGCTTGTTCGTCGCGAAGACTTCCCCAAAACGCGCAAACCTCAAAATATGTCCGTACCTACACAGATATGGTCGGTGCATGGATCAGAAGGATGCGGCAAGACACGCGCGCGAGATGGCGAACGGAATCGCCTCGATCTACCAGAGCGAGGGGCTGCAACCAGCGTCGAACCGCATGCAGCAATTTCACAACGCGGCGTTTGCGCATGTGTTCGAGTTGATCCCCGACACCGCGCTTGCAACCGTCGTGTCTCTCACCGAAGACGAAGGCCAGCCGATCTTGGTGGCTATCGATGGCCAGCAGTTCTACAAGCTCTTCTTCGAGGCATTCGAGTTTCGCAGCGACGACGTGCCAATTACGACGTGTGAAATGACCCGGATCGATCCCAGCAGAGGCTACGTTCGGGTCGAAGCTCAATACGACCCGAGTGCACCTGCGACTGCCCCGAGACGAGAAACCGCTTGGACGTTCGGCATCGATGAGCGATTCAACCTGACCTTCAACACCCGCTTCGACCCCGGGGACGTCATGGATGAGACTGAGAAATTCGCTCGCGGCCTCGCTTCTGCCCTGGGTTGGGATATTCCAGAAGCCAGCGGATAAGGAACGGGGCTTGATAGCCGGGGTAAGTGGTTTCACGAGGTAGCGTCAGCAACACATGGCCATAGCCCTAGGTGTCGTGTCTCTCTTGATTTCCGTCGGGTCAATAGCAATTGCTTTGAGAGCGTTCCATGTGTCCCACCGGCCCACGGTCTGGGGCGTTGCCAGCCCCCGTCGAGACGGGAAAGACACATTCATCGGAGTACAGATCCACAACGGGGGCCCAGGCGTAGCGATTGACGTCGCCGCAGCGCGCTCGGAACCCACGGGCCGCAGGGTTGGCAGGTTGAAGCAGACCGAGGAGTGGAAGGAGAACGACAGATCGCCTTTCGTCCGCACCCTGGAAGCGGGTGAGCGCTTCCCGCCGGCAGACTCAGACTGGTTCTCCGTTGGACCTAACCGAACTATCGACGACGTTCTAGGTGTGGTCGTCAGATACTCCGATGCCACTTTGCGCCGCTGGGAGTTTCCCGTGGCGCTTGACCCGCACAAACTGTCTTCAAGGCCCCGGCGAGTCCGGCGCTATCCCTGGCAACTCTGGTGGTTGCGCTCGGATTGGTAAGCCGCAGGAGTCGTCGACGCTCTTCGTCACGAAGAGAGGGCCGCGGGCTCGATGCCGTGCTGGGCGGTACAGGACAAGTGACGATCGATCCGAATGGCTTGCGACTATCACTCCATGACGTTGGACGATGCCATTTACGTTCTTCGGCATGGGGCTGTCGGTGGCCATGTAGAGATTGCGATCTTCGCCTCGCCGGCGGTCGAGGGATCGCAAGGTCCAATCGCGGCGTTCTCTGGCGAGCTGACCGCCCTGGAGGAGAGCTTGTTTCGCGAGGGTGAGTTTGACCTTCGCATCCAGCTGAGCAATTCCCATAAGACGCCACATGGTCGCGTAACCCTGCGACGGGAGTCCTTCCAGAAGGCCCAGGAGGGGCAAGAGGGAGACGTTCCGTGGA
>JAFDWD010000142.1 GCA_018268695.1 Actinomycetota bacterium
ACCTTCTGCATCGTCGTCGTCTACAACAACGTCGTCGCCCGCCTCCGCCGCACCTCCGGCTCCTTCGAGGAAGCCTCGGCCGACCTCGGCGCCGACCCCTGGCAGACCTTCCGCTGGGTCACCTTCCCCGCCCTCCGCAGTGCCCTCGGCGCCGGCGCCCTCCTCGCCTTCGCCCTCTCCTTCGACGAGATCATCGTCACCAACTTCACCATCGGCGCCGGCGAAGAAACCCTCCCGATCTGGATCTACCACAACCTCTTCCGCCCGAAAGAGCTCCCCGTCGTCCCCGCAGTCGCGGTGATCCTGATCGTCCTCTCGATCATTCCCGTCTACCTGGCCCACCGTCTCTCCTCCGACGACGCCGGCCTCACGCCCGGCCGCGGCGCCGCAGCCGGCGACGGCAGCACCGCCGGACCCGCAACGATCGCCGAGACCGAGGCCGTCTCCGCCCACTAGATCACATCAACCACGTCGAATAAGCGAAGATCCCCGCGTGGACATAGTCCTTCTGATCGCGCTGCTTCCTGTCCTTGCGTCGTTGGTCTCCACGGCCTTCGGCGCCGGGGACGACAGCTCGAACTGGGAGCTTCGGTGGAAAAGCCTCACGCCCGCGGATCGCGACCGGATCGCAAGCGCGACCCGCTCGGGCGCCGAGTTCGACGATCCCGAAGAGGCCGAACTGGCAGCCGGCTTCACCAGTCGTCGCCGTCGTCGCTCCTCCTACGTCGAGGCGCCGATGACCTTCATCCTCGTCACCGCCACCGCCCTCTCGGCGCTGGGTCTGTGGCACGGTTTCACCGGCTGGGCTCTCACCTTCGCCGCCTCCGGCACGGCGCTCTGGGTCTGGTTCGGCGAGAAGCGCGTCAACTCCACCTCGCGGGTGGTCGCGGTCCCGGACGCAAGGCTTTAACGCAACAGCAGGCTGGCGATCTCGCGCATCGTCGGCTCCGGCCGGTCGCGCAGGTCCTCCCAGCCGAGGCGCGGCAGGCGGTATCCGGCCCGCGCGAGGGCGTGGTTGCGTTCGCTGTCCCGGTCGCCCGCCGCGGGGTTGTCGTGGAAGCGCCCGCCGTCGGTTTCGACGACGAGCTTCTGCTCGCGCCAGAGGAAGTCGACCTCGTAGACCTTGCCCGCGAGGCGTAGCTTCGCGTTGGTCTGAGGGATCGGCAGCGCCGCGTCGGTGAGGAGCGGCAGGAGCTTCGCCTCCATGCGGCTGCGGATCTTGATCCCGCGCCGATAGCGGCGCCAGGGAGCCAGGGCGCGGAGCAGCTTCTTCGTCCCACGTCGCCGCGGGCCGTCGAGGACGCGGTCGATCGCAACGACATCGAGCAGGCCCTCGACCGAGGCCTGCTCGATCAGTTCACCGACTTCACGGGCGTCAGAGATGCCGGCGCAGTCGACGATCGTCCGCGCAGGGCTCGTCACCGGCACCCCATTCCGTCGCCAGACTTCGCCGCCGACGGGCGGAGGCACGAACCGCCTCCGGATCCCCGCGATCTTCCTCCCGGCTTCCACCGGCGCGATCACGTCGATCTCCAGCGGCCGCCGGGAACTCAGCCCAAGCACCCAGGCCGCCGTCCCATGCGAGATGACGCTGCCCTCGCCGCAAGCCAAAGTCGCCGCCAACATCCGTGCGTTGGCCGTCAGGTGCCCATGCCCCACCGCGAAGACGCCATGAAACACCGGCCTCAACCACCCCCGCTCCAGCGCGTGGGAAATCGCGCGATCGCCGAGTCCCGTCCCACGCAGCTGATCCCGCGACACGATCCCTTGCTGTTCCGACGCAATCACCCCCACCGCGCGCCAAGTCCATCCCTGTTGGCTGTTCTTTTTGGACGCCACAGGTCCATAAGGAACAGCTGGGGAGGGTTGACCCCCCTGGGGGGACGCGGAGGCCGCTTAGAGCGGGATGTTGCCGTGCTTGCGCTTCGGCTGTGGGACGCGCTTGGACTGCAGCATGCGCAGGGCTTTGATCAGCTTCGGGCGCGTCTGGCGG
>JAFDWD010000143.1 GCA_018268695.1 Actinomycetota bacterium
GTCGAAGCGGCTCGCGTACCAGTCGAGGCCGAGGTCCCAGTTCAGCTCGGCGACGAAGAAGTTGAGCTCCTTCGGCTTCGACATCTGGATTTCCGGATGGAGGCCGAGATAGTGGTGGATGCTCGTGGTGCCGCACTTGAGGCCGCCGATGATGATCAGGTTCGGCATCGCCGCGTGCGCTTTGCGACGGCGGCGGCGGGCGCTTTTGCGATCGGCGGTGTAGCGCTCGCGGGCGCGCGCGCACATCGCCTCGTCGGCGGGGTCTGGGGGCAACTGGGTAGGCAAGGTATGCGTGTCGGTGTCCGGCACGAGCGTGGCATTCTAGCTGTGATGCCGGTTTTCCTCGTTAAGCCACCGCCAGGCGACCTTGGGTCCAGCCTCGAACACTTCTTCAACGCGACGACGGAATTCTTTCGCCACCTCTCCGAAGTGCGTTGGGACCAGTTCGGATTGGCGCTGCTCTGCCTGCTGGCGATGCAGCTCTGCCGGGCCTGGGCTTGGCGCAACGTGCTGAAGGCCGCCTACCCCGGGAAGCGGATCGGCTTCACCCACCTGGCGGCGGCGTATCTGGCCGGGGCGGGGATCAACGCGATCATCCCGGCGCACGCGGGGGATGTCACCAAGGTCTTCCTGGTCAAACGGCAGATCCCCGACTCCTCCTATCCGGCGGTCACCTCCTCCTTCCTCGTGCAGACGGTCTTCGACACCTCGGTCGGCATCCTCGTCCTCCTCTACGCGATCACCCAGGGACTGCTGCCGCCGCTGCCCGAGCTGCCGCACCTGCCGGCCTTCGAGGTCTCCTTCTGGGCCAACCACCCGAAGACCCTGGCGATCACCATCGGCGTCCTCATCCTGGCGATCGCCATCGGCATCTGGTTCCTCGCCCAGCGGGTCCGCCGCTTCTGGGCGCGGGTCAAACAGGGCCTCGTGATCCTCACCCGGCCGCGCGACTACATGAAGCAGGTCTTCGCCTGGCAGGGGGTGGGCTGGCTCTTCCGCTTCGCCGCCTTCTGGTTCTTCCTCGAGGCGTTCGGCCTGAAGGGCTCGATCGGCAACGTGATGCTGGTGATGAGCGTCCAGGCGATCGCCAACATCGTCCCCTTCACGCCGGGCGGCGCCGGCGCCCAGCAGGCCCTCCTCGTCGCCACCCTGAAGGGGCCCTCCCGCGCCGCGGTCCTCTCCTTCTCGGTCGGCACCCAGATCGCGATGGCCGCCTGGTCGGTCGTCCTCGGCTTCGCCGCGATCTTCCTCGTCTTCCGGACCACCGACTGGCGCGGCCTGATCAAACA
>JAFDWD010000144.1 GCA_018268695.1 Actinomycetota bacterium
TACCGGGCGATGTACTACAACGCGCCCGAGGCGCGCCACGAGGCGATCGAGGCCCACGACCGGATCATGGACGCCGCCCGCGACCACGACGCCGATCGCCTCGCGGCCGAGCTCGAGTCCCACCGCGCCGAGGCGCTCGTTCGCCTCGAACGCGTCCTCACCGAGACCCCCTAGCCGTCAGCTGTTCCTTATGGACGCCAGGCGTCCATAAGGAACAGCCAGGCGGGGTCAGTTGGCGCCCCAGCCGTCCCAGTAGGTGATCTCCTCGACCGGCGGCCGCTTCGCCGGCTTGAAGTCGAGGCCCTTGGTGTAGGCGACCGGGATCAGGCTCACCTGGGTGACGCCGTCCGGGATGCCGAGCAGCTCGGCGGTCTCCTTGGCGCGGTGCAGGTGCAGCGTCGTCCAGGTCGAGCCGAGGCCGCGGGCGCGGAGGGCGAGCTGGAAGCTCCAGCCGGCCTGGGCGATCGAGCCCATGCCGACGATCGCCGCGCCCTGGTCCGGAAAGGTTTCCTGGAGGCAGGGGATGACGAAGACCGGCGCCTTCTCGAGGTTCTCGGCGAGGTACATCGCGCTGTCGAAGACGCGTTTGTCCTGGCCGCCCTCGGCGGAGCCCTCCCGCGATGCGCGCAGGTAGGGCAGCGCCGCCTCGCGGTAGTAGTCGGCGATCTTCGACTTCAGGTCGGCATCGGTGACCATGACCCAGCGCCAGGTCTGCCGGTTGGAGGCGGTCGGCGCCTGGACCGCGAGTCGCAGGCATTCGAGCAGGACCTCGCGCTCGACCGGCCGGTCGAAGTCGAGGCGCTTGCGCACCGAGCGGGTGGTCGAGAGCAGGAGGTCGGCGTTGGCGCGGTCGATCCGCGGCGGGTCGGGCGTCGGTTCGTTCATGCGACGATCCTAGGGCGCGGACGTTTAAACGCCGCCGCGAGTCGGGGACAATGGGCGCATGCCAAACCTTCCAGACATTCCGGGCAAGGGCCTGATCACAGGGATGACCAACCGCACCCGGGAAGTCGTGGGCGCCGCCGGGACCGGAGCGCTCGCGCTCGGCGGCCTCGTCGCGCGACGCCTGCTGAGCCACGGGGACGAGGACGACCCGATCGCCGAAACCCCGACCGCTCCTCCCGGTGCCGAGAGCACCAGCGAACCGCCGCGCCTCGACGACTAGCTCGCGCCCGCGCTGCCCGAGACGAACTTCGCCACGTCGGCGATTTCTTCCTTGGACAGGGTGCCGCCGAACGCCGGCATGCCGCCACCGCCATCGGTGACCTGCTTTTCGACTAGGGCCTGGCTCGGTTCGAGTTCGTCGAGGTCCGGACCCACTTCGCCCGTGGCCCCGGCGGCCGCGAGCGTGTGACAGCTCGAGCAGGTCTCCTCAAACGTCCGTTCACCGGCGGCGAGCGGCGAGCCCCCTCCGGCCGTCGATGAATCCCCCCCGGTGGTGCCGTCGCCGCTACTGCCGCCGCCGCAGGCGGCGACGAAAACGGCCAGGAGGATCGCGAAGAGAAGCACCGCCGCCATCGATGCCGGGTTTCCTTTTCGCCGCACCCCCGAGATCAAAGCAGCCGCGCCGGGCACCTGACGAAGGCGGCGGGGGAAGGGTCATGAAGGGGGATCCATGAACCCGACCGCAGGCTCCACCATCGAGTCGATCGACCCCGCCAACGGCGAGGTCGTCGAGACCTACGAGATCTTCAACGAGGGGCAGATCGATGCCGCCCTCGACCTGTCCCATGGTGCGTTCGCCGACTGGCGCCGCGCCGGGTGGAGCGAGCGCGCCGAGCTGATGAACGGAGTCGCCCGGGAGATGCGGGCGATGAAGGACGAGTTCGCCAGGACGGTGAGTCGGGAGATGGGCAAGCCGATCACCGAAGCCGAAGCGGAAGTCGAGAAGTGCGCCTGGGCGGCCGAGTATTACGCCGAGCACGGCGAGGAGCTCCTCGCCCCCGAGCGGATCGACACCGGGGACGGCCGGCGGGTCGCCGTGCACAAGCGCCCGCTCGGCGTGGTGCTGGCGATCATGCCGTGGAACTACCCCCTCTGGCAGGCGATGCGGGCGGCGGCGCCGATCGTCTCCGCGGGCAACTGCTTCGTGCTCAAGCACGCCTCCAACGTGACCGGCTGCGCCCTGCTCCTGGAGCAGGCGTTCGAGCGCGCGGGCGCGGCTCCGGGAGTCTTCAAGACGATCATCACCTCCGGCTCGAAAGCGAGCGAGCTGATCGGCGACCGGCGGATCGCCGGGGTGACGCTGACCGGCTCCGACGCCGCGGGCGTCGCCGTCGGCGGAGCGGCCGGACGGGCGATCAAGCCGGCGGTGCTGGAGCTGGGCGGCTCGGACCCGTTCATCATCCTCGGCGACGCGAACCTCGAGAAGGCGGTCGCGGTGGCGGTCACCGCGCGCTTCCAGAACACCGGCCAGAGCTGCATCGCGGCGAAGCGCTTCATCGTCGTCGAGGCGGTCGCGGCGGAGTTCGAAGAGCGCTTCGCCGCGGCGGCGAGGAAGCTGCGTCGCGGCGCCCCGCTCGATCCGGAGACGCAGCTCGGCCCGATGGCGCGCGAGGATCTGCGCGACGAGCTCGCCGGCATCGTCCGCGCCTCCGAGGCGGCCGGCGCCCGCATCGTCACCGGCGGCGAGGCCCCCGACGAGAAGGGCGCCTGGTACGAACCGACGATCGTCTCGGCGACCGGCGATTCGCAGGCGCCGGTGATGCGCGAAGAGACCTTCGGCCCGGTCGCCGCCGTCGCCCGGGTCGCCGACGAGGCGGAGGCGATCGCGCTCGCCAACGAATCGGAGTTCGGGCTCGGCTCGAGCGTCTGGACCGAAGACCTCGAGCGCGCCGAGCGGCTCGCCGCCGACATCGAAGCCGGGATGGTCTTCGTCAACGCGATGACCGCCTCGGACCCGCGGATCCCCTTCGGCGGGGTGAAGCGGTCGGGCATCGGTCGCGAGCTCGGCGGCGAATTCGGCATGCGTGCCTTCCTCAACATGCAGTCGGTCGCGATCACCGAGCTGTAGCGAGAGCTAGGCTCGCCCGGTGCGGGTCGCCACCTGGAACGTCAACTCGGTCAAGCAGCGGGTCCCACGCCTGCTGCCGTGGCTCGACGAACGCGAGCCGGACGTCGTCTGCCTGCAGGAGACGAAGCTCGCCGACGACGCGTTCGACGCGTTGCTCGGCGACGACCTTCGCGGGCGCGGCTACGAGTGGGCGGCGCACGGCGAAGGGGCCTGGAACGGGGTGGCGATCCTCTCACGGGTCGGGCTCGCGGACGTCGCTCCGGGCCTGGCGGACGGTCCGGGGTTCCCCGAGCAGGAGGCGCGGGCGGTCTCGGCGACCTGCGACGGCGTCCGGATCTGGTCGGTCTACGTGCCGAACGGGCGCGAACCCGACTCCGACCACTACGCCTACAAGCTCGAGTGGCTGGCCGCGCTGCGCGACCAGGTAGCCGCCGGACCCGACACGGTGATGGTCTGCGGCGACGTCAACATCGCCCCGACCGACGCCGACGTCTTCGATCCCGCCGCCTACGCGGGCCACACCCACGTGACGCCGCCCGAGCGCGAGGCGCTGGCGGAGCTGGAGGCGACCGGCCTCCGCGACGTGGTCCGCGATCGCTGGCCGGACACCGAACGGGTCTTCAGCTACTGGGACTACCGTGCCGGGATGTTCCACAAAGACCTGGGGATGCGGATCGACCTGATCCTCGCCGGCGAGCCCGTCGCGGCGCGGGCGAAGGCCGCCTGGATCGACCGCAAGGCGCGCAAAGGCAAAGGCCCGAGCGACCACGCGCCGGTGATCGTCGACCTCGA
>JAFDWD010000145.1 GCA_018268695.1 Actinomycetota bacterium
AGCCAGAGGCTGATTTCGCGGCCGCCCGTCAGGCCCTGCGGGCGCAGCACCAGGATCGCGGTCATCACGACGCCGATGATCAGCAGGGTCATGCCGTTGGGGAAGTCGAGGTGGATCGGGCCGAGGTTGGCGCCGGCTTCGGCTTTCTGCAGGTAGACGTTGAGGATGCTGATCACGGCGCCGCCGACGGTCGCGCCCCAGAGGCTGTTGGAGCCGCCGACGACGAGCATCGCCAGGGTGATGAAGGTGAGCTGGAGGTAGACCTGTTCGGTGGTGATCGAGCCGAGCTGGTGGACCAGGAGGCCGCCGGCGAGGGCGGCGAGAGCGCCGCTCAGGCAGAAGGCGATCAGCCGGTGGCGGTGGATGTTGACGCCGAGGGCACGGGCCGCGATCGGGTCTTCGCGACTCGCCCGCAGGAGCCTGCCGGAGCGGCTGTGCTGGTAGGCGAAGGCGACCACGGCGGCGAAGAGGGCGCCCAAGGTCGCCGGCAGGAGGCTCGTCGTTTCCGGGATCAGCGCCAGCGATTTCGCCCCCGGCCCGATCTTTTCCCAGTAGCGCAGGACGTTGTGGACGATCTGCAGGAGGGCGAAGGTGGCGATGCCGGCGGCGAGGCCGTTCAGTCGCATCAGCGCGACCCCGCCGATCGCGGCGATGATCGCGCCCAGCACCATCGCCAGGATCAGCGACTCGAAGCTGGTCATCGAATGGTCGGCGATGAAGGGGAAGAGTTCCGGCAGGAGCGTCGGCTTGACGATCGAGGGGATCGTCATCACGCCGGCGGCGAAGGCGCCGATCGCGACGAAGCTGATCTGGCCGAAGGAGATGATCCCCGAGTTGCCGATGAAGACGTACAGCGAGATGACGATCGTCATGTTCACCAACACGCCGATCACTTCGGTCTGGGTGCTGTCGGAGACGATGTTCCCGACCAGGCCGATGACGATGATCAGGAGCAGCGGCGGGGCCAGCTGGCGGAGGCGCGCGGCGTAGCTCATACGCGGTCCACCGCGGAGTGGCGGCTCGAGGCGAAGAGGCCGCCCGGCCGGACCAGCAGGATGATGATCACCAGCAGGAAGACGGCGGAGGGCAGGAACACCCGCTGGCTCGAGGGCAGGACGGCGCCGAGCAGCGAGTTGGCGAAGCCGATCGCGAAGCCGCCCGCGGTGGCGGTCAGCAGCCGGTTCATGCCGCCGACGACGATGCCGACCAGGGCCAGGATCGTGATTTCGAGGCCGAGGGTCGGCGTCACCAGGGGTTCGGAGA
>JAFDWD010000146.1 GCA_018268695.1 Actinomycetota bacterium
ACGTGCCGGGCGGCGAGCCAGTTGTAGAGTGCGGTGCGCGCTCCGCCGATGTGCAGCGCACCGGTCGGCGAAGGCGCGAATCGAAATCGGGGGTTATCTCTCTTCATGTTCATCGGTGCTCATGTCTCCACGGCGGGCGGTCTCGAGAAAGCGGTCGAGCGAGGCGCCGAACGCGGTTGCGAATCTATCCAGATCTTCAATCAGAGTCCGCGCATGTGGCGCCCGACCAAATATGGCGAGGACGACTTCGCGGCGTTCCGGGAGGCGATGGACGCCTCCAAGGTGGAACGGGTGATCATCCACGCGGTCTACCTGATCAACACCGCGTCCAAAGACAAGGAGCTGGCGAAGAAGTCGCTCAACTCACTCACGCATTCACTGCGGATCGGTGACGAAATCGGCGCGAGCGGCGTCGTCCTCCATCCCGGCTCGACCCTCGGCGACCCGCTGAAACCCGCTCTCAAACGCGCCGCGAAAGTGATCAAAGCCGCGCTGAAGGACACCGATCACTGCAAGCTCCTGCTCGAGCAGACGGCGGGCCACAAAGGCCTGATCGGTCGCAACTTCGAGGAGACGGCGGAGCTGATCGACCTCGCCGGCGGCGGCGATCGCCTCGGCCTCTGCCTCGACTCCTGCCACATGTTCGTGCAGGGCTACGACATCACCGACGAAGAGCACCTCGCCGCGGTCCTCGACGAAGCCGACGAGAAAGTCGGCATCGAGCGCCTCGGCGCGGTCCACGTCAACGACGCCGCCGCCCCGCTCGGCTCGTGCCGCGACCGCCACGCCAACATCGGCAAAGGCGAGATGGGGCGCAAGGGCCTCGCGGCCTTCCTCTCCGAGCCGCGCTTCGAGGGTCTGCCCGCCACCATGGAGACCCCCGGGCCGGATAAGAAGGGCACCTCGAAAGCCGAAGTGACCGCGGCGAAGCGCCTGCGCCGCGAAGGCCTGAAACGCCGCGAAAAGTAGGACCGTCTGCATTTGGGGTCGCCATACGCCCCCAAAAGCAGACGGTGTCCGTCGCTCAGCCGGCGAGGAAGCCGTCGACCACCTTGGCGAAGGCGACCCGCTGCTGGAAGAGGAAGGCATGGGCGCCGGCGAAGAGGCGTAGGTGAGCGTCGGGGACCTGGCGCGCGATCTTGACCAGGTTGATCGGTGGGACGACCGGGTCCTCGCGGCCGCCGGTGGCCAGGACCGGCATCGGCAGCACGCCGAGCGCGCGGAAGTTGGCGTTGCTCAGCAGCCAGGGGTTTTCGGCGGCGACCTGCGCGTTCACGGTGGCCGCCGGGACGTGGAAGTCGTTCGGGATCACCCCGCTCTGGCTCGCGGTGTCGAGGCGATGGGCGAACTTGTATCCCTCTTGCAGCTCGTTCGGCGGGTAGAGCTCGTCACCGAGGATTTCGGCCAGCGAGGGGTCCGGGTTGCTGTCGAGTTCCTGGTGTTCCTTCGTGCCGAGGACGGCGCGCCCGCCGCCCGGGTTGGTCCCGGCGAGAACCAGGTGGGTGACCCGCGACGAGTGGCGGATCGCCAGCTGCTGCGCGATGAAACCGCCCATCGACCAACCGAGGACGTCGGCCTTCCCCACCCCGATCGCGCCCATGAAGCGCGCCACGTCGTCGGCCAGCCCGGCGAAGGTTTGGGGCGCCCGCCACGGTCCCGACCAGCCGATGCCCGGGTAGTCGAACATCACCAGGCGATGGTGGCGGGCCAGCAGGGCGAGCAGGGCGGGATCCCATTCCGCCATCGTCGAGCCGGTCCCCATCAGCATCATCAGCGGCGGGCCGCTGCCCCGTTCGTACCAGGCGATCTGGCCGCCGTGGACCGCCGTGTGGCGGACCTTCGCCTGGAATGGCGCGCGCGGTGACGCCTCGGCCGAGGACGCCCCCCAGCCCGCCACGGCGAGCGCGACGAGAGCGATCACGAGCGCGGCGCGAGTCCTCACCGCGGGAACCCTAGCCGCCCGGAAAACGGCAGGCGACGAGGGCCGGCCCCCCGACCGACCCTCGCACTCCCGCCGTAAACTTCATCTATTGGATGTGGACGCCGGAGATCGCGCGACTGATGACCAGACGCTGGATCTCGGAGGTGCCCTCGAAGATGGTGTAGATCTTGGCGTCGCGATGCATCCGCTCGACCGGGAACTCGCGCGTGTAGCCGTTGCCGCCGAGGATCTGGATCGCGCGCTCGGTGGCCCAGACGGCGACCTCGCCCGCCTTCAGCTTCGACATCGAGCCCTCGGCGTGCTCGAATTTCTTGCCGGTGCGGCCCATCCAGGCGGCGCGCCAGACCAGTAGCCGCGCGGCGTCGATCTCAAGTTTCATGTCGGCGAGGGTGAAGGCGATCGACTGGTTCTCGATGATCGCGCGACCGAACTGACGCCGCTCCTTGGCGTACTCGAGCGCGTACTCGTAGGCGGCGCGGGCGATCCCAAGGGCCTGGGAGCCGACCACCGGTCGGCTCGCCTCGAAGGTCTGCATCGCCGCCTGGGCTTTGCCTTTCTTGCCTTCGCGGACGCGGGCCAGGCGCTCATCCAGCTTCTCTTTGCCGCCGAGCAGGCATGAGCCCGGCACGCGGCAGTCGTCGAGGTGCACGTCGGCGGTGTGGGACGCGCGCAGGCCGTGCTTCTTGACCTTGGCGCCCTGCTCGCAGCCCGGCGTCCCCGGCGGGATCACGAAGGCGGCGTGACCGCGCGAGCCGAGCTCCCGATCGACCGATGCGATCACCACGTGGACGTTGGCGATCCCACCGTTGGTCGCCCACGCCTTCTGTCCGTTCAGCACCCATTCGTCTTTGGCCTCGTCGTACTTGGCCGTGGTGCGGATCGCCGAGACGTCGGAGCCCGCGTCCGGCTCGGAAGCGCAGAACGCGGCCACCTTGACGTCGTCGGGCGTGCCGAAGCATTGGGGGATCCACTCCCCCATCTGCTCCGGCGTCCCCTGCCCGAAGATCGCGGCGACGGCGAGCGTCGTGCCCATGATCGCCATCCCGATCCCGGCGTCCCCCCAGAAGAGCTCCTCGTTGGCGATCGGCAGCATCAGGCCGGTGTCGTCGGCCCAGAACTGACCCAGGCCTTCAAAGCTGTAGAGGCCGATCTTGGCGGCCTCCTGGATCACCGGCCACGGCGTTTCCTCACGCTCGTCCCATTCGTGCGCGGCGGGCCTGACCACACCCTCGGCGAACCCGTGCACCCAGTCCCGGATGTCCTCCTGATCCTGCGTGAGCTCGAGCGTGAAGGCCCGACCTTCGTCGGCGACCGGCGGCTCACCGGCCATACCGCTCAGAATCTCGTCCGAGTCCGGCTCGGAAACAGTGGTGGCGTCACTCACGGTCGGGGATGTTACACAAATCCATGTCGTGTTGGTCGGACCGGCGTCCAACTTCCTGGGTGGCGACGCGCTGCGTGCATTCCCGGGGCTATGGCACGGGTAATCCACGCAGCGCTGCGCGAGTTGTCCTTGCCATGGTGAGGACAACTCGTGCAACGGCCAATTCGGTGTCGTGCAGCGCGCACGGAAGCGCTGAGTTCGTGGGACCTCAGGAAACCGCGTCGCGCAGATCGAACGCCCGCAGGCCCTCGGGGCCCTCGTCGGTGCAGTCGAAGAAGCGGCGGTTGACGCAGTCGTAGGACCCGCCCTCGCCGTTGTAGGCCTGCTCGACCGTGAACTGGCAGTGGGGCAGTGGGTTGCCTGTCATCTTCACGCCGCCGAAGCCGCCCTTCTCGAGGACCGCGGCGAGGTCGACCTGGGCGCCGAAGACTTCCTGCATGCAACCGACGTACTGGCGACCGTCGAGACGGTCGACGTAGCTGTAGAGGAAGCGGCAGCCGAGTTCGATACAGCCGCGAGGCTCGACCATCTTGTCGCAGAAGGAGCGACACTGGCGGCACTCACCGACCTCGGTGCGGGTTACGGACATTGGGTGATTCTAGAGAGGTGGGACCGCGGAACAAAGCGGTTCAGGGCGCCCAAGCGGGGGCTCAGGCGACGAGGGCTTCGGATCCCAGCAGCTGCTCGATCTCGTAGCGGAGATTGGGCGACTGCTGGACCTTGTACTTCGCGCCGAAGCGGAGCTTGGTGGGGCCGTTCGAGGTCTGCACCACGAGGTGGACGTCGGACTCCCCTTTGTTGTCCTCGAAGAGCGCCTTCAGCTCCTCCAGGACGGCCGGATCGGTGGCCTTGTCGACCGGGATCGAGAATTGGAAGGGCCCGCCGGACAACGGCGCGGGCGACCCGCCCGAGGAGCCCCCACCGCGCGGCCCGGGCGGCGGCGCGTTCTTGGCGGCGCGCTCGATCTCGGCGGCGTCGGGTTCGAAGCGCTGGGCGTCCTGGACCACGAGCTTCGTCTCACCGCGGTCCTTGTGGTCGATACGGCCGCGGACGATCACGATCGCGTCGGGGGCGATCACCTGGGCGCTCTCCGCCTCGTCGGCCTTGAAAACCAGCATCTCGACCTGGCCCTCGACGTCGTCGAGCGTCGCGAACATCATCTGACTGCCGCTCTTCGTACGGATCTTTTTGCACTCGACGACGAT
>JAFDWD010000147.1 GCA_018268695.1 Actinomycetota bacterium
CTACGGCGTCCAGGTCAACAGCCTGGGACTCACCGAGGCCCAGCCGGAGAACAACATCCAGCGGATCGTGCTCGAGGCGCTGGCGGTGACGATGAGCCGCGACGCCCGCGCCCGCGCCCTGCAGCTCCCCGCCTGGAACGAGGCGATGGGCCTCCCCCGCCCCTGGGACCAGCAGTGGTCCCTGCGCATCCAGCAGGTGCTGGCGAACGAGACCGACCTGCTCGAGTACCCCGACATCTTCGAGGGCTCGGTGGTCATGGACGGCCTGGTCGAGGAGCTCTCCGCGGGCGCCCTCGAGGAGATGAAGGTGGTCGAAGAGCGCGGCGGCGCGATCAAGGCGGTCCCGTACATGAAATCCCGCCTGGTCGAGTCCCACCGCGAGCGCGTCGCCCGGATCGAGAGCGGCGAGCAGAAGGTGATCGGGCAGAACAGCTTCAAGGAGTCGGCCGAGTCGCCGCTCACCGCGGGCGCCGACGGCGGCATCATGACCCCGGACCCCGAGGTCGAACGCGAACTGATCGAGGCGCTCGAGCAGTGGAAGGGCAGCCGCGACCAGGGCGCCGTCGACGCGGCCCTCGCCGAGCTCGCCAAGGTCGCTGCCGACGACGGCCAGAACATCATGCCCGCGACGATCGCCGCCGCCAAGGCGGGCGCGACGACCGGCGAGTGGGCGCAGACGATGCGCGACGTCTTCGGCGCCTACCGCGGCCCGACCGGCGTCGACGGCGCCGCCCCGCCCAGCAACAAAGCCCAGCTGGAAGCGATCAACCAGAAGGTCGAGGAGACCTCGAAGCGGATCGGCCACCGGATCAAGATCCTGGTCGGCAAGCCCGGCCTCGACGGCCACTCCAACGGCGCCGAGCAGATCGCGCTGCGGGCCAAAGACGTGGGCATGGAGGTCATCTACCAGGGCATCCGCCTCACCCCGGCGGAGATCGCCACCTCGGCCCTCCAGGAGGACGTCGACGTGGTCGGCCTCTCGATCCTCTCCGGCTCCCACCTCGAGCTGATCCCCGAGGTCGTCCGCCTCCTCCAGGAG
>JAFDWD010000148.1 GCA_018268695.1 Actinomycetota bacterium
ATCGACGTCGCCCTGCAGCCTTATCAGAGCGATCCCGGCGAAATGCTGGCGCGACTACGGCTGATCCGCTGCACGCCGGACCTGCGCTCCCGCCAGCTGGACCGGCTGGATCAGTGGAAACAGGTGATCGGAGCGTCCCTCGCCGGGCGGCTGGGCGCGGACGAGGGCGAGATCACCGTCGCGGCCCTGGTGGCCGCCGGGCTCGGAGCCTTCGACGCGGCCCTCACGCGCTGGTCGGAGAGCGACGGGGCCGAGGACCTCGTCGCCCTGATCGACGCGGCCTTCGCGGCCGTCGCCGAACCCTTTCCGCGCCTCGGCACGGATGCCTGAAGCCCGTTGAACCGGCGCTTAGGCGGTTTTCGTAGTCTCTGACGTCCCGTGCGCATCCGCTCAGTCATCGCCGTACTCGTGGCCGTGGCCATCGTCGCCCTGCTCGTCTTCGGCCTCGTCAGCAAAGGCAACTCGCGTCTCGCCGTCGGCGAAACGGCGCCCTCCCCCACCCTGCCCAAACTCGAGGAACAGGGCAGCGGCTCGCTGAAGGAATACCGCGGCCAGTGGGTGCTGGTGAACTTCTGGGCCTCCTGGTGCGTCCCCTGTCGCGACGAGGCGCCGACGCTGGAGCAGTTCCAGAAGGAACACGGCGGCAAGAACTTCACGATCCTCGGGATCGACACCCAGGACCTGAGCGACGACGGCACCAAGTTCGCCAAGCAGTACGGGCTGAGCTACCCCCAGCTGCACGACGGCAACGGCGACACCGGGCACGAATTCGGCACGACCGGCGTGCCCGAGAACTACCTGATCAAGCCGAACGGCAAGCTCGCCTGGGCGATCGCCGGGCCGGTCGACGGCAAGATCCTGAACGACGAAGTGGCGCCGCTTCTCCCTTCCGGCTCGAAGGAATCGTGAGCTTCGCCCCGCACGGCGGCCGGCCGGCGACGATCCTCGCGGTCCTCGTCGCCCTCACCGCCTTGCTCCTTCCGACCGCTGCCGTCGCGGCCGAAGGCCCGAGCTCCCTGCGCACGACGCTGAACGAAATCGAGGAAGAAGTGATGTGCCCGGTCTGCGGCACGCTCCTCGGCCTGGCCGAATCGCCGCAGGCGACGCGGGAGAAGGCCTTCGTCGAAAAACTGGTCAAGGAAGGCAAGACCAAGAATGAGATCAAGGACGAACTCGTCGCCCAGTACGGCAACGCCGTCCTCGCCGAGCCGAACGGCAGCGGCTTCAGCATCTCCGCCTACGTGGTCCCGATCGTCGCCTTCGTCGTCGCCGCCATCCTCCTCGCCGGGGCGGTCTGGAAATGGCGCCGCTCCGCGGGCTCCCGCGACGACCGCCACCCCGCCGTCGAAGGCCCGAGCGACGAGGACCGACGAAGGTTGGACGAGGACCTGGGTAGATACGACCTCTAGGGGCTGCCGGAGCATCGGGGGCCCGCGCCTCTTTGGCTCATCGCCCGGATCGACGATCCGACCCGGAGATAGCCGGAGGTCGGACCAGAATCCGCGCCTGTCACCACCACGGCGCCCAACGGAGCCGCCCCCAGCCACGCGAGCGCCTCGCGGTTCGCCTTGGCGGCGCGGCGGTCGGGGCGGGTGGAGAGGGCGGCGAGGACGCAATCGGCCTCGGCGGCGGTGCTGGACAGGGCGCCGCCGGCGCCCTCCAGCGGCGGCCCGAGGAGGATGACCAGGTCGTAGGCGTCGCGGAGCTTTGTCGTCATGTGATGGAAGCTGCCGAGGCCGAGGAGCGTCCGCGCGTCGGACGCGGGCCGACCGGCGCAGACGCAGGCGAGCGGCCCGGCGCCGGACGCGCTCGCCGATCCCGCCAGGATCAGGGGCTGGACGATCTCAGCGGGCGTCACCTCCCAGCGCAGGTACTCGTGCAGACCGGGGGCCGGGGACAGTCCCAGGTCCGCGGCGATCCGCGGCCGTTCGACGTCGCACTCGATCAGCGCCGTCGCCGTCCCCGCGGCCGCGCCGACGCCCGCCAGCGCTACCGCGAGGGTCGCCGCCGGGTCAACCTCTCCGGTGACCAGGACGACGCGCCGGCCGTCCACCTCGCCGAGCACACCGCGCAGCGCCTCCAGGTCGCCCCGCCGCAAACCCCAGGCGCGCCCGTTCGAGGACGCGGGCGGCCCGATCTCGGCGAGGACTTGGAGCTTCGCGGCCATCCGCCCGCGACTACATCCTCTCGGGCGCCGAGATCCCCAGCAGCCCGAGCGCCCCGGCGACCGTCCGCTTCGCGACCAGGCAGAGGGCGAGCCGCG
>JAFDWD010000149.1 GCA_018268695.1 Actinomycetota bacterium
AACATGCCGTGGTTCCACGGGCAGCCGCTGCTCGGCCACCTCGAGGACGTCCACATCGCCTCCGACCGCAACCTGGTCGACAACCGCTTCCCGGTCCAGTACGTGATCCGGCCGCAGTCGGCCGAGTACCGCGACTACCGCGGCTTCGCCGGCTCGGTCGTCGGCGGGATCTTCAAGCAGGGCGACGAGGTGATGGTGATGCCGTCGCGCAAAGCCTCGAAGATCGCCGCGATCGACACGCCCGAAGGCGAGGTGGCGCAGGCCTTCCCGCCGATGTCGGTGACGATCCGCCTCGAGGACGAGGTCGACGTCTCCCGCGGCGACATGATCTGCCGCCCGACCAACCAGCCGACCGCGAGCCGTCGCTTCGAGGCGATGATCTGCTGGTTCGACGAGACCTCGCACCTGCGCACCGGGGCGCCCTACCAGCTGAAGCACACCACCCGCTGGGTCGCCGCCGAGGTCGAGGAGCTGCGCTACCAGCTGAACGTCGACACGTTGCACCGCGACCTCACCGCCGAGACGCTCGAGGTCAACGACATCGGCCGCGTCGCGATCCACACCACCTCGCCGCTCTTCTTCGACGAGTACCGGATCAACCGCACGACCGGCTCCTTCATCCTGGTCGACCCGGCGACGGACCTCACCGTCGCGGCGGGCATGATCATCAGCGCCGGCGGCGACGTCGGTGCGGTCAGCGACACCGCCTCGATCGTCGCCGAGAACATCACCTTCCACCCGTCGAAGCTCTCGCGTGACGAGCGTTGGGGGGCGCTCGAAACCAGCGGGGCGACGATCTGGATGACCGGCCTCTCGGGCTCGGGCAAGTCGACGATCGCCACCGCGATCGAGCACACCCTCGTCTCCTCCGGTCGCGCCGCCTTCATGCTCGACGGCGACAACCTGCGCCACGGCCTCAACTCCAACCTCGGCTTCTCGCCCGAGGACCGCGACGAGAACGTCCGCCGCACCGGCGAGGTCGCCAAGATCCTCGCCGAATCGGGCGCCGTCTCGATCGTCTCCCTGGTCAGCCCCTACAAGGCCGAGCGCGACCGCGTCCGCGCCCTCCACGAGGAGGCCGGCATCCCCTTCTTCGAGGTCTTCGTCGACACCCCCCTCGAGGAGTGCGAACGCCGCGACCCGAAGGGCCTCTACGCCAAGGCCCGCGCGGGCGAGATCAAAGACCTCACCGGCGTCGGCTCGCCGTACGAGGCGCCCGAGAGCCCGGACTTGGTGACGTCGCCGGACCTCGAGGAGGCCGTCCGGCAGGTCCTCGGGCTGCTGCCCTGACCTGCCGCGATCGCGCGGCCTCCGCGCTGATATAAAACAACGATCAAGCATTCTTGATCGCCGCGCCCTTTCAAGCGAAACTCGCCGGGCTCAGCGCAAGGGACTGGGCCGACAGCGACAGGGGGATCAGCACAGGGAAGCCTGCTCGCCGTCGAATGACTACACGAGAGGAGCTCATGCAAATGAGGCTCAAGAAGCTCGGCGC
>JAFDWD010000014.1 GCA_018268695.1 Actinomycetota bacterium
GAGACGGCCGTGCATGTGAGGGAAGCGGCTGGCCCCGGGTCGTACGCCGGGCCCCGAACGGTCAGGGATCTGCGCTGTTCGAAACTTGGTCTGGCGCCCAAGAAACGAACACCGCAAGACCTCCGTGGTCCGAGATGGTCGTTTGGCGCCCTTTTCGAACCGAGCAGACCCTTGCGGTGTTCGAAACCCGTCGTATAGGCGGATAAGGAACACGGCAGATTCCTGACCGTTCGAATCTCCCGCACTTCCACACGAAACCCTCACGTCCTGGGCGTCTCATGGAGGTCACAGCCTGCCAGGACCTCCATGAGACGCCCAGGACACCGCCTCTCGGACGGCCTACAACACCCCGAATTCCGCACTCACCGCCACGGGTTCGCCGAGGTCCGTAGTGCCGCCGGCGTTCAGTTTGTAGAGGCCCGGCTTCGCGTTCGGAGGCACCAGCGTCGCGATCCTTTCCGCTTCTCCGGGGCCGAGGGTCCGTTGGATCGGTGACTGGGCCGGCGAGTACTGGGGGCCGATGACGACCGGGCTCCAGGCGCCGTTTTCGAGGTGTTCGAGGCTCGTGCCGGTCGGCGTCACCGTGGCGGTGCCGTGGTTTTCGAAGCAGCTTTCGATGTAGGAGCCGGGGGCGACCTTGTCGTAAGTGGAGAGGGTGATCCCGACGTTGACGAGGCGGTCGACCACGCGGATGTACTGGCCGTAGCGGCCGAGGAGGCGACCGCGGCCGTTCTGGATCGTGATTTCGAGCGAGTAGATCGCCGGACTGGTCGGGATCGGGAAGGTCAAGCCGCGGTGCTTTCCCGGCGGCAGTTGCTTCAGGTTGATCCGTTTGAGGCCTTCGGGATGTAGGCCGCGTCCTTCCTTGGTCAGGCGGATCAGTCGCTCGAGCACGGTCCAGTTCAGGCGCTGCGTTTTCGCTCCGGTGGCGGGGGCGGTGTTGGTGAGGCGGAAGCCGATGTTCGAGCCGCCGACCAGGAGTCGCTGTGGGCCGGTGGCGCCGAGGGTCATGCCCGCCGGTCCGAACGGCAGCACGCCGCCTTCCGGCACCGCCGGGATCGGCTGGAGCTTTTCCACCGGCCCCCAGTAGTTGTCGACGATCGGGGAGGAGCAGAACCCGAGGCTGCCCGCGGGCGCCTTCTTCGCCTTGGTCTTCTTGGCGGCGCCGCTCATCCCCGGTGAGCCGCCCGCCAGAAGCGCGGCCGTCACCAAGATGACACCCGCAACACGCGTGGTTCCCCGCCGAGGACACCTCATCCGGGGGGAGTATGTCGGCCCGCCAGGACTTAGGCGTCCATGGGTTCCGAGCGCGGACAGGGGACGGTCGAGTGGGTGGGAGTGGTGTGCGTCCTCTCGCTGCTACTGGCGGCGGTGCTAGCGGTGGGGCCGCGGATACCTGGGATCGACCTGGGGCGCTCGATCGCGCGGCACCTCCTCTGCGCGGTCGAGCTGGCCGACGGCTGCGGTGACGAGCCGCTGCTGATCGCCACCTACGGCGACGAGATCGGGAGGTTGGTGCGGCGGCACATGCCGACGATCGGCTTCGAGGAGGGCTCGCGGGCGGTCCCGGTCGACTACCGCCGCTGCCGCGAAACGACCTGCGGGGACGCGGCGCGGGACGGCCTCGTCCACCGCACCGACGAACGGCTCCCGGTAAGCGCCTTCGTCCACGTCATCGACTGCCGGGCGGACGCGCGGGCCGCGAGCGAAGCGGCCGGGATCGATTGCTCCGACGAGCGGACGGGCCGCCTCTATATTCAGTTCTGGCTTTTCTACGCCAACTCGGCGACCCTGCGCGGCGTGCCGATCGTCGGCGACGCGGGCGAACATCGGGACGACTGGGAATCGGTGCAGGTGCGCATCAACCCCGACGGCTCGGTCGACGAGCGCGCCTCGTCCCACGACGGCTACAACTATTCGCTCGACGATTTCGACTGGGGTTCGGACGCGGGCATCGAGGTCCTCAAGGAAGTCTCCGAAGACGTCGGCGTACGCCACCCCAACGGCTGGGGCCCGGAGACGGGCCTGCTCCTGGTCTCCGGCGGCAGTCACGCGGGCAACGCCGCCGGTGAGCCCCGCGGCACCCGCTTCATCCCCGGCCGCCGCGTCCATCTGATCCCCTTCGAGCCGATCGCCGCCGACTCCCATGCCACCTTCGCCATCGTCCCGCCGTGGCTGAAGGAAGTCTGGCGCGACCCCGAGGCCGAAGGCACCGGTTGAGCGGACGGATTACCGGCGTCCGATCGCCGCCGACTCACCCCGACGGGATCGTCACGCGGTGCTGGACCGTGCGGGAGTTGCCCGCGCGGTCGGTCAGGGTGAGGGACAGCTTGGCGGCGCCCGCATCGGTGGCGTCCGCGATCGGGATCGCCAGACTGCGCTTCCCTGGAGCGAGGGCGTCGATCCGCTTGTGGGCGATCGGGCGACCGCCGCGCAGGAGCCGCGCCTCGGCGGCAATGCGCTCCTCCGCCCACAGCCCGAGCAGCATCTCGCGGCGGCCGCCGGAGCGGATGAAGCGACGGGAGATCAGCTTCGCCTCGACCGAGTCATCGGCCGAGGTCCCGCTCCCCGAGCCTGCCCCTCCCGCCCCTCCCGAGCCTGAGCCGCTTTCGGTCGAGCCGACCGCGGGCAGCCCGCTTAGGCCGATGCCGACCGTTCCCGAGTAGCCGGCCGACGGACTCCCGGCGAGCGTCGGCATGAGGACGTTCCCGGCCCGCGCCTCCTGCTGGTAGATCATGTCCTCTTCGTTGGTGGTGTCGCGGCCGCTGCGCGAGCTGTAGGGGCTGGTCGCGAACACCGCGGCGGAGTCTTCTTCGGCGAAGAAGATCTGGGTGGTGAAGTCGTAGGTGGTGGCGGAGCCGCTGAAGGTGCGCACGCGAACGTGGATGTGGACGGTGCGGCCCATGTACCAGCCCGGGTAGATCGTGGTGAAGCGGACGTGGCCGTTCGAATCGGTTTCCTGGTAGCCACGCAGCCAGGTTTCGCCGCTCGTCCCGTTCGCGGCCTCGTCGGAGTAGAGGCCCGAGGCGTTGCAGTGCCAGATGTCGACCACCGCCCCCGGCTCTGGTTCGCAGCTGTCGTCGGCGCGATAGACGTAGAGGTCGAGGGTCAGCGGCACGCCCGCCTGGCCGGCGGTCACGTTCGAGCGCTTTTCTCGTACGTCGACCCAGTAGGGCCCTTCGGTGACCTCCGGCGCGAGGATGCACGTCGCCGCCGCGTCCGCGTCGCTCGGCGCCGTGGCGTCGCCTCCCCCGAAGGGCCGCAGCGGCCCGGCCACGTATGCCGCCCCCGCGACCCCGGCCAGCCCGAGCGCCCGCCGCCGGGTCATCCCGCCGCGTCCGCCTTTCCGTGTGCTCATCATGCCTCCTTCGTCGTCAGCTCCTGAGACGACGGTAGGAACCCACCCTCCAGGATTCCTGGGAGTTGCCCAAGCTCCCTCGGTGAGCTCGAGCGTCCCGGTGGCGCTCAGCCGAGCACGCGGAGCGGAGACTGCACCTGGGTCGGCCCGCGACCCGGCTGGGTGACGGTCACGGTCAGCTTCGCCGCGGCGAAGTGTCGATGAGCGAGGAGGCGCTCGAGGCGCTTCGTCGGCTTCAGGACGAGGGCGTGCCTCGCGCTCCGGACGGTCACGGTCTCGCCGGCGAGCACGCCCTTGCCTTTCCGCGGGCGCAGCGTCGCGACGATTCGGCCGCAGGCGCCCTCGCAGTCGATGGTTCCGACCTTGAGCTTGTCGCGCACGAGCTTGACCCGTTTCAGACGCTTGAAGCTCGCCTCGGAGGCGGGCGTCGGAGCGGGTCCCGGAGAAGACGCCTTGGCGGGGCCGGGGGAGGCGCTCGCCGGGCCTCGTCCGGTCGAGTCGCCCGGCGTCGCCGGGCTGGGCACGGGCGGGGAGTCGGGGAGGATCGTCAGCTGGAGCGTCTTCACCCGCGACTGGTCGAGGACGACGGTCACCTTCTTCGAGGCGTCGCTGTAAGGGTTGCCGTAGACGTCTGCGTACTGGTCGATCACGGCCGCGTACTGCTCGTAGGCGGGGAAGGGAGCGGGGGTCGTGCGCGCTTCGGCGAAGGCGGGCACGTCGAAATGCGGGCACCATTCGCCCAAGGTGTTGGCCTGTCTGTCGGTGCAGAAGTCGATCGCGTCGTTGCCGTATCTCCCGCCCCAGAGGCCGAGGCTGAAGCCGGCCAGGAGGTCGCGTCGGACGGCCCCTTCGAAGGTGTTCGGGGTATTGCCGCCGGTGTAGATCTGGCCGACCAGTTCGCCGGCCGGGACGAGGATCGGGGGCGCCGGTTCGACCGCCCCGCCTTCGACCCGCTTCGTCCCGTTGAGCGTGATCGCGCCTTCGGCGCCGAAGGTGCCCGTGTATTCGCTGGTGGTCCGTTCCCCCGGTTTGAAGAAGGGGGTGTGGAGCGTGATCGTCTGGCCCTGCATCGAGTCCACGTATTCGGTCAGCAGCGGGTATGCCGAGCCGACGTTGTCGGGCGAGAGGACCCGGAGGACTTCGCCGTCGGCGGCGCGGACCGTCGACTCCGGCCCGCCCGGGATCCCCTGGAGCGCAGCGAAGATCGTGTCGGCGTAGGTGCTGCCGACCGATTCGAGCGCTTCGCCGCCCGCCCCGAGGGTCGTCAACCGCATGCCGATCGCGAACTGGTTGACCGCGGTCAGGTTGGCGGCGTCTGCGGGCGCCGGCGTCACCGTCAGCTCGGCCCAGTCGAAGCGGGTCGGCGAGCTGAGCGTCACCCCTTCCTGGACGGGCGCCCCGTAGGAGACGTAGACGCGGCCGCTGATCAGCCGGTCGATCGTCGCTTCCTGGCCAGGGATTTCGCTCAGCGCCCGCGGCTGGTCGTCGAGGAAGCCGGGGACTTCGAATTCGCCGGGCCCGGCGACGCCGGCGATGTCGACGAAGACTTCGGAGCTCGGGCGCCCACTTTCGTTGACGATGTGGAGCTGGAGCGCCGAGGCGGACGCCGGGAGGACGAGCAGCACGGCGAGCGCGGCGAGCAGCCCGAGACGCCGCAGGAAGGAGACGAAAGTCATCGCGCCCGGTTGATCGGCCGGACCGGCGCGATCTTGAGGGCCCGGTGGGGCGGTCCTGTACGGTCTTCCTATCGCCACCGAGGTGACGACCAGTCCGACCCGGCAGTCGATCGCGGCGCTCCTCGCCGAGGCGCGCGAGCGGACCATCGCGCTCATCGCCCCGCTCGGGGACGAGCTGCTGAACAAGGTCTACTCGGAGCTGCTGAGCCCGCTGGCCTGGGATCTCGGCCACATCGCGAACTTCGAGGAGCTCTGGCTGGTCCAGAAGGTCGGTGGGCGGGCGCCGCTGCACGGGGAGCTCGGCCGCTTCTACGACGCGATCGAGAACCCGCGCAAGGAACGCGGCGCGCTGCCGATCCTGCGCGACGAGGAGCTGCGCTCCTATCTCGACGAGGTGCGCGCACGGACGCTCGAGGTGCTGGAGACCGTCGACATCGGCCCCGACAACCCCGACCCGCTGCTGCGCGAAGGCTTCGTCTACGAGATGCTCGTCGCGCACGAGCTGCAGCACCAGGAGACGATGCTGCAGCTGCTGCAGATGCTCGACGTCCCGTACCGCCCCGCCGAGGCGGACCCCGAGCGCTTCGCGCCGGCCCCGGCCGGCGACGGTGGGACCGTCCTCGTCGAGGCGGGGACGTATGCGATCGGCGCTCCGGACCGCGGCTTCGCCTACGACAACGAGCGCGCCCGACACCAGGTCGAGCTCGCCGCCTTCGAGATCGATCGAACTCCGGCCGCCAACGCCGCGTACATCACCTACATGGAGGAGACCGGCGCCGAGCCGCCGATGCACTGGGAGCGCGATGGCGCGGGATGGGTGCGCACCGCGATGGGCATCCGCGTGCCCGTCGACCCGGCGCGCCCCGTCGTCCACGTCTCCCACAACGAGGCCGAGGCGTTCGCCCGCTGGGCCGGTAGGCGCCTGCCGAGCGAGTTCGAGTGGGAGGCCGCCGCGGCGCGCCTCGAGGGCGTCGGCGGCGCCTGGGAGTGGACCTCATCGGACTTCCTCGCCTACCCCGACTTCCAGGCCTTTCCGTACAGGGAGTACTCGGAGGTGTTCTTCGGCGACACCTACAAGGTCCTGCGCGGCGCCTCCTGGGCGACCCATCCGCACGTCGCCCGCCCGAGCTTCCGCAACTGGGACCTACCGCAGCGCCGCCAGATATTCGCCGGCATCCGCCTCGCAAATGACTCAGAAGGGA
>JAFDWD010000150.1 GCA_018268695.1 Actinomycetota bacterium
CGGCTGCACCTACTGCGGCGGCCCGGGCTCCTCGCTGATCGCGCCCGAGGACGCCGGGCCGCTGCTCGAGGCGATGAGCTCCGGCAACCTCGACCTGATGCTGAACGCGATGTACGCGATCAACCTCTCCCCCGCCTTCCGCGCCGACAAATCGCACTTCGCCGACTTCGCCGCCATGGCCAAGGCGCTCCCCGCCCGCCAGCAGACCGTCCAGCTCCAGCTAGGCGCGATCGGCGGCCACGACACCCGATCGCGCCTCGCCGAGATCGCCTCGCCGAGATCGCCTCGCCGAGATCGCCTCGCCGACCATCGTAATCCACGGCACCGAGGACAAGATGATCCCGGTCGCGAACGGCGAGCTGATCGCCTCGCTGATCCCCGACGCCCGCCTCGAGATCCTCGAGGGCGTCGGCCACATGTTCTGGTGGGAGCAGCCCGAACGCTCCGCCGAGTTGATCCGACAGCACGCGTTCGGGACGTAGGGCCCAGGGACCGCCCGGAGCATGGTCCCGCGGGGACCGTCTGCATTTGGGCCCGCTATGCGGGCCCAAATGCAGACGGTCGGATCCTGGCGATGCGGAGACGTGGGCAAGGCCCCGCGCCTATTCGACGGTTGCTTCCCCTTCTTCCGTCGTTTCTTCCCGTTCTTCTTCCTTGGCGTCGACTTCTTCCTGTTCCTCGACGGCTTCTACTTCTTCGACTTCCTTGTAGTACTTCTTCAGTTCCGTGGGCGAGGGGCAGTACTGGGGTGAGACTTCGCCGTTCACCTTGAAGACGTAGTCGGGCTGGGGTTGGATCTTCGGCTCCGAGACCACCGCTTCCAAGGCCGGGTCGTTGCGCACCCAGGCGTAGATCGGGCGCCAGAAGTCTTCGCCCATTTCGCTTTCTTTCGAGTCCTCGGAGAATTCGGACATGATCAGGTAGTCGTAGTTCCCGGCGTTGATCCGTTCCATCAACTGGGGGCAGCTGAGCGGCAGGCGGTAGGCGCCGTGCGGGCCGGGCACGCCGATGAACTCGACTTCATTGGTCGGCGGGTTGCCGAAGAAGCCGTACTGGCCGAAGATGATCTCGCTCGAGCCGATGATCCCGATCCGCTGGTGCTGCAGCTTCTGGGCGTAGGCATACGCTTCTTCGGGGCCACCGTCCTGGAGGAAGAGCCCCGTGTTCGTGTAGTGCTGGTGTGAGAACTGCGTCTCCTGCGCCCGCCCCAGCACCACGGCGAAGACGACCACGACCGCGGCCACGGCCGTCACGACGCGACGCGAGAGCACCCCGCGCGAACGCCCCAGCCCGAGCGCCGCCGGCACCCAGACCAGCGCCAGGGTGATGAAGATCGCCCCGAAGATGTAGGTCGTGTACCACTGCGGCGTCGTCAGGACGGTGACCCAGTAGACGGCGGCGAGGAACCACATCGTGATCCACGCACGGCGATCCGGCGCGCGCAGCGGGCGGGCAAGGGGCAGCATCACCATCGCCAGGATCAGCCCCGGGATCAGGTACCGGGTGTTGGTGAAGAAGCCGGTCGGCGAGCCCGGTTGGCCGGCCGCCGTCAGCGGCGTGAAGACATAGACGACCGCGGTCAGGAGCGCCGCCGCGGCGATCACCCGCAGGATCTTGTTGCCCGAGCGCCAGATGATGAACACCGCGGCGGCCGCCGCCATGATCAAGATCAACGGCCAGAGCGGGCCGAGCGCGTTCTCGAGTTGGGGGAAGAACCAATACCGGTAGACGGTCGGATCGGTGAGGTAGTGGGCGACGGCGAACCGCGGCCGCGGGTCGAGCGGCATCTGGTCCGGGACCGGCAGGTTCAGCGGCCCGAATTTGGTGATCGGGATCGGGTTGCCGCCGGTCTTGATCGCCGCCCGCACGTACCAGTAGCCACCGGTGACGAAGATCGTCAGGCCGAGGATCCAGGCGGTCGTCCAGCGCCGCCCCTTGCCGCTGAAGAGGAAGACGCCGATCGCGATCGCCGCCACCGGCACGAGGAAGGTCGTCTTCACCGAGGCGGCGAGCCCGGCGGCGATCCCCGCCATCACCAGGGGCCCCTTGTCGAGCAACGGCGCGTCGCGTTCGGGCGCGTCCTCGACCGCGGTCCCTTCCCGCGGCGCCCGGCGCTGGTGCCCGTTGATGAGGAAGGCGGCGAAGGCGATCAGGAAGGCCAGGCCCATGATGTCGTTGCGCGCCTCGCCCGGCTGCGTCTGGATCATCACCCCCGAGTCGAGGATGATCGCGCCCGCGATCAGGGTCGCCGGGCCGACCTTGTAGGGGCGGCCGACGCACCAGCAGGCGAGCAGCGCGATCGGCAGCCAGAAGAGGTTCAGCAGCGGCGAGAGCCAGTCCGTTTTGAAGAGGACGATCGCCGCGCCGTTGATCAGTTCCGAGCTCTGCGGATAGAACCAGGCAGCGAGCCGCAGCGGGTCGGTGAAGTGCAGGTGGACGGTCGAGTGCTCCTGGGCCATCGTCGCCGCGAACGGCATGTGGTACCAGGTGGTGTCACCGCCGAACATCCCCTGGTCCAGCGCCAGCTGGGAGGGGAACGTCCACTCCGCCATCGTGAACGAGGCGACCGCGACCGCCATGATCAGCGCCCATTTGGCGACCGGCGGGGCCTTGATTTCCTCCCCCCGCTCCGGTGCTTTACAGTAGCCCAGGCCGGCGGCGCCCAGCCCGACGGCGATCGTGAAGATGATGATCCAGCCGAATTCGAGGATGCTCAACGTGCCGAGGAGCTCCAAGGAGATCACCA
>JAFDWD010000151.1 GCA_018268695.1 Actinomycetota bacterium
GCAGGCGCTCCGGCGTGTCGACCGGGCCGCTGATGTAGGAGGCCAGCTCCCAGTCGTTGATCTTGACCAGGTCCGGTCCGCCCGCGAGCGCGCTGTCGAGGCGGGGCGGCGAGAGGTCGACGACGACCGGCGTGCCGTTCGCCCGCACGTCGGCGACCAGGTTGCCGTAGAGCTCCAGAGGGAGCGCGTCCGCCGGGAAGGGCCCGCAGAGCGCGAGCACATCGGAGTCGAGGGCAGCCGCCACGGTAGCCGAGAAGAGGCCGTCGACCTCGTGGCGCGAAGGCGCGGGGGCGGCGCTCTGGGCCAGCGGCACGCGCTCACCGCCGCGGCGGTCGTGCAGGTAGGAGCCGGTCGGGGCGGCGGTCTCGGTCAGGCGCAGCTTGATCGGCAGCTGCTCGAGGAGCGGGCGCAGCACCGTCCCCGTCTCCCCGCCGATGAAGCCGCAGAGGACCGGGTCGGCCCCCAGTTCGGCCGCCATCCGCGCCACCCACACGCCTTGCCCCGCCGGGTGGAGGTGGATGTCGTCGCCCCCTCCCCCACCGAGCGACTCGACCGTGATCGAGAGCATCGGGTGCGGCCCGAAGACCGCGACCTTGCCGCCGCCCGCCACCGGCTAGAGCACCGTCATGCCGCGCTTGCGACTGGCCAGGAAGTAGCGCTCGAAGGCGAGCTTCGCCCAGTGGGCCTGGGGGCCGGCCATGACGTGGGCGCTCGGCGTGTCGTCGTCGGCGTAGATGCCGTGGGCGAGGACGTTGTCGGCCTTGAAGATGATCCCGTTGTCGCCCGCGTCGAGGACGCAGATCGCCGACAGCTCGGCGATCGGAAGCTCCTTGTGGCGATCCCCGCCGACGATGTCGGCGACGATGTTCTGGGCGGCGACCTTGGCCATCGTCTCGCTCATCTGGCCGGTCTTCGGCACGCCCGCCGGGACCTCGGTCTGCTCCGGCGGGGCGATCGCGGTGGCGACGCCGGCGGCGTAGACGTCAGCTTGCTCCGGATGCCGGAAACGGTCGTTGATCGGCACGAAGCCCATCGGGTTGGCGAGGCCCTCGCTCTCGCGCACGGCGTCGACGCCGGCGAACGGCGGCACGATCATCGAGTAGGCGAAGGGCAGGACGCGGCCGCCCTCGAGCTCGATCTCCCCGTCGCGCACGGCGGCGATCGAGGAGTTCGGGATGCCCTCGATGCCGAGTCGTTCGAGGAAGCCCTCGACCCGCTTGCCGGAGTCACCGACGCCGCCGAGGCCGAAGTGGCCGAGGAACGGCTCGGAGGTGATGAAGGTGATCGGCGCCGCCTGCTGCAGACCCGCCTTGCGGATGCGGTGCTGGATGTTGAAGAGGAACTCGTAGGAGGCGCCGAAGCAGGAGCCGCCCTGCGCGGTCCCGACGACGACGGGCCCGGGGTCCTCGAGGAAGCGCCCCCAGGCGCGGCGCGCGAGTTCGGCGTGCTCGAGGTTGCAGACCGACTGGGTGAAGCCGTCGATCGGGCCGAGGCCCGGCACTTTCTCGAAGGCCAGGCGCGGGCCGGTCGCGACGAGCAGCTTGTCGTAGTCGATCTCCCGCCCCGACCCGGTGGTGACGGTGTGCGCGCCGACGTCGATCTTCGCCGCCGCCTCGTTGACGAAGTCGATGTCCTTGCTGTCGTACAGCGGCGCCAGCGGGAAGGTGACGTCCTCGGCGCTCCGCGTGCCGAAGGGCAGCCAGATCAGCGACGGGATGAAGGTGAAGTGCTCGCGCGGGTCGAGGACGACCACCTCGTGCTGGGCGGGCAGGTGCTTGCGCACTCCGAGCGCCGCGGTCATGCCGGCGAAGCTGGAGCCGAGGACGACGACGCGCTGGGGACTCGAGGCGGGGTACATGGTGCTCCCTTCGACGTGTGCGATGCCTTCATCGTCGGCCCGCCGCCGTCCCGCCACATCGGTAGTTCACCGCCGCCTCGGCCGTGGCCGGGCCACGCCGCTCAGCTCAGCGCGACGATGGCCTCGGTCGCCGTGTAGATCGCGGTCCCGATCACCAGCAGGGCGAACCACCGGGTCAGCGCCTGGGTCGAGACGCGCCCGCCGATGGCGCTGCCGAGGAGGACGCCGGCGACCGCCGCGACGGCGAACGGCACGATCGTCCCCCAGTCGATCGCCCCCGCCCCGAGGCGCTCGGCCAGCGCCACCGTGGAGCCGACGACGATGACGAGGAGGCTCGTCCCGACCGCCTCGCCGAGGGCGAAGCCGAGGCCGAGGACAAGCACCGGCACGATCACGAACCCGCCGCCGACGCCGAAGAGCCCGGTGAGCCAGCCGGTGGCGAGGCCGAAGAGGATGACCCGGACGACCGGGCCCGGGGAGATGCCTTCGCGCCAGGGGCGGAACTCGGAGATCGAATGGTCGCGCTCGCCGACCATCGCCACCGCGCCGAGCACCATCACCGGGGCGAAGGCGAGCAGGAGCACGTCGGGGTCGAGGCGGCGGGCGAGCAGCGAGCCGGCGAGGGAGCTGAGGCCGGCCGCGGTGGCGAAGGCGAGGCCCGCGCGCCAGCGGACGTCGCCCCGATGCAGGTAGGCGGCGAGCCCGATCGCCGACGCCGCGATCACCACCACCAGCGCCCCGGCCTGGGCGCCGCGCACGCTCTGGCTGCCGACGTAGACGAGCGCCGGGACGGCGATCAGCGAGCCGCCGCCGCCGACCGAGCCGAGCAGGATCCCGATCGCGACGCCGATCGGGATCAGGGCGACGAGGTCGCTCACCGCGCGGCGCAGCTGTTGCCGCCGCCCTCCAGCTCCGGATCCGGCTCGCGCGTTCCCGAGTTGGCGGCGATGATCGCCTCGAAGTTCTGCGGCCGGGGCGGCATCGCGGCGGTCAGTGTCTCGGCGAAGCGGTCCGGGTCCTCGATCGAGAGCTCCGGGACGGCCGCCCGGACCTCGGCCAGGGTCGGCGCGATCGCCGCCGGGCGCACGCCCGGGTGGGTGTGGCAGGGCAGCAGCACCACGTCGTCGGGACGGCCCAGGACGCGCTCCCGCAGGGTGGCGTGGAGCACCCGGGCCATCGCCAGCGCACCCTCGCGGTCGCCGCGCTGGAGGTCGGGGCGGGCGATGCCGTCGGCGAAGAGCGAGTCGCCGGCGATCAGGGCGCGCTCGCCGATCAAAAGCCCGGTCATGTCGGTGGTGTGCCCGGGCAGCGCCACGGCCCGGATCGCGGGCGGCCCGTCGAGGAGGACCTCGCCGTCGACCACCGGGCGGACCCGGTCGGCGTAGGCGACGCCGCGCTCCAGCGAGGCCGCCGGGAGGCGCAGCTCGGCCCCCGTCAGGTCGGCCAGGGCGCGCGCGCCGGAGAGATGGTCGGCGTGGATGTGGGTGTCGAAGACCTGGGTGACGCGGGCGCCGGCGCGCTCGGCGATGGCGACGTAGAAGGCCGCGTCGGGGGCGGGATCGACGACCAGCGCCTCGCCGCCGACCACCACCACGTAGGAGAGGCAACCGCGCCCCGGCCGCTGGACCTGGGTGACCAGGGTGCCGGGGATCCCGATGTTCACCGGGTAGGCGCGGAGCGTCCCGATCCAGCCGCGCATCCCGTCGGCGAGCACGCTCGCCTCGGCGCCGGCGTCGCGCAGCGTCCCGGCCACCCCGCGCGCGGTCATCCCTCGTTCGCACACCACGGCGACCGGGCCGGCCAGGCGCTCGACGACCTCGGGGGCTTCGGCGGCGACCCGCGCGGCGGGCAGGTGGAGGAAGGTGACGCTCGGGCCCTCGATCCGCCATTCGGCGTCCTGGCGGACGTCGAGGATCGTGACCTTCTCGCCGCGGGCGATCTTGTCGGCAAGTTCGGTGGAGGTGATCTCGTCGGTCATGGAACTCATCCTTTGAGCGCCGCGCCGAGGGCGGCGAGCTGGGCTTCGATGCCACCGCAGACCTGCTCGCACAGGTCGAACACCGAGGGGTCGGAGATCGCGTAGATCACGCTCGTCCCCTCCTTGCGCCGGGAGACGAATCCCTCGCCGTGCAGGGTCGCGAGGTGCTTGGAGACGTTCTGCTGGGAGGTGTCGAGCTCCGCGGTCAGCTCCCGCACCGAGGCCTCCTCGTTACGACGGAGGAAATCGACGATCCGCAGGCGCGTCGGATCGGAGAGGGCGAGGAACCGGCGGGCGATCAGCTCGGCGGCATCTGGGGTCAACGGGCTTTGCATTCTTTGCTACTCTCGCTTCCACAACTGTGAAGTTGTTAATTTGTACTTCTTGGA
>JAFDWD010000152.1 GCA_018268695.1 Actinomycetota bacterium
AGGTGTAGTCGCGGGCGGCCTTGCCGACGTTGCCCTCGAGCGTCGCCGAGAAGAACAACGTCTGCCGGTCATCAGGAGTCAAAGCGACGATCCGGTCGACGGCGGGACGGAAGCCCATGTCGAGCATCCGGTCGGCCTCGTCCAGCACCAACACCTCGACCTGGTCGAGGGCGACCGCGCCGCGCGCGATCAGATCCTCGAGCCGGCCGGGAGTGGCGACCAGGATGTCGGCCTTCTTGGCCGCGGCGATCTGCGGCCCGAAGCCGACCCCGCCATATACGGCGGCGACGCGCAACTTCCGCGCGCGAGCGAGGACTTCAAGCTCGTCGACGATCTGCGACGCGAGCTCGCGCGTCGGGGCGAGAATGAGTGCCTGCGGCCCCCAGGCCCCAGGCTCCAGCAGATCGACAAGCGGCACGCCGAACGCCAGGGTCTTGCCCGACCCGGTCGGCGATTGAACAAGCAGATCGTGTCCGGCCAACGCATCCGCGATGACCAACTTCTGTACAGGAAACGGCTCGATGATCGACCGCGCGCGCAGCGCATCAACCACCGGCTCGGAGGTGCCGAGTTCGGCAAACGTAGCTATGTGAGTGCTCCTTGAATTGACTTCTTCGGGGAGATCCAGCGACCCCGGAAGTGCAGTGCACGTTGAGGAAACAGGTTCTCTCGGGCGGCGATAGGCGCCAAGCCCAACTACTCAACGGTAGCGGATTGGCCAGTTCGACGTTCGCTGTCCGCCGAAACAGAAAGGGATGCGCCGCCACAGCGGCGCATCCCTTGTGACCACAGGTACTTCTCGGCTAGTGCGCGTTCACCGCCGCAGCGGTCGCAAGCGAGATCCTGGTGCTTTCCTGGATCGCGGCATTTTTACCCGCCGCCGCCGGCACGCCGACCGAGGCGTTGATGATCGGGTTGAGAATGAGTTCGACTCCGAAACCTCCACACCCCGACGCGCCGGGCGCCGACCAAGTGTTGTCGACCAGCTTCACGCCCTGGAAGACGCCGATCGCTTCTTCGACGTATTCGAGTTTGCCGGACGAACCGACGAGCGGTTCGGTGCCCGCCGGCGGTTTCGTCGTGCCGGTCGTGAGATTCCAGATGATCGG
>JAFDWD010000153.1 GCA_018268695.1 Actinomycetota bacterium
CGAGCGTCTGCACCATAGGGGGCAACCCCTGACGTCACCTAAGCGAGTACCTAGTCGCCCCGGGGGTGCCCGCCCGCGTGCCTAGGCTTGTGGAGTGCGAAGGCGTGCGCTCTTCACCCAGGTCCTGGTCGTCAACGCGGTGCTGCTCGGGGCGGTCGCGATCATCGCCGGGGCGATCGCCGGGCTCAACACGCTCGAGGTCATCGGCATCGCCGCCCTCGCCGTCGTCGCGGGCGCCGCCGCCAACGCGATCCTGCTGCGGCAGCGCTTCGCCCCGCTGGAGAACCTGATCGACGAGATGGAGCGGGTCGACCTCTCGCGACCCGCGTCGCTCCTCCCCCGCTCGATCGACGGGGTCGGCGAGACGGAGGAGGTCGAGCGGATCGAGCTCGCGTTCCTGCGCATGATGCGGCGCCTGGAAGCGGAGCGACGGCGCGCCGGCTCGGCCGCCCTGCACGCCCAGGAGGAGGAGCGGGCGCGGGTGGCACGCGACCTCCACGATGAGGTCAACCAGTCGCTGACGGGGCTACTGCTGCGCCTCGAGGCCGCGCGCGAGGCGGCGCCACCGGAGCTGGAGGCGGAGATCGCCGAGACCAAGGCGCTCGCCAACCAGGCGATGCGCGAGCTCCTCTCCCTCGCCCGCCAGCTCCGCCCCACCGCGCTCGACGACCTCGGCCTCGCGGCGGCGATCGCGGGCCTGGTCGAGCGCCTTGGCGAGGGTGAGGTCAAGGGGACGGTGGAAGTCGAGGGCGACTTCGCCGACCTCTCGGACGACGCCCAGCTGGTCGTCTACCGGGTCGCGCAGGAGGCGCTCTCGAACGCGGCGCGCCACGCAGGGGCCGCCCACGTCGCGGTGACGCTACGCCGCGACGCCCGCGGCGTCGAGCTGACCGTCGCCGACGACGGGCGTGGCTTCGCCTTCGACGAGGCCGACCGCGGCCTCGGCATCGGCGGCATGCGCGAGCGTGCCCTGCTGGTCGAAGGCGAGCTGACGATCGAGTCCCGCCCCGAGGCCGGGACGACAGTCCGCCTCACGATCCCGGCACAATCGACCCGATGAGGCGCACGTGCTGAGAGTGCTGATCGCCGACGACCACGGGATCGTCCGGTCCGGGCTGCGGCTGCTGCTCGAACGACAACCCGACATCCAAGTCGTAGCCGAGGCCGCCGACGGGGCCGAGGCGCGTGACCTGGCGATCCGCGAGCGGCCCGACCTGGCGATCCTCGACGTGAAAATGCCGAACCTGACGGGGCTGCAGGCGACCCGGGAGATCAAGCGGCAGGCGCCCGAGGTTTCGGTGCTGATCCTCTCCATGCACGACGACGAGCGCTATCTCTTCGAGGCGCTGAAAGCCGGCGCGTTCGGCTACGTGCTGAAGGCGCAGGCCGACACCGACCTGCTGGCGGCGATCCGCGCGGTCGAGCGCGGCGAGCCGTTCCTCACCCCGGAGGCCCAGCGCACGCTGATCAAGGACGTGCTCGAACGCGGATCCTCGGGCGAGGAGGAGCTGACTCCGCGCGAGGAGGAAGTGGTGAAGCTCGTCGCCGAGGCGAACACGACGAAACAGATCGCCGAGCTGCTCCACCTTTCCGAGAAGACGGTCGAGAACCACCGCGCCAACGCGATGCGCAAGCTCGGTATGCGCGATCGGGTCGAGCTGGTGCGATACGCCATCCGGCGGGGGCTGATCGAGCCCTAGCGGAACAGCTCGGTCCCAAAACCTAGTGTTCCGGTAGGATTTGGATCGATGTTGTTCTCGACCAAAGCCGAGTACGGCGTGCGCCTGATGATCGAGCTCGGTCGTCAGCCTGGGTCGACCCCGATCTCGCTGAACTCGGTGGCCGAGGCGGAGAATCTGCCGCTCTCCTATCTGGAGCACCTGGTCGCCAAACTGCGCAAGGCGGAACTGGTCACCTCGACCCGCGGCGCCCACGGTGGGTACCGCCTCGCCAAACCGGCCACCGAGATCAGGATGGACGACGTCGTCCAGGCGCTGGAAGGGCAGATCGCCCCGATGGAGTGCTTCCACGAGACGCCGGAGGGCCGCGTGCTCTGCTCGCACGAGGACAACTCCGCCGGCGGCTGCGCGACCAAGCTGTTGTGGACGCGGGTGCAGAACGGCGTCAACAAGGCCCTGGCGGGCACGACGCTGGCGGAGCTGGTCGAATTCTCGACCCCGCACCCGCCGCCCGCCGCGGAGGCGCGCGAGAAGCCGCCGGTCGTCCACGCCCTCTAGGTCGTCCGCCGAGCGTCACGAAGACTTCCCGAAAGAACCGAGAAACGGAGCGAAATGGCTGAACTGGAGATACGCAACCTGCACGTGCAGATCGAGGACAAGAAGATCCTCAAAGGACTCGACCTCGACGTCGACAAAGGCCGCGTCCACGCCCTGATGGGGCCGAACGGGTCCGGCAAGTCGACGCTCGCCAACGTGATCATGGGCCACCCCGCCTACGAGGTCACCGAGGGCACGATCACCTTCAAGGGCGAGGACATCACCGAGGCCGCCCCCGAGGACCGCTCGCAGGCGGGCCTCTTCATGGCCTTCCAGTACCCGGTCGCGATCCCCGGCGTCTCCGTCTCCAAGTACCTGC
>JAFDWD010000154.1 GCA_018268695.1 Actinomycetota bacterium
CGTGGCCCATCTGCAGCTCGATGTCGGGCGAGCATGACGCGGTGCCACCGGTCGCGGCGATCATCGCCAGCTCGTCGTCGCCGACCGCGTTGCAGTGGACGTAGGTGACGTCGTCCCCCATCAGGCCTTCGTCGTGGAGCCAGGCGAGCGGCCGGTCCTTCGCCATCTCGCCGTTGCCGACGTGGACGGTGATCCGCAGGCCGAGCTCACGGGCGAGCCCGTAGTCGGTGACCGTCGTCTCCTTGGTCGCGATCTCGGGGCCGCGCAGGGCCATCGCCATCGTCACCAGGCCGTCGTCGGTCGGGAAGTGCTCGGCGCGGACGCGGCGCGCGTCCTCGGGGTGCGGCACCGCGTTGGGGAGCACGTCCCACTGCGGGGCGCCGCCGCCGTGGGCGAAGACGGCGCGGGCACCGGACTCGCGCAGGCCCTCGATCGCCGCGTCGGCGTGCTCGGGGGTGGCGAGGTTGTGGGACCAGTCGAGCAGGGTCGTGATCCCCGAGTCGAGCGCCTCGACCGTCCCCAGCAGGTTGCCGATATAGGTGTCCTCGGGGCGGAAGTGGCCGGAGAGCCCCGAGTGCAGGCCGGTCATGTACTGGCCGAGGGTCCAGTCGCAGGCGATCGTCCGCAGCTGCGCCTGCCAGGTGTGACGGTGGGTGTCGACGAAGCCGGGCATGACGATGGCGCGGCTCGCGTCGATCACGGCCGCCCCCTCCGGCGCCTCCAGGTCAGGCCCGACGGCGACGATCCGCTCGCCCTCGACGAGGACGTCGGCGCGGTCGAAGTCCCCGACCTCACGGTCGAGGCTGAGGACGATCCCGTCCTTGATCAGCGTGAATGGCATCTCTTCCTCCTAGGCCTGGGTCGAGCCCGACGCGGCCTCGACGCCCTCGCGTTCGGCGAGATAGTCCCAGTCGCGGTTGAAGCGGTAGCTGTTGCGGGCGGGCGGCTGCGGCGAGGAGGTCTCGAGCCAGGTCACCGTGGTGTCGGACTCGTTGTAGAAGGCGTGGACGCAACCCGCGCCGCACCAGAGGAAGTCGCCGACGCCCATGCGGAAGCGCTCCCCCGCCGCTTCGGCGGTCACTTCGCCGTCGACGATCAGGTAGCTCTCCTCCAGCGGGTGGTCGTGCGGGTGGGCGACGCCGCCGGGCTGGTAGTGGACCATGAACATGGTGTGGAGGGCGGCGCCGAGGCGCTCGTCGACCAGCATCTTCACCGCGATGCCGCTGTAGGCGAGGAGCGCGGTCGCCATCGAGGCGGAGACCTGCGGTTCGCCGACCTGGCTGCCGAGTTTCAGGTTATCGACGTCCATCTGGGACGGGTCGAGGCGGAAGAAGCGCGCGTTGCGGGGGTCGCGGAGGTCGACCGCGGCGCCTTCGCCGCCGGGGTCCTCGGGGACGAAGAAGGTGTCCGGCGGGGCCGGGTCGTCGTCCTCGCGGGCACGCGGGGCCTGCATCTCGAAGAAGCGGGCGGGGTCGCCGGAGGGGTTGCGCCAGGCGTGCGGGGTGCCGAC
>JAFDWD010000155.1 GCA_018268695.1 Actinomycetota bacterium
GACTGCTGGAGGGCTTTGACGTTGTCACCACCGAACAGCTGGTCCTCGGTGAGCGGTCCGATCCCCATCGCCAAGGCCACGTCCTGGCCGCTCGGCAGCCCGAGCCGCTTGGCGCGGAAAAGGTTGCGGGCGGCGAGCACCTGGGCGAGATCCGGTTCGAGCCCGAGCCCCAGCACCTCCGGTCCGGCGATGACATCGGGCAGGGCGCCGAGCGGATGTGACAGCTGCGCGTCGATCTTGTAGCTCGGCTGTGGCAGGTCGGCGGCATCTTCGATGCCGGACAGGAGGAAGCGCCACTGGACCGTCCACTGGTCGGGCAGTTCCTGGAAGCCGCTGAGCGACTCCCTCACCCCGGCCGCGTGTTCGAACAGGGGGATGCGGTGGGTGCCTTCGACCGGGGTCGCCTTGGTCGCGATCTCGTTGATCAGGTAGCTCGGACGCGCCATCGAGTGGCCGAAGCGGTAGGCGCCGACCGAGAACTCGACCGGCATGTAGGGGTCTTCGTCCCAGGCGTAGAACTTCAGATCCGGCTCGACGATCGTAACCGGGCCGATCCCGGGCGCCACGTAGGGCACGGGCTTGAGGATGTCGGCGACGACGTCGGCGCCGACCAGCCGCGCGACGAAATCGTGGACGACGACCCACTGGTAATGCCATCGCACCTGCTGCTGGGCGAGCTTGAAGACGTCTTCCTTGCCGAGGTTCGGGTTTTCGCCACCCACCCGATCGAGCACCGTGTTGTGGAACTGGATCATCGTCGCCTGCAGCTGGGAGACGATCATGTTCTCGTCGTTGCGCGGGTCGCCGATCAGGGCGCGGCCGTTCGCGTTGCGCTGCAGGTCGTGCCCGACGGTAGAGGCCGGCGAGGGGACCTCGCGCCCGAGCTCGAGGTGGATGCCGTCGGATTTGTAGAGGTACGGCTGATCCGAGGGACCGCGGCCGTAGAGCGAGTCGAGGTCGAAGCGCGGCGTGCGGAAGTCGATCAGGCCGTCGGGATCGTTCTGGCGGGTCAGGCTGGAGGCCGGGTCGAAGGTGATGTCGTGGTCGACGAACTGGCCGAAGTAGGTGTAGCCGGCGGGCAGCCGGAGCTCACCGCCCGGGAGCGTGCCGGTGTTCTCGTCGTCGTCGTCGGTCCCGAGCGGCTTGTCGAGCCCGTCGGCCTCGAGCTCCTGGATCATCACCCGGGCGAGGTCGGCCAGCGACGAGTCCTCCGGCGAGGACGACGGCAGGTGGCGGAACATCCGCCCGAAGCGGCCCTGCGAGAGCGCTGAAGCGGTGGTCGCGTCCAATCCGCGCGGCGGCAACGTGCCGTGGAAGCTGGGCTGGGTCGGCGTGGTGCTCATCTCGACTCCTTTTGGTTGGTCGAGATCCTTCTACCATCGGGAGACCTTGCCGTACCGAATTAATACAACTGCTTAACAGAACCGCGCTGTAGCGGCTCGGATCGCGGCGTCAGTAGGCGCGCGCGACGATCGCCTGGAGGTCGGGCTCGTCCTCGGAGGCGGGGACGGTGCCGTCGGAGCGCTGGATGCAGCGGACGCTGATGCCCTCGTCGAGGAGCTTGCGCTCGCCCTCAGGGCCGAGCTTCGCCCACTCGATCCGGCCGACGCCCTGCTTGCCGACCTCGAGCGCCTCCTCGACCGAGTCGACATGGGTGGTGGCGGACTCGCGGAAGTCGGTCGCCTCGCCGAGCATCGTCGCCTGGATCTCGTTCAGCAGCGGTTCGATCCGGCCGGGCACGTCGCCGAGCGGGATCGCGATCTTCTCGCCGGTGTCGCGGCGGACCACGGTTGCCTGGCCCTCGGCCAGGTCGCGCGGGCCGAGGTCGATGCGCAGCGGCACCCCTTTCAGCTCCCAATCGGTGGCCCGGCGGCCGAAGCCGGTGTGGGTGTCGGCGTCGACCTTCACGCGGGCGCCGGTGGCGTCGATCTGCGCGCCGAGCCGGCGCGCCGCGTCGACCGCCCCGTCCTCGTCACGGACGACGACGATCGCCACCTGGGTCGGGGCGATCCGCGGCGGCAGGCGCAGACCGCGCTCGTCGCCATGTCCCATGATCAGGCCGCCGACGAGGCGGGTCGAGGCACCCCATGAGGTGGTCCAGGCGGTCTGGACCGAGCCGTCCTCGTCGGTGTA
>JAFDWD010000156.1 GCA_018268695.1 Actinomycetota bacterium
AGGGTGTCGATCTCCGGCGAGAGGTGCGCCAGGTTCATGTTGTAGACGAGGTCGTAGAGGGCGCGGAAGACGCCGAAGGCGCGGGTCGCCTCGAGCGAGGTCCCGTACTCGACGTAGCGCCGCTCGAGCCGGTGGTACCAGTTCATGCCGCTGATCCAGTGGCGGTCGGCGCCGACCCCGGTGACCATCTCCGCGCAGGCGACCGGCGTCACCGAAGGGAAGCTGGAGACGCAGTCGTCGATCAGCACGCCGCGCTCGATCAGGGCGCCGAAGTTCGGCGCCCGCCCCTCGTCGATCGCCCGCCGCAGCATGTCGGTGCGGAGCGAGTCGACGTAAGTGAGGATCAGCTTCTTCTTGCGGCGCTCGCCGGGCATCGCTGGCTCAATCATCGTGGATGGCCGCGGTCGGCCATCTCAGGTTCGGTTAACGGAGGACGCGGAGGCCCGCGTGTTTGCGCTGCGCGCGGCGGCGGCGGCTGATGCCCAGCCAGATCAACGCGATGGCGACGACGATGATCACGATCGGGACCAACAGGGCAATCGCCAGGACGACCAGCGCGGCCAGGGCGACGATGAATCCCAAGGCCCCGGCGCCGCTTCCCTGCCGCCGCGAGGCACCGAAGACGAGGTCGGAGATCACCAGGCAGGCGCCGCCGCCGCCGACCGCCGCGACGATCCCGCCGACGAGGCTGTCGAGGAGGAGGCCCGCGACGAAGCCGACGATCGCCGCCAGCAGGACCATCCGCCCGCGGGCGGATCCCGTCGTGCCGGTGGTGCCGGCGAGCATCCCGATCGCGATGCCGATGCCGAGGTCTTTGAGCAGATCCACGGTCGTGAAACCTAACGGTGCGGGCACGTCGGCGCCAATCCGGCACACTTCACGGATGACCGAGGTACCCCAGCCGCCGCACAAACGACGCGCCCACACCTCTACCCGGGACCTCGAGCGCTACGCGGGCCTCTTCGCCGAGCGCACGACGGTGATGCGCTCCTCGGCGATGCGCGACCTGATGGCGGTGACCGCGCGCCCCGAAGTGATCTCGCTGGCCGGCGGCCTGCCGGACACCTCGACCTTCCCGCCGGAGAGCCTCGCCGCCCAGATGAGCAAGATCGCCGCCGAGTCCGCGGCGGCGGCGCTCCAGTACGGCCCGACCGAGGGCTTCGACGAGACCAAAGACTGCATCGTCGAGGTGATGGCGGCCGAGGGGATGCTGCCCGACCC
>JAFDWD010000157.1 GCA_018268695.1 Actinomycetota bacterium
GAAACCCCGGCCTGCTCCGGGCAGCTGGAAGCGGCCGGGCCGTTCCCGCTCGAAGAACTGAAGAAGCTGAAGGGCGAAATCACCGGCGCGATCAAGAAGGCTCATGCCGACATCTACGTCGGCGAAGACGACCACATCGTCCGCAGGGTGACCGCCGACCTCACCGTCGAACCGCCGAGCTCCGACGAAAAGGCGGAAATCGAATTCGACTTCTCCCTCGGTGGCGTGAACGAACAGCAGACGATCAAGGCGCCGGCGAACGCCGAACCGCTGGAAAAGCTCTTCGGCCAGCTGGGTGTCAATCCGCTCGAACTTCTGGGGATGATGCAGGGCGGCGGCACCGAAGACATCGGCAGTCTCCTGGAAGGGATCACCGGCTCGGAATCGGGGGAAGGGATCGAAATTCCTCCGACCGGCAATTCGAAGGCGTTCAACGAATGCCTGAAGGAAGTCAAGAGCGCCTCCGACGTCCAAGAATGTGCCTCGTTGATGGAATAGCGGCCCCCCGCTGAACGCCGACTCGTCCCAAGCCGCGCACGCCGCTCCACCGACCCCCGCGGGACCTTCCGGTCCCGGCGGTCCACCGCGCCTGAACGCGGCGTTCCTGCTTACCCCGCAGGGCTACCCGTACCTGCTGGTGCCGCTGATCCCGATCGCGGTCGCGCTGGACCTCGCGGGCGCCTCGGCGATCGTCGTCTTCGCCGCGTCGGCGCTCGGCATCATCCCGACCGCGGCGCTGATGGGACGGGCGACGGAGGAGCTGGCGAGCAAAGCCGGCCCCGGCGTCGGCGGCCTCCTCAACGTCACCTTCGGCAACGCGCCGGAGCTGATCATCGCCCTCTTCGCCCTCGGCAAGGGCCTGCAGGAGGTGGTGAAGGCCTCGATCGTCGGCTCGATCGTCGGCAACATCCTCCTGGTGATGGGCGCCGCGATGCTGGTGGGCGGCCTCGGCCGGGACAAACAGACCTTCAACCGCACCGGCGCCGCGATCCAGACCTCGATGCTGATGCTGGCCGCCGCGGCGCTGATCATGCCCGCGATCTTCGAGC
>JAFDWD010000158.1 GCA_018268695.1 Actinomycetota bacterium
CCGCTCGAAGGCCTCGATCTTGTCGGCCGAGCCGGTGATCTCGATGGTGATGGTGCGGCGCGCCACGTCGACGATCTTCGCCCGGAAGATCTCGGCGAACTGGATGATCTCGGCGCGGTTCTCGACCGCGGCGGAGACCTTGAAGAGGGCCATCTCGCGAGCGACCGTCTCCTCCGGCTCCATGTCGCGGATTTTCAGCACGTTGACCAGCTTGTGCAGCTGCTTGGTCACCTGGTCGATCGGGTGGACGGCACCGTCGAGGGTCAGCGTGATCCGCGAGATGCTCGGGTCGTCGGTCGGGCCGACCGCCAGCGTGTCGATGTTGAAGCCGCGGCGCGAGAAGAGCCCGGCGACGCGCGCCAGCACGCCCGGTTTGTTCTCGACCTGGATCGAGAGGACGTGTTTGCGTCCGCTCAGCTGCCCGGGGAGGCGCAGGTCCTCCAGTTTCACCAGATCGGGGGTCCCGGCCTCCATCAGCTCACCAGCCCCGGGGCCTCGGTCATCTCACGAGCGGCGGTTCCCGGCGCGATCATCGGATACACGTTCTCCTCCTGGGTGACGCGGATGTCGACCAGCGCCGGGCCGTCGGCCTCGATCGCGGCGCGCATCGTCTCCTCGAGGTCGGCCGGGTCCTCGACCCGCAGGCCGGTCGCACCGAAGGCCTCGGCCAGCTTCACCCAGTCCGGGCTGCCGCCCATCTCGACCGCGCTGTAGCGGCGGTCCCAGAAGAGCTGCTGCCACTGGCGGACCATGCCCATGTAGCCGTTGTTCATCAGGAAGACCTTCACCGGGATGTTCTCGTCGACGCAGGTCGCGAGCTCCTGGATGTTCATGATCAGACTGCCGTCGCCGGAGATGCAGGTGACGAGCTCGTCAGGGCAGGCGACCTTGGCACCGATCGCCGCCGGCAGGCCGAAGCCCATCGTCCCCAGGCCGCCGGAGTTGATCCACTTGCGCGGCTGATCGAAGCCGTAGTACTGCGCCGCCCACATCTGGTGCTGGCCGACGTCGGAGGCGACGATCGCTTCGCCGTTCGTGACCTTGTGCAGCGTCTCCACCATCGACTGCGGCTTGATCGTGCCGTCCGTCGAGGGGTCGTAGTAGAGCGGGTGATCCTGTAGCCAGGAGCGGAGCTGGGTCCACCAGGCCTCGAGGCGGCCGGAGTCGGTCTGCAGCGCCCGGTACTCGCGGGTCAGCTTCGGCAGCACCTGCTTGACGTCGCCGACGATCGGGATGTGCGCGCCGACGTTCTTCGAGATCTCCGCCGGGTCGATGTCGATGTGGATGATTTTCGCGTGCGGCGCGAACTCGTCCAGCTTGCCGGTGATGCGGTCGTCGAAGCGGGCGCCGATCGCGACGATCAGGTCGGCGCGGTCCATCGCCATGTTGGCGGTGTAGGTGCCGTGCATGCCCAGCATGCCGAGGAAGCGGTCGCTCGAGGCGGGGAAGGCGCCAAGCCCCATCAGGGTCGAGGTGACCGGGAACTGGTCGGAGGCGACCAGCTCGCGCAGCTCCTCGGAGGCGTTCGCGCTGACCACGCCGCCGCCGGTGTAGAAGATCGGCCGGCGCGCGTTCGCCAGCGCTTTGGCGGCGATGCGGATCTGTTTGATGTTGCCCTCGGTGGAGGGTTTGTAGCCCGGCAGCTCGACCGGCTCGGTGCGCGGCGTGTACTCGATGTCGGTGCTGAAGAGGTCGGACGGGACGTCGAGCAGGACCGGCCCGGGGCGCCCGGTCGAGGCGACGTGGAAGGCCTCGTGGACGTACTCGGGGATCTGCCGCGCGTCGGTCACCTGGAAGGAGTGCTTCACGAACGGCAACGTGGCGCCGAGGATGTCGGCCTCCTGGAAACCGTCGGTGCCGATCAGCTCGGTTTTCACCTGGCCGGTGATGAAGACGGTGGGGACCGAGTCGAGCATCGCGTCGGCGATCGCGGTGATCAGGTTGGTCGCGCCCGGCCCCGAGGTGGCGAAGGCGACCCCGACCCTGCCGCTCGCCTTGGCGTACCCCTCGGCGGCGTGCCCGGCGCCCTGCTCGTGGCGGGTCTGGACGTGGCGGAAGTCGGCGTCGACGACCGCGTCGTACATCGGCAGGTTGGCCCCGCCGGGGATCCCGAAGACGTTCGTGACGCCCTCCGCCTTCAAAGATTCCATCAACGCATCGGCAGCTCTCATAGGGACCGTCGATGCTACCAGCGGGCTTCCCGTGGCCGGGATCGAGGGACACCCGAACGAACCTCCCCGCTGTTCGTGAGAGAGGGTGTCCCCCGATCCCGGCCCTTTCAGGCCTGGGCGGCCGCCGGGCGGCCAGGGTTCCAGCGGGTGCGAGGGTCGATCGCGCCCTCGGCGGCGCGGGCCTTGTGGCGGTCGAGGATGCCGAGGATCGACTCGACCAGCTCCTCGCCGAGGAGTTTCGGCCGGAGACCGAGCTCGAGCAGGTTCGAGTTCACCGCGTTGTAGTAGTGCTCTTCCTTCTCCACCCGCGGATTGTCGTAGTGGGCGATCTCGACCTCGTAGCCGAGGTGCGCCCCGGCCTCCTTCACCAATTCCGCCAGCTGCATCACCGAGAACTGCTCGGTGAACTGGTTGAAGACGCGGAACTCGCCCGCCGCGGCGGGGTTCGCGACGGCGATCTCGACGCAGGCGAGCGTGTCGCGGATGTTGAGGAAGCTGCGCGTCTGGTTGCCTTCTCCGTACACGGTCAGGGGATGACCGATCACGGCTTGCAGGCAGAACCGGTTCAGGACCGTGCCGAAGAGCTCGTCGTAGTCGAACCGCGTGATCAACCGCTCGTCGCTCGCGGTCTCCTCGGTCTCGATCCCGTAGACGACCCCCTGGTTCAGGTCGGTAGCCCGCAGGCCCCAGGTGCGGCAGGCGAAGTGGATGTTGGTCGAGTCGTGGACCTTCGAGCAGTGGTACAGCGAGCCCGGCAGCTTCG
>JAFDWD010000159.1 GCA_018268695.1 Actinomycetota bacterium
AGCGCAGGTCGTCGCCCGGCGTGTAGCGGCGGTAGTCGACGAATTCGAGGCCGCGGGTCCGCTGGGCACCCGCGCGCTGGCCGCCGAAGCCCGCGACGACCGCTTCGACCCCGGCGAGCGAGAGCGTTTCGAGCTGGCGCAGGTCGGCGGCGTCGATCAGCGACGCGCCCGGTGCGTCCGGCTCCGGCGTCGCCGCTACGAGGCCTCCCGCGGCAGCGCCTCGATCGCGCCGCGGACGATCTCGTCCGGTGACACGTTCTGGCGCTCGGCATCGATCGAGAGCACCAGGCGGTGGCGCAGGGCCGGCAGCGCGATCGCCTGGATGTCGTCGATCGAAAGGTTGTGGCGGCCCTCCATCAACGCCGCCACGCGGCCCGCGAGCGCGAGCGCCTGGGCGCCGCGCGGGCTGGGCCCGAGGCGGACGAACCGCTTCACCTGCTCGGTCGCGCCCTCCGTCTCGGGGTGGAGCGAGACGACCAGCCGGCTGGCGTAGTCGATCACGTGGTCGGCGGCGGGGACGGAGCGGACCAGCGCGTTCATCCGCAGCACCGTGGTCGCGTCGGCGACCGGCGCCGCCGACTGTTGCGCCAGGTCGTGCTCGCTCGTCGTCGTCAGGCCGACCATCTCGTTCAGCTCGGAGACCGGCGGGAAGTCGAAGCGCAGTTTGAGGAAGAAGCGGTCGAGCTCGGCCTCCGGCAGCGGGTAGGTCCCGTACATCTCCCCCGGGTTCTGGGTGGCGAGGACGAAGAACGGGGCGGGCAGCTCCCGGGTCATGTTGGCGGTGGTGACCGTGTGCTCCTGCATCGCCTCCAGCAGGGCACTCTGGGTGCGCGGCGCAGCGCGGTTGATCTCGTCGGCGATCACGACGTTGGCGAAGATCGGCCCCGGTTCGAAGCGCAGCTGCGTCTCCTGCGTGTCGGCTCCCTGGATCAGGACCGTGGTGCCGGTGATGTCGGCGGGCATCAGATCGGGGGTGAACTGGATCCGTTTCGGGGCCAGGTCGAGTGCCCCGGCGAGGGCGCGGGCCAGGGTCGTCTTACCGAGCCCAGGCACCCCCTCGAGGAGCGCGTGCCCGCCCGCGATCAGGCAGATCAGGGCGCCACGGACCGCCTCCTGCTGGCCGACCACGATCTTGCCCACCGCGTCCTCGATCGCGGCGGCGACCCGCTGGAACTCCTCGGGGTCCAAAGGGGCGAGATCGGCAGTGCCGGTAAGAGAAGCCGTATCCGCGGTCATTGCGTGATGACTTTATTGAAGTGGTGTCGGATGCTCATTTCTTTCGCTTTTCCGTGCGTATCTGGACAGTTGTTCGACCCCCCGCTTCGACTTTTCGCTTAAGCAGTTCAAGTCGGCCGTCGATGCCCCGCCAGCGAGTAACGCATGGTTTTCAAAACTGAGAAAGGATCGACATGGGTTTCATCACCAAACGCCGGGCACTGTTCGGGCTGACCACCGCTCTGCTGGTCGTCATCGCCAGCGGCGCCTACGCGTTCTTCACGACCACGGGAAGCGGCACCGGAACCGCGGCGGTCGGATCGAGCTCGGCGGTGACGCTGCACGCGACGGTCACCGGCAGCCTGTACCCGGGAAGCTCCTCCCCGGTCACCTTCACCGTCGACAACCCCTCGTCGGGTAAACAGAAAGTCGGCACGATCACGCTGACGAGCATCACCCCGGACGCCTCCCACAGCTCCTGCAGCACGGTGCTGACCGGCGGCTCCCCGGACTTCAAAATGCCGGCGGTGACGGCCAACCAGATCTTCGGCCCGGGCAACGGCCAGGCCGTGACGGCAACCGGCACGCTGACGATGAACAACACCGAAGTGAGCCAGGACGCGTGTCAGGGCGCGACCCTGACGCTGAACCTGACCAACAACTAGACGCCGGCAGACCCGACTCCCGGCAAGGTTGATCAGGAAACCGTGCGCGAATCGCACCACAGAAGTCGCCCGGCGGCGAAGCTCGCCGCCGGGCTCGTGGCTGCGGTCCTGATCGCCGCCGGCGCCTCCTACGCGGCTGTCCGCCCCGGTAGCGATCCCCGACCGATGCGTCACGCTCCGCCGGCGTCGCCGGTGACAGCGGATGCGCCCCTCACCGCCACCGGCTCGTCGGTGCTGAGCATCGCCGGCCATCCGAACGCCGTCACGAACCGCTCGACGGCGCGCTTCCGCATCGTCGCAGCGGGCGAACCGGCCCTCCGCTGCCGCCTCGACGGCCAACAGCCGCAACCGTGCGAACCGAAGGTCACCTACAGTGGCCTCGACGCCGGGGATCACACCTTCCTCGTCGCCGCCCGCCGCCCGGGACGCCCCACCGTCCGTGCCGACTTCGGCTGGCGGGTGCTCGAAGCGGAGCCCTTCGAGGTCGAACCGCGGCCCGGCTCGGTCGGTCCGCTCTACCCCGGCGCGGCGCCGCTGCCGATCCGGGTCGTGATCTCCAACCCCAACGACGTCCCGATCATCGTCACCGCCCTGAAGGTGACCGCGACCAAGGGCGCGCCCGGATGTGACCCGGCAACGAACCTGGTGCTCACCGCGCCCGCGCTCGGCAATTCCGAACCGCGCATCCCGGCGGGTGGCTCGATCACCCTGCCGAGCGCCACCGTCCCGGCGCCGACGATCGCCCTGCGCGAGCTCGGCGTCAACCAGGACGCCTGCAGGGATGCGACGTTCAACCTCTCCTTCTCCGGGAGCGCGGGCTCGTGAGGCCCGGGCGGATGTTCCTGTCGGTGCTGGCCGTGAGCGTCCTGACGCTGGTTCTGGCGACGAGCGCCCTCGCCTACTACACGGCGAAAGGCAGCGGCACGTTCACCGCGCTGCTCGGCACGCTCCACGTCCCCACGATCTCCTCGGCCACCGCCGCGACGGGTGGCATGGTCGCGCTGAGCTGGGCGTCCGCAGAAGGCCCCGGCGAAGTCTCCTACTCGGTGACCCGCAACGGCGGCGCACCCGGCGGCACCTGTCCGAGCGCCGCGGAACCGGAAACCGAAGTCACCTCCTGCACCGACGAAGGCCTCGAACCGGGCACCTACGTCTACAAGGTCACCGCCAAGTACCGCAGCTGGACCGCGATCAGTGCGACGAAGTCCGCCACCGTCACGGTCGGGCCCGCCGACCACTTCGTCCTCACCGCCGCTTCCTCGACCCCATCGGCGGGGGCAGCGGACAACCTGACGATCACCGCCAAGGACAAAGCGGGCGGCACCGTCACCACCTACGCGGGCGAAAAGTCGCTCACCTTCAGCGGCGCCGAAGCGATCGGCACGAACAAGCCGACGGTGGTGAACGTGAGCGGGACCGCGGTCGCCTTCGGGACCGCCACCACGATCAAATTCACCAGCGGGGTCGCCACGGTCGCCTCCTCCAAGAACGGCGTGATGAAGCTCTACAAAGCCGGCGCCGCGACGATCTCGGTCAGCGACGGGACGATCGAAAGCGAAGTCGACCCGACCGTCACGGTGGCGCCGCTGGCGATGTCGAAGCTGGTGCTGAGCGCGGCGACCGCGACCCCGGCGGTGGCCGCCGAAGACGCGCTGACGACTACCGCCACCGACACCTACGGCAACGTCGCGACCGCTTACACCGGATCCCACAGCCTCGTGTACTCGGGCCCGGTGGCGGCACCCAACGGCACGGTGCCGACGGTTTCCGACAAATCCGGCAACGACGTCGCGATCGGCACCGCGACCCCGACCAACTTCACCAACGGCGTCGCCACGGTCAGCGAAGGCAACAACGGCGCGCTGGTCCTCTACAAGGCTGCGGCGGCGAACGTGAAGGTCACCGAAGGCTCGACCTCGAGCGCCACCGTGTCGATCACCGCCGCGCCCGGAACCGCCGCGTCGCTGAAGGTGACCGCCGCGTCGACCACCCCGGTCGCGGGTGCGACGGACAACCTCACCACGACCGCCCTCGACGCCTACGGCAATACGGCCACCTCCTACGCCGGCAACAAGAACATCACCTTCTCGGGCCCCGAAGCGAGCCCGAACAAAACCGCGGCCTCGGTCACCAACCTCTCCGGGACCGCGGTGGCGATGGGCTCGGCGACCGCGCTCACCTTCACCTCCGGCGTCGCCACCGTGAGCTCGACCACCAACGGCGTCTTCAAGGCCGCGAAGACCGGCGCGAACACGCTCTCGGCCACCGATGGCTCGATCTCGACCGCGAGCGCATTGTCGCTCACGGTCAGCGCCGGCACCGCCGTCAACTTCGCCTGGAGCGCACCGACGATCAGCGCCGGGACGCTCGGCTCGCCCTGCCTCTTCACCTGCACCGTCACCACGCTCGGGAACAGCGGCACGTTCATCGCCAAACTGGCGGTGACCGACGCGCTCGGGAACGTCGTCTCCAACGTCGGCGCCAGCCGCACGGCGACGGTGACCGCGACCGGGGGGACGATCACCGGAGGCACGCTGACGATCGCCTCCACCGGCCTCGCCGAATCGACGGCGACGTTCACCTACAAAGCGCCCGCGAGCGGGTCCTTCACCAACACCATCACCGCGACGAAGACCGGCAGCTCCACCTACGCCAACGCCACCGCGACGGTCAGCAAGTAGCGCCGGACTCAGCCTCAGTCGCCGAGGCGGAAGACGAAGAGGCGGGCGGGCCGGTCCGGGACCGCCCCCTTCGCTTCGACCAGGGAGCCGCCCGCGGCGATCGCGATGTACTGGACCCCACCGATCTCGTAGGCGATCGGGGCGGAGCCGACGCGGCGGTGCAGGTCGTAGCGCCAGAGGACCTTTCCGGTGCGCTGGTCGAAGGCGCGCAGGAAGCCGTCGTCGCAGCCGACGAAGACGAGGCCGCTGCCGGTGGCGAGGACACCGCCGTTGGAGGTGCTCGGCAGCTTCGCCTTCCAGCGGACCTTCCCGGTCGCCGGGTCGAGGGCGGCGAGGACTCCTGTCGCCGGGCCGACCTGTTCTACCGTGCCGCCGAGGTCGTTCTCGCCGGGCGCCCGACCCGCCAGCTCGGCCCGGGAGGCGAGCTCGTAGCGCTGGCACATCTGGTTGCCCGCGACGAAGATCGACTCGCGCCCCGGGGTCGGGTCGAGCGCCGCCGGGCCGTACTCGATGCCGCCGAAGATCCCCGGGCAGACGACGGCCCCCTCCCGGGTCGGGCGCAGGTGCGGGCGGGAGTACCTGGTGAGGTAGGGCGAGCGGGAGATCAGCCTGCCGGTCTTCGCGTCGAGCACCGCGTAGTAGCCGGACTTGCTCGCGCTGCCGACCGCGCGGGTCGCTTCCCCCCCGCCGCCCAGGTCGAGGACCATCGGCGCCTGCACCGTGTCGTAGTCCCAGCTGTCCTTGCACACCATCGTGTGGGTCCACTTGATCTTCCCGGTCTTCGCGTCGAGCGCGACCACCGCGTCGGCGAGTGGGTTGCAGCCGGGCCGTTCGTCGTTGGTGAAGCCGGGGGTCGGGTTGCCGGTGGCGACGTAGGCGGTCCCGCTCCGCGGGTCGACCGTCGGCGGCATCCAGACGTCGCCGCCGCCGTGCCTGCCGCGGGCCCGGTTCCACCCCTTGCCCGGCGGCGGGACCATGTACGTGCGCCAGAGCTGCTTGCCGGTGGCGGCGTCGTAGGCGGCGACGAAGCCGCGCAGGCCGGCGTTCCCGGCGGGCCCGCCGACCAGGATCTCGCCCTTCCAGAAGGTCCCCGGCGAGTTCATCGTGTTGCCGAGTTCGGGGTCGACCACCCGCGTCTTCCACCGCACCTTGCCGGTGGCGGCGTCAAGGGCGATCAGCTGGTCATCGGCGGTGGTGAGGTAGATGCGCCCGGCCCCGTAGGCGACCCCACGGCTGACCGGCTCCGACAGCTCGAGGCCCGGGCCGGCGAGGAAGTCGACCGGCGGCGAGTAGGTCCAGCGGACCCTGCCGGTGGCGGCGTCGAC
>JAFDWD010000015.1 GCA_018268695.1 Actinomycetota bacterium
AAACCCTCACGTCCTGGGCGTCTCATCGCGGTCACAGCCAGCCAGGACCGCGATGAGACGCCCAGGACGACGCCGTAGGACTGCCGCCCCCGCTCGAACTACGGCCCGTAGTGCTCTTCCGCCGGCGCCCAATCGACCCCCCGCCCGTCCGGCAGGCGGTAATCGTCGACCGAGGGGTCTTGGAACGGGGGTTTGCAGTCGACCTGCATCCCGGGGCGGGATTCGGGCCATTCGCCTTCCAGGCGGCAGAGGGTGTTGTCGCGGAATTCGGCCTTGGAGGCGTCGGTGTCGGTCCAGAAGCGGTAGATCGCGTTGTCTTCGATCTTGGTGCCCGCGGCGACGCCTTCGCGGAGGGCCAGCTGTGAGTCGAGGTGGTCGCCCCAGATCGTGTTGTGGGCGATGACGGCGTTCTTGTAGGGGCCGAAGATGTGAAGGTAGATCGGCTGTCCGCAGCCGCCTTCGGTGCCCGGCTCACAGGGTTCGTGGTTGCGGACCAGGAGGTTGTCTTCGACCCGGATGCCGTCGATCGGGCCGCAGACGCCTTCGACGCCCTGGGCGCAGAGGTCGGCCTGGTCCTTGACGAAGAACCCCTGGCAGCGGTTGTCGTGGAGGTAGTTCTTGCGGAAGACGAGGTTGTCGCCGGTCCAGACCGCTTGCAGGCAATCAGAGTGGTTGCCGTCCTCGCGGATGCCGGTGAACTCGTTGCCTTCCACGAGCAGGCCGACCCCGTCGCCGTTGGCGTCGTGGTAGCGGTTGGCGCGGATCGCGTCCTCGCCATAAGGCCCTTCCAGCTTGTTGCCGACGATCTTCACGTCGTCGCAGGTGGCGGTGTCGGAGTTACAGGCGTCGATCCCGAGGTAACCGCCGGTGATCCGGTCGTGGGCGATCGTGATTTCCTTCGATTCCGGTTCGATCACGATTTCGCCGTCGACGAAGAAGCGGGCGAAGGTGATGCCCTGGCCGGAGATCGTCGCGCCTTCGATCGTCGCCGCGCCCGGATTCTCGGCCCGCACTTCGACTCCGCCACCGGGGAACTCGCCACTCAGGTCGAGTTCGGGGTAGGTCCCGTCGGCGACGCAGACGATCTCCCCGGGTGACGCGTGGGAGAGCGCGGAGTTGATGTCCTCGGTGCTGGTGGCGAGGGCGTCGCACTCGGGGCCGGCGGCCGCCGGCAGGGGTGCCGCGGCCACGGGCTGCGGCTGCGGGGCGGAGCTCGAGCCCGAGGAGGCGAGGACGACCGCGGCCGCGGCCAGCAAGGCGACGACCACGGCCGCGAAGGCGTACCCCATCCGTGGTCCTGGCAGGCGCCGCATACCCGATCAACGGGCGCGGCGCCCGCTTTCTAGCGCGACTCCCTCAGGGACCGAAATGCACTTCCGACGGTGCCCAGTCGACCCCGCGCCCGCTGG
>JAFDWD010000160.1 GCA_018268695.1 Actinomycetota bacterium
CGATCCTGATCGACAACCTGCCGATCGACGAGCAGCGCGATCTGGAGACCAGGATCGAGATGAGCTTCTGGGCGCGGGCGCTGCGCAACGAGGAACTGCACGAGATCCAGCAGAAGGAGTCGGAGACGCTGCGCTCCCTCCTGCGCGAACTGGTCGAGAAAGCCCAGAAGGACAAAGCGATCTCGAAAAAGCACGACCGCGAGGAGATCCTCGAGCTGCTCGGCGCGGTGATCGACGGGATCAGCCTGCACGCGCTGCTCTATCCGGACCGACTGCCGCCGAAACGCCAGGCGGCGGTGATGGAATTCGCGCTGCAGCTGCTCAAGTAGCGGGGCGGCCCGGCCGATCATCCGGGCATGGTCAGAAATCTCGCTCTGAAGCTCCGCGGGCTGCCCGCGCCCGTGTGGGCGATGGCGATGATCTACGCCATCGGCGGCACGATGTGCCTGTTCGCGGCCGCCTTCCCGATCAGCTCTGAAACCCCGGTGACGCTGGCCCGGGTGATCGGCGGCGGTTGCCTCCTCGGCGCGGTGGTCATCCTCTGCATCGGTAGGCGGTTCACCCCGGCCGGCCTCCAGGTCGCCGCCCTGGCGGGGACGATCACCAACGGGGTCCTCGTGTACGCCTGCGCGACCGACTACGGCGCCGCGCTCAACAGCTTCGCCTGGCTGTGGATCGGCATCTACGCGGGCCAGTTCTTCGAGCAGCGCGCGGTCCGGTTCCAGTGCGCGGCGATCATCGTCGCCTCCGGCGTGGCGCTGAAGCTGAGCGGCCTGCCGGGGATGGTGACCGCCTGGGTCCTGGTCGCCGGCTCCTCGGCCCTCGCCAGCGAGGCCCTCGCCCGGGTCAACTCGCGCCTGCGCCTGCAGCTGACCACCGACCCGCTCACCGGGATGTTGAACCGGGCGGGCTTCGCCGACGCCTCCGAGCGGCTGCGGGCGCTCGCCCTGCGCGACCGCAGGCCGGTCTCCATCGCGCTGATCGATCTCGACGGGTTCAAGCGCGTCAACGACATGCGGGGACACGCGGCGGGCG
>JAFDWD010000161.1 GCA_018268695.1 Actinomycetota bacterium
CGGAGAGGGGCGTCATCGGGCCGACCCGCGACGAAAGCCGCCCTCGGCGTCGATGGTCTGCCCGGTGACCGAGGCGCTGTCGGGCGAGACGACCCAGGCGATCAGCGGAACCACGTCGTCCGGCCGGTTCCAGCGGCCGGACGGGAAGGAGGGCCTGAGGCGCTCGCGCAGCTCGTCGGTAGGCCAGCCGGAGTCGACCGGCCCCGGGTTGACGGCATTGACGGTGATCCCCCGGCCGGCGAGTTCGTCGGCGATCGTGCGGGTCGCCCCTTGCACGGCGGCCTTGGTGAGGACGTAGGGCAGCTCCCCCGGCATCGGCCCGAGGTGCTGGCCGGAGGTGAGAAAGACGATCCGCCCGTCGGCGCGACGATCGTCGTGACGCTCGGCGAACTCCCGAGCCAGCAGCACCGAGGAGCGGACATTGACGGCCCAAGCACGATCGAGCTCCTCGGCGGTCACGGTGTCGAGTGATTGACCCGAGCCGTGAGCGTGATTCACGATCAGAGCATCGACCGCCCCGAACGCCTCGACAGTGCGCTCGATCACCATGTGCGGAGCGTCACGATCGCCGAGGTCGGCCTCGACCGCCGAGAGGGAATCGGGGTCGGCACCGAGCGCGTCGAGAAGGCTCAGCTCGGCGGCGCCATCATCCGGGTGACCGATTCGCCGACGAAGCTCGGCTTGTCGGCGCCCTCGACCGTGACCGTGAACTTGGTCACGGCCTCCCACCAGCCACCGGCGCGCTCGTCGAAGGAGATCAGTTCGGCGGTACCAACGATCTGGCTGTCGACGGGGACGGGGGCCGGGAAGCGCACCTTGTTCCAGCCGTAGTTGACGACCAGCGCGAAGCCGTCGGCGTGCATCAATTCCTGGCGGAAGGAATCGGCGAGCGAGAGGGTCAGGTTGCCGTGGGCGATCGTCTTGCCGTAGGGGCTTTCCTTTGCCGCGCGTTCGGGGTCGACATGGATCCACTGGTGATCGCCGGAGACCTCGGCGAAGCCTTCGATCAGCTCCTGGGTCACCGCTCTCGGAGCGCTCGGCCCGATC
>JAFDWD010000162.1 GCA_018268695.1 Actinomycetota bacterium
AGCCTCGGGTTCGCGCCCCAGAAGACCAAGGTGCCGACCATGCCGATGATGTGGACGGCGACGATGTTGAAGGCCATCGACTTCGCGGTCGCGGTGCCGACACCGACCGGGCCGCCCTTGGCGTGGTAGCCGTAGTAGCAGCCGACCAGCACGATCACGGTCGCCATCGTCATGCCCTTGACGATCGAGTAGACGACGTCGGTGGGGTCCTGGAACATCCAGAAGACCAGGGAGTAGCCGCCGGCGGAGACGTCGCCGATCTGTTTCACCACGGCGAGGTAGCTGGCCAGGTACATGATCCCGATGCCGACGAGGTAGATGAAGGGGAGGGCGATCCAGGCGCCGAGGAGGCGGGAGCCGCAGAGGAAGGTGACCGGCGGGACGCCCATCACTTCGAGTGCGTCGATCTCCTCGTTGATCCGCATCGCGCCCAGCTCGGCGACGATCCCGGTGCCGACCTTCGCCGAGAGGATGTATCCGAAGGCGTACGGAAGCGCCTCGCGGAGGTCGCAGAAGGCGGCAAAGAGTCCGGCGTACGCCGGCGCCCCGTTGGCGCGGAAGAAGTAGGCGCCCTGGATCCCGCACTGCAGCCCGTAGATGAAGACGACGCCCCAGATCACGAGGGCGGAGCCGAAGATGAGGATCCCCGCCTGCCTGATCGCCTCGCCGAAGAACCGCAGCGCCCGCCCACTCCACACCAGCCCCGCCACCCGCGCGCCGAAGCGCGAGATCTCGCCGAAGGTGTCGAGCCAGCCGATCGAGGCGAGCGGGTTCACCGGATCGTCTGCAGCTCAGGATGGGTCGCCAACAGCACCGCGGTGAAGACGTAGTTGAACGACGACACCGCGATCAGCGAGATCACCACCGCCTGGTTGACCGCGCGCCCGACCCCGGCGGCGCCGCCCGACGCCGTCATCCCCTTGAAGCAGCAGACGACGGCGATGATCGCGCCGAAGATCGAGCACATCAGCACCGATCCCCAGACGTCGGTGGTGGCGGCGTTGGCGAAGAGCGTGGAGAAGAAGCCGCCGAGGCTCTGGCCATAGATCAGCTCGGCGAGGATGCCGGCCGCGAGGCCGA
>JAFDWD010000163.1 GCA_018268695.1 Actinomycetota bacterium
CACCGTCTCGCCCTTGACGCCGGCGAACTCGAGCGCGGCCAAGGCCCCTCCGGCCCAGCTGGAGAGGCCCACGCTGGGGAGCTTGTTCCACTCCGCCCAGCGCTCCTCGAAGGCGGCCAGCTTGGCGCCCTCCGACCACTGCTCGGAGTCGAGGATCTCGGTCCAGAGCTCGAAGAGGCGGGGACGATCGCGGTGGTCGAAACCGATCGCGAACTTCGTCACGTCGGGCAGGGATTTCTCGGCGGCGCCTACGGTGGGCTCCTTCTCGTGTGGGCTGGGAAAAAACGGAGTCTGGAACAGTTGTCTCGGCGAAAATGAAATGTCGATCCGTAGCCGAAAACGGCGCAAGGCTACCAGCGAAAGCGGAGGGCAATCTTTAATCGTCAGATTCAGGACCCGTCTTGAGACGGTTCTCCGTCCTCGGCATGGGCAGACTCGATCACGGCGCCGACCGCCTTCGATCCGGCCAGGGAGACGACCCCGGTGAGCACCAGGAGGATCGCGACGACCAAGGCCACGCCACCACCGGGGGTGCCCGACCACGACTCTTCGAAGATCAGCGGGGCGAGGATCACCGGCACCACGACCTGGACCGCGAACATCACCGGGGCGACCCGCGTCGCCGGCATCCGACCGAGAGCGCTCATCTCGCTGAGCAGCGCCAGTCCCTCCGAGGCCGCGGCGGTGCCGAGCCACACGGCCGCGACGATCAGCGACCCGGTCGAGATTTCGTCGGTGAGGAGCTTCGAGGCGATCGCCGTCCAGGCGTAGCCGAAGCCCGCCGCGACGACCGCCAGCGTGCCCGCGGCGGTGCGGCATCAGCGCAGGACGTGAGGGGCGACGATCGGGATCGCGACGAGCCCGAGGGCGATCGCGATCGGCACCGTGCCGGCGTTCGAGGTCGTCCGTTCGGGCGCCGCCCAGGCGATCCCGCCGACGCCGACCACGATCGCCGCGACCGAGGCGTACTCGCGCCGCCCCGGGGTCTCCCCCAGTTTGGTCACGCCGAGGATGAGCAGCAACACCAGCCCGCTGGCTAGGCACGGCTGGACCACCGTGAGCGGCGCCAGCAGCAGCGCGACGATCTCCAACGGCCAACCGAGCAGCCCGATCAGCGTCGCCAACAGCCAGCGTGGGTTCCGGACCAGCCTGCCGATCAGCGAGACGCGGAGCGCGTGCTCGTGCCCCACCTCCCGCGCCTCCAAAGCCTGCAGCGCGATCGACGTGTTGTAGAGCGCCGACGCCCCGATGGCGCAGATGATCCCCAGAGCGAGCACGCCGCGAGGTTAATCGGAGTGTCGGTGGGCGTATGCGAGGGCGGCCACCCGGGCATCCCCTCATCAGAAGCCGTTGCGCAGCTGGGTCGGCCGCGAGGGCTCACACCGTGGTCCCGAAGCTTCTGCTGAGGGGATGCCCGGGTGGCCTGCGAGCGAGCCCAGGGAGCTCGATTAAGGATCGCTTGTTTTTCAGCTACGGACGCGAGCCCTTGCCGACGGTTCGAGCTCCCACCAGAAGAACCTGGACGCGACTTCGGAGGGGTCGGATGCCCCTCCGAATGAAGCTTCGGGACCACGAAAAGAAGCCCGCGGCCGCCCCAGCTGCGCAACGGCTTCAGGCGGAGGGGCATCCGACCCCTCCCCCCGGAGCTCAACCGAAACTAGGTCTCTTGGTAAAGCGGCCCATCCCCACCCTCGGGAAGGGTCAGGCGGCCGCCCTTGGCGGTGATCGCGCCGCACTGGACGCAGTTGGAGGCGGTGACGTGGACGTCGACCTCGGCCGCGCCGTTCGCCAGCTGGTCCTCGGGGATCTCGTAGACCTGGGCCGGGCACATGGAAACCCAGGTCTGGGCGACCTCGCGCGGCACGTGGGTCTGGATGCGGACGTGGTTGGGGGCGTCGTCGCGGG
>JAFDWD010000164.1 GCA_018268695.1 Actinomycetota bacterium
AAGTCCCCCATGCCTAAAACGAAGAAGAAGGACGGCGTCGAACAAATCGTCGCCAAAGCCTTCGCGCACCCGCTCCGCGTACAGATTCTGATCATTTTGAACGAGCGGGTCGCGAGTCCGAACCTGCTCGCCCAGGAGCTCGACCAGAGCCTCAACCTGGTCGCCTACCACGTCCGCGTGCTCGAGAAATACGACTGCATCGAGCTCGTCGACACCAAGCAGCGCCGCGGCGCCACCGAGCACTTCTACCGCGCCACGCGCCGCCAGTTCCTCTCCGACTCCGAATGGGCGCGGATGCCACAGAGCCTCCGCCCCGGCCTCTCCGGAGCGATGCTGAAATCGATGTTCGACGACATCGAGGAGGCCGTCAAAAGCGGCTCGATGGACGAGAAAGACGACCGCCACATCAGCCGCACCCCGATGGTGGTCGACCAGAAAGGCTGGGGCGAAGTTTCGACGCTCCTCGCCGAGACGCTCGACAAGGTGCTCGAGATCCAGTCCGAGTCCGCCAAGCGCCTCGCCGACTCAGGCGAGGACGGGATGCTCTCGAAAGTGGAGATGCTGCACTTCAAGTCCCCCGATCCCGCCTGACCGGCATCGGGGGACCCGGCCCGGCGTCGCTCAGGCGGTGAGCGGCGCCGCGGCCTCCGGAGTCGCGACCACGAAGGAGAAGCTCTCCTCCAGGTAGAGGTGCACCTGGTTGGCGTCGTGGTGCGAGTAGCCGATCGAGAGATCCTGGCCCGATTCGAAGAGGAAGTCCCCGCCGCGCAGGCTCATCGCCACCGCGCCCGACAGCCCCGGCGCCCAGACGATCGGCCCGCCGCCGAGGATCTTCCCCAGGTGGTCGAAGAGCGGGTAGCCGCCGTGCTCGGCCGTCTCGATCGCCTTGATGTACTCGTCGGGGCCGAGCGCCAGCCCGTAGGGCCCCTCGACGCCCGCCTCGCGCAGACCCTCGACCGCCCGCGCGACCGAACGCGGATAGGCGTCGGCGTCGGTGCCCAGCGGCTCCGGCTCGAACGGCGAGGACTCGATCACGCCCTGGATCCCGGCCTTCGCCCAGCCGTTGAAGACGGCGGCGTTCTCGCAGACGGCGATCTGGTGGGCGGCGTTGTCGAGCGACTCGAGGTCGACGTCGACGGCGCCACGGTCGTCGTCGCGCATCTCCGCCCGCGACACGTTGAAGTCGACCCGCACCTCGACCAGCGGCAGGACCCGCCGGCGCACGGCGCTGACGCCCGGCTCGGCGCCCTCGACCGGCTCCACCCGGCCCAGGTTCGTGGCCGAGTGCCGCCAGCCCTGCGGGCCGACGAAGTCGACCAGACGGCGCGCCGCCAGCGGCCCGGAGAGGCGCTCGCGGGCCTCGTCGTCGAGCAGCTTCCAGTTCGAGTCGGTGAGCGGCGCGTGGCCGCGGAGGAGGTGGTTCATCGTCCTTGTCCCTTCATGCTGCCGATTCCGAGAGATCCTTCGCCGCCTGCCATCGGGGCGACCAGGTCGCCCCCGCCGTCACCCTCCGAGGCCGCCTCGGCGTCCTCTCCGTGCTCGACGATGTCGCCCTCCTGGAAGAGCACTCCTGCGGCGATCTCGCGCCAGCGCGGCGTCTTGCGCAGGAGGAACTCCAGGTCCATCGAGAAGTGCTTGAACTCCTCCCCCTGGGCGTCGCTCATGATCGCCCGGGCGTCGGCGTCGGGCTCGACCGCGAGGCGCTGCTGGTACCAGCCGATCGCCTGACACTCCTCTTCGAGGGAGGCGCAGAGGCGGGCGAAGGTCCGCGTCTCTGCCGGCAGCTCGTCCGGCGGCTCGTGGTATTGGTCGAATCCCATTGGGCCTCCTTGATCGACGGGGACGGCGCCGACGAGCTTACCGGCGCCGCTATGGTGTGACGCCGGTGCCCCCCGGTGCCGGGGCGTCGCATGGTTCCAGCCGATCGCGAAGAGATACGACCGTCCCCCGAGGGGGCTCCCAACGGACCCGGCGAGGGCCTCGCGCCCGAGTCGCTGCTGTGGCGCCGCCTCCGTGACCAGCGCGACCCGGCCGCCCGCGAGGAGCTCGTCCGCCGGTACCTCCCCTTCGCCAGGAACCTGGCGCTGCGCTACCGCGGCGCCTCGGAGTCCTTCGACGACCTGCTGCAGGTGGCGAACCTCGGCCTGGTGAACGCGGTCGACCGCTTCGACCCGGCCCGGGGCACCCCCTTCGCCGCCTTCGCCTCCCCCACCATCCTCGGCGAACTGAAGCGCCATTTCCGCGATCGGGTCTGGACGGTGCGGGTACCGCGCGGCCTGCATGACCGGATGGCGGAGGTGGAGAAAGCGACGGCGGCGCTGACCGTCGAGCTGCAGCGCTCGCCCTCGGTGAACGAGATCGCGGCGAAGCTCGAGATCGACCCGGCCGAAGTGCTGGAGGTGCTGGAGGCCAACCACAATCGCCGGCCGCTCTCCCTGGACCGTCCGGTCGGCGGCGAGGAGGACGAATCGCCCGCCTCGGAGTGGGTCGGCGACGAGGACGGGAACTACGAGCTGATCGACGACAAACTGGCGCTGGAGGGGGTCCTGCCCCAACTCGACGACCGCGAACGGCTGATCCTCCGCCTGCGCTTCGTCGAGGACATGACCCAATCCCAGATCGCCGACCAGATCGGCCACTCCCAGATGCACGTGTCCCGCATCCTGCGCCGGACCCTGGAGCGGATCCGCGAACAGGTCGCCGAGCAGGACGGCGAGAGCTAGCGCACTAGGAGGCGGTCGCGGCGATCGCGACGACGAGGTACTCGCCGTCGCCGTCGGATTCGGTGCGGACCTCGTCGGCCAGCGTTTCCAGCGAGCCGCCGAGATCGGGAAGGGAGAGGCTCTGACGCAGTCCGTCGGCGGCGCCGGAGGCCATCGGGCCGACCTTCAGCTCGACCCCCTCGGGGCGATCGAGGATGCTGAGGCGGACGTGGCCGTCGGCGAAGCGGGCCGGAGCGGCCGCCGAGATTGCGTCGGAGAGGAGCATCGCGTCGGAGATCCGGTCGATCGTGATCTCGTGCCGGGCGGCCAGCGCGGTCAGGGCGCGGCTCAGCACCGGGCCGACCAGCTCCGGCGGCCCGACCGTCAGCTCGGTCCCCTCGGGGACCGGCGGGATCGGCGCCGGCTCGGCCTCGCGATCCGGAAGTGGGCGGGCGATCAGCGGCAGGTGCATGCGGATTTCGGTCCCGCGCTCGACCCCGCCACGGATCTCGAAGCTGGAGGAGAGCGCCGCGATCAGCGCCAGGCCGATCCGCAGGCTCGGGCGGTCGACGCCGGGCCGCGGGCTGATGCCGCTGCCGAAGTCGCGCACGGCGACGGTCAGGCCGTCGCCGTCGGGCATCGCGTCGATCTCCAGCGGGCCCGCCTCGCCCTCCGGGTAGGCGTGGACGACGACGTTCATGCAGGCCTCGGTGACGACCGTCTTCAGGTCGGCGATCGAGGCCTCGTCCATGCCGATCCGCTCGGCCAGGCCGGCGATCGCGTGCCGTACCACCGCGACGTTCTCCGCTTTCGCGGGAAGCGACATCTGGAGGCCTGATGAGTCGACGTTGGTGGGGCTCAAGTTGCTTCTTATCCCGACATATGCGGCACGCGAGGTACGGTCAGAAAGACCCGCGTAACGGGCAAACCTACCGGCCCCGGCCTCGCCCTGATACCCAGGCGGCCCGGCCGCAAACGGCCCTGCCCGTCGAATCCCGCGCTGCGCTAGCATCGCGACGCAGTGGGTCCAGCCCCGTTCCAAGCATCCGCCTCCGAGATCGAGGGGGGAATCCGTCTCCTCGAGGTCAACGGAGAGCTCGACCTCTCCACCGCGACTCAGCTCGAGGGGCCGCTCGACGACGCCACCGCGTCCGCGGCGACGGCGGTGCTGATCGACCTCAGCGACTGCACCTTCATCGACTCCACCGGGATCGCCCTGATCGTGCGCGCCTGGCAGCGGGTCGACGCGGGCGCGGGGAACGGCGGCGAAGGCGGGCTCGTCCTCTGCTGCCAGAACGAGCAGGTTCGGCGCGTCCTCGAGGTCACCGGCCTCGAGCACTCGCTGCGCGTCTTCGCGACGCGCGACGAGGCCGTCGCCGCCCTGCGCGGGTGACGTCCACCACGCTCCCGCGTGCGGACGATCAACTCCCCCAGCCGACCGGGTAGCGGGCTCTGATGCCCGAACGTAGGCCGCGAAGGCCGAAACGGCCGAAGCTGCCACGTGAGCTCTTCGAGACGCGCACCCACGCCTGGGAATCGCTGGGGCTGAGCGAGGAGATCGAGACGAAGAAGGTCTCCAAGAGCACGATCGTCGGCGTCATCGTCGCGATCCTCGCCCTGATCGCGACCCTCGTCGTCTACTCGCACCGCCGCCAGATCGCCCCCGGCTACGGCGAATGGTTCCGGATCGGCACCGTGATCGTCCTGCTCATCGTCGGCAGCGCCGCGATCTCGCTCCTCTCCCGCTCCCTGCAGCCCCGCCTCTACCGCCGCCTCGACCCGGCCACGGCCGGTACCGCGGGCTTCGTCTTCCGGCTGCTCGCGGGCCTGCTGGTGATCGTGGTGGCGCTGCGGATCGCGGGGGTCAACGCGAGCACGCTCGCCGTCGGCGGCGCCTTCGCCGCCGTGCTGCTCGGCCTCGCCGCCCAGCAGAGCCTCGGCGCGGTCTTCGCCGGGATCCTGCTGCAGAGCACCCGGCCTTTCCGGGTCGGCGAACGGGTCCGCTTCGTCGGCGGCGCGGTGGCAGGCTCGGTCGAGGGGACCGTCACCTCGCTCGGCCTCTTCTACACCACGCTCAGCCAGGGAGCCGACCGGCTGCAGATCCCCAACAACGTCCTGCTCGCCCTCGCCGTCGTCCCCCTCCGCGAGCCGGAGCCGGTCGACGTCCGCGTCCGCTTCCCCCGCCACGTCAGCCCCCGGGACGTCGAGCAGCAGCTTCTGCGCACGATCACCGTCCCGACCCGCTACCGGCCGAGCGTCTCGCTCGAGGAAATCGAGCCCGACTGCGTGATCATGAAGATCAACGCCACCCCCCTGCGCTCCGAGGACGGCTCCCAACTCGCCGAGGAGGTCCTGGAGGCCCTGCACCGCCGCGACACCGCCGAACATCGGTCGACAGGCGAAACGACGCCGCTGCCGGACTAGGGGCCCGAGAAACCGGCAAGGGACGCAAGGCGTCCCGGCGAGCACGGCCGTCTCGGCCACGACCCCCTGCACGCTTGTCTCGCATAGCGAGACAAGCGTGCAGGGGGCTGGCTGTGGCCGTGGC
>JAFDWD010000165.1 GCA_018268695.1 Actinomycetota bacterium
AGCCGTTGGCACCGAACCCGACGGTGCGCCCCAGCGGCGTCAGATAGTCGGGCAGATCGAGCTCCGGCGCGGCCGCCTTATGCGTGGCACGGCTGATCGCACCGGGCGGATCGACCGGTGCGAGGACGCGCACATCGTGGCCACGGCCGAGAAACTCCTCGGCAAGCGCTTCGACGTGCCGGTTGACGCCCCCTTGGAAAGACCAGGAATATGGCGATACAAGACCTATGCGCACGAGCACCTAAGGGTAGACGACGGGACGGTCTTCATGAGAACCACTACCCGCTCTCACGGTGAGGATTACTCGGTGCGCGGCGATCTACCTCCCTCGGCCCAGGTCCAGCCGAGGAAAACCAGCAGATATGCAGCGCCTATCTCCAGCAGAAGCGCGCCCGAATCGTTTGCAACCGTTGCCACTACCGTCGCCACGACGGCGCCGATCAAGGCGGCTCGCATCGCCGGGACCTCTCTCACCCAGCTCGCCAGGGTGGCGCGCCGTACGACCGCGATCAGGACGCCGATCGCCACCACGGGCAAGGCGACGAGCAGGACCGGACGGACGAAGCTGCGGGCGGTCTGCTCCAGGCGGCGCTGAGCGGTGTCGCCGAGCGAGTGCAGGCCACCCGCGTCGAGCACCGAGCGGGTGAAGTGGGAGTTGGCGCCGGTGAGGAGGTCGGCGAGTCCCAGCAGGGCCACGACGATGAGCGGGATCAGGATGACCAGGAGGATCCAGCGGCGGCGTCCGCCGGTGACGACCAGGGCGGCGACGGCCACGCCCATCGGGATGTCGATCGCCGCGCCGACGTCGGCGCCGAACTCCCCGGAGGCGAAGATCGCGGCGCAGATGAGGCCGCCGACGAGGAAGACGACCGCGCAACGCCCCGGCGAGAGGCGCGGCGCGAAACCCGCCAGCGCGGCGCCGATGCCGCCGACGACGAGCACCGAGAGGAGCGACTCGAGCTCGTTGCCTATGCCGTAGAAGCGGATGCCGAGGCCGGGGTTGGGGCCGAGCAGGGAAAGCGCCGAGAGCGGTGAGCCGAGGATCGCGTCGAGCGCGTAGGCAGCG
>JAFDWD010000166.1 GCA_018268695.1 Actinomycetota bacterium
GTGCCGCGGATCCCCAAGCTTGTCGTCCAGAAGATCACCCACGAGCTGGGCGGGTTGGAGGAGGTCCTCGCGGCCCCCGATGCCGAACTCGCCGCCGTCGACGGAGTCGGGCCCAGTCGGGCCAAGGACATCCGCGAGGGTCTGCGCCGGCTCCAGGAAGTCGATCTGGTGGACAGGTACTTACAGAGTTGACGGCGATAAGCGCTGTCGCAAGACGAAAGGAGCCCCCTATTTCCGAGCTAGATGAGGCGACCGTGGACGAGGTCTTCGAGGAAGACATCGTGTATGTCTGCGACTTCGAGGAGGGCGACAAGGTCGTCTACCCGCATCACGGAGCCGGCTTGGTCATGACCAAAGAAACGCGGGAGCTGATGGGTAGCGAGCGTGAGTACCTCACGATCAAAATCCTCCACAACGAGCTCACCGTGATGGTTCCGACGGAGAACGCCGGCAAAGCCGGACTGCGTCGCGTGATCGATGAGGAGGAAATCAAAAAGGTGACCTCCGTCCTCACCGACGAGGTTTCCGAGATGCCGAAAAACTGGAACAGGCGCTTCAAGTACAACCGCGAGAAGATCAAGACCGGCGACGTGTTCGAGCTGGCCGAGGTCGTCCGCAACCTCGCCATCCGCGAGATGGAAAAGGGCCTTTCCACCGGCGAGAAGCAGATGTACACCCGGGCGAAGAAGATCCTCGCCTCCGAGTTCATGTACGCCCTCGACAAGGACGAGGACGGCGCCGAGGAATACCTCGACGGGCTCCTGGAGGAGCGCTTCGCCGCCACCGCCTCTGCCTGAGGTCATCAAGATCGAGGTGACCGCAGTCATCGCGGCCGCCGGCTCCGGGGAGCGTCTCGGAGCCGGTGGCCCGAAGGCATTCGTGCCGCTTGGAGGGCGGCCGATGATCGCCTGGTCCCTCGATGCCTGCCGTGCCTGCGGGTCGGTGACGACAGTCGTTGTCGCCGTGCCCGTGGGTCACGCGCACCAGCTCCAGGACGTGGTGATCGTCGACGGCGGCGCCACCCGCGCCGAGTCGGTCGCCAACGCGCTTGGTGCCGTGGACACCGAGCTGGTCGCGATCCACGACGCGGCGCGGCCGCTGTTGACGCCGGAGCTGCTCGAGGACCTCGTCGCCGAGCTGGTCGCGCACCCCGATGCGGACGCGATCATCGCCGCGGCCCCGGTCACCGACACGGTCAAGAGGGTGGACGGTGAGGTGATCGTCGAGACGCTCGACCGCTCCCGGCTATGGGGTGCGCAGACGCCTCAGGTCTTCCGCACCGAGGCACTGCGGAGCGCGCTGCGTGGGGCGCACGCCGTCACCGACGAGGCGATGCTGATCGAGGCCGCGGGGGGGAAGGTGTTGGTCCACGACCCCGGAGTCCCCAACCTCAAGGTCACGACCCCGATCGATCTCCAGGTCGCCGAGCTTCTCCTCGATCGCTGAGCA
>JAFDWD010000167.1 GCA_018268695.1 Actinomycetota bacterium
CACGGAACCCTCACGTCCTGGGCGTCTCATGGAGGTCACAGCCTGCCAGGACCTCCATGAGACGCCCAGGACACCGCCCCTCGGACGGCCGCGGCGACCGCCCCCCGAGGTCCCCTACAGCCCCGGCGGGTGACGGACCACGAAGCCGGCGGTGTCGGCGGGGGCGAGGTGCCAGCGGGGGCCGGTGCCGCGGGCGTCGCCGACCGTGTCCCAGCGCAGGCCGGCGATCTCCATGAAAGTGTGGCCGGCGTTGGCGTAGACGGTGATCCACTTGCCGGGGCCGGGGGCTCCCCAGCCCTCGAGGGAGCCGGAGGTGAGGGGTTCCGGGATCAGGCCGCCGCCGAAGAGAGCGAAGCTGACCGAGCCCGAGCAGTCGTAGCCGTAGGAGTAGAAGGAGGCGTGGCCGCCGCCCCAGACGTAGGGCCGGCCGACGATGGTGTTGGCGGCGTTGATGACTTTCTGGACGGCTTCCGGGGCGTCGGGCGGGGCGAGGGCGATGCCGGACAGGAGGATCGCGGTGGAGCCGTCGGCGGTGACGCGCGAGTGCGCGAACAGCTTGCCTCCGGGGCCGTCGCCCGAGTGGGGCACCGTGGTGCCGTTGGTGCCGGCCGAGGCGGGTGGCATTTCGGACGGGTCTTTGACTTCTTCGAGGATCGGGGCTTCTTCGGCTTCGGCGGTCGCTTCGGCGGCCTTCTCCTGCGCGACCAGCTTGCGCTCGGTCGCGGCGATCCGCTTCTGCGCCCCCATCATCGCCAGGCCGTGCCCGATCGCGTCCACGGCCACCTTGGCCCGTTCGGCGCCGAGGGCGGCGATCAGCGCTCTGACCGCACCGAGGCCGTCCTGGGGATCGGACTTCTCGGCGGCCGCGCCGCCCGCCAAGGGGCCGAGAAGGGCCAGCGCCGCGAGGACACAGGCAAGGCCGGCGGCGAGCGCAGGGGCGCCCGGGCGCGCTCCGCGCCGCGTCGTCATCTCACCTCTGCCGCTGCTCTCGATCAATTGTCGGGACCGCATCGCCTGCTCCAGACACCGAAACCTTAGCCCGCGTCGAAGTCGCGGATGTGAAGCGCCCGTTAGCTTCTAGGTCCCTTGAAAGTTCTGCTCATACCGATCGCGATCATCGCGTTCATCGTCTTCATCATCGTTCTCGGGGCGATCGGCCTCGGCATCGCCTTTCTCGTGATCGCTACGGTCGGCAAATTCTTCAAGCTGATCGGCGCCGGCGGGCGGCGGGTCAGCAGGATCGGACGGGGGCAGCGGACCTGACGACTTCGAAGGCGCTTCCGGGGATCGCCTTCAAGGCGTCGAGTTCTTCGTCGTCCCATCGATGATCGCTGGTGCCGGAGATGTACCAGTTCGATCCGTTGTCGGCGACGATCAGGCCGTATTCCTTCATCGCCACCGCGATCGCGCGCGC
>JAFDWD010000168.1 GCA_018268695.1 Actinomycetota bacterium
AGCGATCGGGCGGACGACCACCGGGCGGTCTCCGGCGGCGCATGAACTTTCCCGCCCAAACGGCGTCGGCGGCAGGAACGCGGCGGCTACGGCCGAATCGGGGGCCATGATCGAGGCGTCCAGGACCCTGATGAAGTCCGAGCCGGAGCTTGCCGAGCTGATCGCCGCCGTCGAAGGCGTCGAGGTGACGATGGCCGTGAAGGGCTTCGGCACGCGGGTCCACGTGCGGGCGGACGAGGAGACAGGCCTCGAACAGGCCGACCTGGAGGCCTTCCTCGACGGGCTCGCGGAACCGCAGCGGCGCCCCTTCAGCTGAGAACTTCCACCAAAGCGACAACAAAGGCCCGCCCCCCGGCGGGCCTTTTGTTTTCCGGTCCACATAGAATCGCGCGCGCCCCCTGCGGCACCCCCTGTATGGCCCCCGATATCCGCGAGAAAAACCCGGTCACCCACGAGGAGAAGCTCGCCTACCTACGCGAACTGCGTGAGGCGGCGATCCACTCCGCTTCCGAGGAAGCGGTGGAGAAGCAGCACGCCCGCGGCAAGCTGACCGCGCGTGAGCGCATCGACCTGTTGCTCGATCCGGGGTCCTTCGAGGAGCTCGACACCTTCGTGCGCCACCGCACCTACGACTTCGAGATGCAGAAGAAACGGCCGTGGGGCGACGCCGTCGTCACCGGCCACGGGACGATCGAAGGTCGCACCGTCTTCGTCTTCTCCCAGGACTTCACGGTGTTCGGCGGCAGCCTCGGTGAGGTCATGGCCGAGAAGATGTGCAAGGTCATGGATCTTGCGGCCGAGGTCGGCGCCCCCGTGATCGGCATCAACGACTCCGGCGGCGCGCGGATCCAGGAGGGCGTCGTCTCCCTCGGCGCCTACGGCGACGTCTTCGCACGGAACGTCAAATGCAGCGGCGTGATCCCGCAGATCAGCCTGATCATGGGACCCTGCGCGGGCGGCGCGGTCTACTCGCCGGCGATGACCGACTTCATCTTCATGGTCAAAGAGACCAGCCACATGTTCATCACCGGCCCGGAAGTGATCAAAA
>JAFDWD010000169.1 GCA_018268695.1 Actinomycetota bacterium
CGCCTTCTTCATGCGCTCGAGCTCGGTCGAGCGCATCGTCGGCATGTACCCGAGCCCGGCGGGCGCCACCGAGTGCGAGCTCGAGCTCTCGGCCTGGGCGGACCTCTGTGCGGCCAACCCGATCCTCGACACCTTGGACGAGGACGTCGAGGGCCTGATCGTCAACCGGATGTCGGACCCGGTCCAGTGCGCGATCGCGCCGATCGACGAGTGCTACCGGTTGGTCGGCACGGTCAAGGCGGGCTGGGAGGGGATCTCCGGCGGCAGCGTGGTCGAGCGGGTCGCCCCGGCCTTCCTCGAGGAACTGCGGATGCGGGCGCAGCCGGGGCGATGAGCACGCCCGCCGACAGCGACTGGACGGGGAGCGGCGAGCGGCCCGAAGACCTGATCGTCGCCGCCTCACCCGAACTGAACCTGCCGCGGCCGACGTTCGAGGTGCTCGGCGCGCGGGTGCCACGCTTCGCCGTCGCCCCCAATCTGATCTTCGACGTCGAGCTCGACGACCCCTCGGGCTTGGAGATCTTCACGATCTCGCTGTCGGTGCAGATCGCGATCGAGCCCGCCCAGCGTCGCTACGACGAGGCGACGCGCGAGCGGCTGACCGAGCTGCTTGGCGAGCCCGGCCGGATCGGCTCCCCGACCCGAACGATGTCCTGGGCCAAGGTCGACGTCCTGGTCCAGTCGTTCAGGGGCATGACCCGGGTCGAGGTGCCGGTGCTCTGCAACTACGACCTCGAGATCGCCGCCACCAACTACTTCCACTCGCTCGTCGACGGCGAGGTGCCGCTGGTCTTCCACTTCAACGGCGGGGTTTACTACCGCGACGAGGACGGGCAGCTGCAGATCATCCAGCTGAACTGGGAAGAGTCGGTCAACTACCGGATGCCGGTCGAGGTCTGGGAGGAGTTGGTCGCGGCGCACTACCCGAACCGCGAGTGGCTGGCGGCCGGCAGCGAGACGATCGAGCGCCTGCGCCGCTTCAAGCTCGAAGAGGGACTGCCGTCGTTCGAGGCGGCGCTGGAAAGGCTGCTGGACCGATGAGCGTCGAGCAACTGGTCGACTCGCTGCTCTATGAGGGCTACGCGCTTTACCCCTATACGCCGGGGGCGACCAAGAACGCGACGCCGACCCCGCACGGGATCGTCTACCCGCCTGCTTACGCGGCGCGAAATCCGTGGGCCAAG
>JAFDWD010000016.1 GCA_018268695.1 Actinomycetota bacterium
ACGACCTTGATCACCGCTAGGTAAGTCGATTCCATCTCCCGATTTCTTTCTGGTTGGTGACTGCCGCGCCTCCTCCAACCAATTCGGCGTCGAGGTCCAGCCACCTGTATGTGAGTTGAGCCTTGGTCTGTCCGATCCTGCAGTGATGCTCAAGGGTTGCCTGGGCGGTTGCGAACTCGGAAATTGCGCTTGAACGTAGGGCATTCTCGAAGGTCTGTCAAACGACCCTCAACGTCCTGCAAGGCAGATTTCTCAACCATGGCTTGAGGGTTTTCAAAGACTCACCCTATGGTCGAGGGTTGGCCTCCAGCCCGCATTCCGCCTCAGGATGCGGGCGGCAGTTCATGGCCTTCGCCGAAGACGGCCGGGCGCGTCGGCGCGTGCACGTCTACATAACTGAGCATGGTCACGGACGGATCGGCAAGGACCGCCGCCGCCGCCTTCCACTTCTTCTCCGCCCCGGTGTCGTCGCCGAAGCGGATTTCGATGCCGGAGGTGAATCTGACGTCCACCCCGGTCTTGCCGTACTCGGTACTCGCGATGTAGCGGCCGAGATCCTTCGGAGCGGCGGCGATGATGTGCACCTGTTCGAGCACGTGGCCCTTCACCCGGTCGCCCTTCGGGCGCTCTTTCAGGGGCAGCACCGGCAGGCGTTCGATGTGCGCGTTCTTGTCCTTCGACTTCTGCTTCAGGCGTCCCAGCAACCTGCCGTCGCTGCCGACCACGAGGACCTCCTTGCCTTCGCCGATCTGGGCGACGGCGCGCACCGGCGCGGCCTTGGCGGTCGGGGTCGAGGAGCCGCGCAGGGCGAACCAGTAGACGGCCACCCCGACGACCGCCAGGGCGACGACGACCAGCCCGATGCGCTTCACCCTGCCCACCCGGGAACCTCCACGTCGCCGAGCACCTGCACCTCGGGCTCCAGCTCGACCCCGAACTTCTCCTCGACGCGGCGCCGGCCCTTGGCCATCAGCGCCAATACGTCGGCGGTCGTCGCCTCCCCCATGTTCTCGACGAAATTCGCGTGCTTCTCGGAGAAGCGGGCGCCACCGACCTGGAGGCCGCGGCAGCCGGCCGCCTCGAGCAGTTGCCCGGAGGTGCGGCCCTCGGCGCGCTCGTCCTCGGGGTTCTTGAAGGTGGAGCCGAAGGTGTTGATCCCGGCGGGCTGGGCCTCCCGGCGACGCCCGCGCATCGACGCCAGGGTGGCTTTGATCTCCTCGGCATCGCCGGGGGTCAGCGCAAAGGACGCCCGGGAGACGACTTCCCCCGCGGCGAGGTTGGAGTTGCGGTAGACGAAGTCGAAAGCCGACGGGTCGCGACGATCGGTCCCCGCGGCCGTGGAGACCTCCACCCAGTCGAGCACCTCGCCGAGCTGCCCGCCGTAGGCATTGGCGTTCATCCGCACCGCGCCGCCGACGGTGCCCGGGATGTTGATCCCGAACTCGAGCCCAGAGAGACCCCAGGTCGGCGTCTTGCCCGCGACCGAGGGCAGCCGGGCGCCGCCGCCACAGATCAGGTGCGAACCGTCGCGCTCGACCTCGGTCAGCGCACCGGCGAGCTTCATGGCGAGTCCTCGGAAACCGTCATCCGCTACCAGGAGGTTCGACCCCGAACCGATGACTCCTACCGGAACGGAATTCTCTTTCGCCCACGCGAGCAGCGCCACGAGTTGGTCGGCGGACTCCGGCCGCGCGAAATAGTCGGCCGGGCCGCCGGTACGGACCGTGGTCAAGCGAGCGAGGGGGTAATCGGCCTCGACGCCGGGCGGGACGTCAGCCATCGAGAAGCGCCTCCCCCAGCTTGAAGACGTCGCCGGCGCCGACAGTGACCAGGAAGCTGCCGGCCGGGAGCGAGTCGAGGCGGCGCGAGAGGAACGCTTCGGCCTTGGCGGCGGTCGGCAGCCAGGCGACCGGTTTGCCGCGCCCCGCGTCGGCGGCGGCGCGGGCGACATCGAGGCCGCTGACCCCGGCGAGCGGGCCGATCGGCTCCTCGCGCGCCGCATAGATGTCGAGCACCGCGATCTCGTCGGCCAGCGCCAAGGCGGCGCCGAACTGGGTGGCAAAGACCTTCGTCCGCGAGTAGAGATGCGGCTGGAAGACGGCGACGAGCCGCGGTGGGCCCAGTTCGCGCAGAGCCGAGAGCGCGGCGCGGACCTCGGTCGGATGGTGGGCGTAGTCGTCATATATGCGGACCCCACCCCGCTCCCCCTTGACCTCCAGGCGACGACGCACCCCACGGAAGTCCGAGAGCGCCGCCGCGGCCCGGTCCAGATCGAACCCCGCGGCCCCGAGCGCCGCGAGACATGCCCGCGCGTTGAGCACGTTGTGCGCGCCCGGCACGGCCAACTCAAGCGCATCGGGCCCCGGTGCATCGGCGGAGAACTCCACGGGGGAGTCGAGCTCCTTGCGGACGCCCTCGACAGCCCCGCCCTCCCGACTTGGCGCGGGCAGCACCGCGACCCGCGACTTCGATGCGAAACCGGCGAAGGCCTCGATCAGCGGCTCCAGCGAGCCCCATTTCGAGTGGTGGTCCATCTCCACGTTGGTGACCACGGCGATCTCCGGGTCGAGGCGCAGGAAGCTGCCGTCGGACTCGTCGGCCTCGGCGACCACCCACTCGCTCTCGCCCCAACCGGCGTTGGCGGGAGCGCCGCCCGGGCCGAGGCCGGGGACCTCGCCGCCGACGAAGAAGGCCGGGTCCTCGCCGAGCCCACGCAAGGCCCAGACCGTCATCGCGGTCGTCGTCGTCTTGCCGTGCGTCCCGGCGATCGCGATCAGCCGCTTCTCCGCGCAGAGCTCGGCCAGCAGCTCGCCGCGGTGGATCACCTTCTGGCCGCGCTCGCGGGCCAGGGCCAGCTCCGGGTTCTCGGCGGCGATCGCAGTCGAGACGACCACCTCGGCGCCCTCGGGCAGGTTCGCCGCGTCGTGGCCGATGTGAGGCTCGAGCCCCGCGTCCCGCAGGCGCTCCATATAAGAGGACTCGCTGCGGTCGCTCCCGGTGACCGTCGCGCCGAGCCCGGCGCAGACGACCGCGAGCCCGCTCATCCCCGCCCCGCCGACACCGATGAAATGCAACCGCCGCCCCTCCCAGCCGCTCATCCCCCACCCCCATTCCTTGCACGCTTGTCTCGCGTAGCGAGACAAGCGTGCAGAGGTTCGGCTGCGGCGAGGACCTGGTCGGCGATCTCGCGCGCCGCCCGCGGCTTGGCCAGGCCGCGGGCCGCGGCGCTCATCGCGTCGAGACGCCCTGTGTCGCCGAGGATCCCGCCCACCTCCGCCAGCAGCGCAGCCGGGTCGAGCGCGGCGTCGTCGACGATCGTCGCGGCGCCCGCGCGCTCCATCCACTGCGCGTTGGTGCGCTGGTGGTCGGCGGTCGCGTAGGGATAGGGCACGAGGACCGCGGGACGACCGGCCGCGACGAACTCGAAGACCGAGCCGCCGGACCGTCCCAGGATCAGGTCGCTCGCCGCCAGG
>JAFDWD010000170.1 GCA_018268695.1 Actinomycetota bacterium
CGGGTGCCTCCGGCCGCGTCGACGAACTGCTCGCCGAAGAACACTGAGCGCCTGCCCGACCTGAGACGACCGATGCAAGTGGGCATGTCAAGAACGCTTACCGCGTCCCGACTACGGCGGGCGGGTGAGGGGTACGCGCTGATCACGCCGGCGATGGCCGTCGCGACCGCGTTCCTCTTCGTCCCGATCGCCCTCTCGGCCTACTGGAGCATGACCGAATACAACGGTCTCACCTCGCCCCATTGGGTCGGTTTCGACAACTACACCTACCTGCTTTCGGACCCGGAATTCCTCAAGGCGTTCGGCAACACGGCGATCTTCGTCGTCTTCGGGATGACCATCGGCCCGGCCCTCGGATTGGTCGCGGCACTGCTGCTGAACGAGAAGGTGCCTGGGCGCGGCGTCTTCCGCACCGCCTTCTTCCTGCCGGTCACCACCTCGCTGGTGGTGGTGTCGGTGGTGTGGAAGCTGCTCCTCAACGAAGACGGCGTCTTCAACTGGTTCATCGAACTGTTCGGCCTCCCGGGTCACGCCTGGTTGGCCGACTCCTCGACTGCCTTGCCCTCGGTGATCGCCGCCAGCATCTGGCAGGGCCTCGGGTTCGAGACGGTGGTCTTCCTCGCCGCCCTGCAATCGATCCCCGGGTACCTCTACGACGCCGCGAAGGTAGACGGCGCGAACGGTTGGGCGCGTTTCCGCCACGTCACCCTGCCCGGACTGCGTCCGACCATCCTCTTCATCTTCGTGATCGGGATCATCGGCAGCTTCCAGGTGTTCGACCAGGTGTTCGTGATGACCCAGGGGGGCCCGAACAACGCGACGACGACGATCGTCTACGAACTGGTCCAACGTTTCCGCGACCTCGAACTCGGCAAAGCATCGGCGATCGCCTACCTGCTGCTGGTGATCCTCGGGATCATCTCCTTCGTCCAGTTCTGGATCTTCGAGAGGAGAGGACGATGACGGGCAGGCTCTCGCGCCGCCGCGCCTTGGTCTTCGCGGTGCTCTGTGCCAGCGCACTGCTGATGGTCGGCCCCTTGATCTGGGCGGTCAGCACCTCCCTGAAGGCACCCGCCGACGTCTTCGCCACGCCGCCGAAGTTCATCCCGAACCCGTTCACGCTGGAGGGCTACAAGGACGTCTTCACGGTCCTTCCGTTCCCGCGCTACCTGCTCAACAGCATCATCGTCGCCGTCTCGATAGTTGCCCTCAACGTGGTCTTCGGCACCGCCGCTGCCTACGCTTTCGCCAAGCTCCGCTTCCCCGGGCGAAACCTGATGTTCGGAGCCCTGCTGGTCACCCTCATGGTTCCCTTCCAGGTGAACCTGATCCCGCTCTACCGGATCATGGTGGAACTCCACGACATCTGGCCGGCGATCGGGGTGAACACCTACTTCGGCCTGATCGCGCCCAGCGCCGTACAGGTCTTCGGGATCTTCCTGATGCGCCAGTACATCTCCACCATCCCTGACTCGATCCTGGAGTCGGCGCGGCTCGACGGAGCTTCGGAGCTGCGGATCCTGCGCTCGATCATCTTCCCCCTCGCCAAGCCCGCGATCGCGACGTTGGCGATCTTCACCTTCGTCACCGCGTGGAACGACTTCCTCTGGCCCTTGATCATCACCAACTCGGAAAACATGCGGACGCTTCCTGTCGGCCTCGCTCTGCTGTCACGTAAAAACAGTGTCAACTGGACCGACACGATGGCGGGGACGGTGTTGACGATCCTGCCGATGCTGCTTGTCTTCGCCGTCCTCCAGCGTCGCTTCGTCGAGGGCCTTACCGCGGGCGCCGTGAAGGGGGCCGGATGAACGGCATGGGCCCCGATATCGATCTCTTCCTCTCCGAGATCTGCGAACAGCCGCAGGCGCTCATCGCCGCCGCCGCCGGCCTCGACGCCCAGCGGGCTTCGCTGGCTCGCCTGGCCGACGCGGCGGCCACCCGGCCTCCGCTGATCCTGACCGGGATGGGCAGCTCCTTCGACGCCTGCCTGGCCACCGCGAGTGCGCTGGCCAGGCACGGACTGCTGAGCACCGCGATCAACTCGGCCGAGCTGCTGCACTTCCGCCTCGACGCGATCGGCCCGGACGCGCTGGTCGTCGCGATCAGCCAGTCGGGGAACAGCATCGAGTTGGTGAGGATCGCCGAGGCGCTGACGGGTCGCGCGGAGCGGCCCCGTCTCGTCTCGATCACGAACGGACTCGACAATCCGCTCGCCCGCGCTGCCGACATCACCCTCGACACCTGCGCCGGGCTCGAGCAGGGCCCCTCGACGAAGACCTTCGCCGCCACCTTCGTCCTCGTCCAGGCTCTGGTGGCCTCGATTGCCGGGGCGCGGCCGGTCGAGGAGATCACGACGGCGGTGGCGACCGAGGCACGGCTCGCATCGGATGCCGCGGCGGCCCTCCTGCGGGAGCCGGTGGCACTGGCGGATCGCATGTATGAGGCGCTCGCCGGTCGTCCGTCGCTGGTCGTGGTCGGACGCGGGACGGCCCGTGCTGCCGCCGAGATGGCCGGACTGGTGCTGAAGGAGGCGGCGCAGGTGCAGGCGGAGTCGCTCGATACCGGCGAGTTTCGCCACGGTCCACTCGAGCTCGCTGGGCCCGAACTGGGGATCGCCGTGATCGCGACCGAGGGGCGCACGCGGGAGCTCGACCTCGCGCTCGCCGGGGAGGTTGCGGCCAGCGGCGCGGCGACCGTGGTGATCGCCAGCGAAGACGGCGGTCTGCCGTCGGATTCGATCGCGATCGGTCCGGTCGAGCCCGTCCTCGCACCAGCCGTGGCCGTGATCCCGCTCCAGCTCCTGGCCTGGCGCATCGCCCGGGAGAAGGGTCGTGACCCGGGTCGCTTCACCCTCGCGACCAAGGTCACGACGCGCGAATGAGCGGGCTACGGCGCGGTCCGCACTTCCTTCGTGATGGTGATCGCAGCGTCGTCCCGGTCGGTGTCCACTACGTCCCGCGCCAGGGACCGGACTGGCCCTGGAGGGTCGGTCCCGAGGAGTTCGACCGCGAATTCGCGCGGATGGCGGCGCTCGGAGTCGACAGCGTCCGCATCGACCTGATCTGGGCGGCGATCGAGCCCCGGGAAGGCGAGTACGACGAGCGCCACCTCGCGAAGCTCGACGAGATCCTCGCGGCGGCTCGCCGGCACGGCCTACGCCTGCAGCCCGTGCTTCTGGTCGGTGGCGAGGTGGGCGACGCGTTCTGGGACGTGCCCTGGCGCGAGGGTCGCGATCCGCACGTCGACCCCGGCCTGCGCGAGGTGCAGGCGCGCCACGCGACGATGCTGGCGCGTCGCTGGGGTGGGGACGAGGGGATCCTCGCCTGGGACCTGAACGACGAGCCGGGGATCTGGCTCTTCCAGGACACCGGTGACGCGGACGCCCGCGCCTGGACCGCCGCTCTGGCGAGCGCGATCCGCGCGGTCGCCCCGGATGACCTGATCACGGTCGGCACCGCCTCCCAGGAGGTGGACCACGGCCCCTTCCGTGCCGACGTCATCGCGCTGGAGCTCGACTTCACCTGCGTCCATCCCTACCCGATCTACTCGCCGGAGCTCTATCCGGATCGGCTGCTGGGGGCTCGGATGACCCACGCCGCGGCCTTCGAGGTGGCGCTCGCCGACGGCGCCGGAAGAGCGGTGATGCTGCACGAGTACGGCGCCTCGTCGGCCCAGTTCGATCCGGAGGCGATCGCCGCCTACGACCGGCTGCTCGCCTGGTCGAGCTTCGGCCGCGGTGCGATCGGCTTCTATCCCTGGTGCTGGATCGACGCCGAGCCGGAGGCCTACGGCCGGGCGCCCTACGTGCGGATGGCGCACGAGACGCAGTTCGGCCTGCTCGCCGAGGACGGGGCGGAGCGCCCCCGGGCGGGCGTGCTCGCCGATCTGGCGGCGCGGCTCGCCCGGATCGACCTCGACGCCTACGCCGCGGCCGGCCCTGTCGCGAGTGCCGCCTGCCTGGTTCCGCACGAGTATGCGGCTCCCTTCGACCCGGCCGGCTACGGCCTCGACGCGGAGTCGGGTGGTCCCTACGAGCCGGCGGAGCGCGCCTGGAATCCGAGTCGCGACGTCAAGCCGCTGGTCCGGGCCTGGCTGAACTCCTTCGTCCTCGCCGCCCGTGCCGGGCTCTCCGTCGAATTCCCGCGCGAACGCCTCGACGGTGCCTGGCCGGGTGCGCGACTACTCCTGCTGCCGGCGCCGTTGACGACGACGACGGACTCGCTCCTGCACGTCCGGACCAACTTCTGGGCCGGTGCCGAGGAGTTCCTCGCCGAGGGTGGGACCGTCTGGATGTCGCTCTCCGCCGACTCGGCGATTCCCGGGATGGAGCGTTTCGCCGGCTGTCGGATCGTCGAGCGCGCCGCGGCCGGGGCGGGGAGCGTCCTGCGCTTCCTCCGGCCGTGGGGGCCGTTCGCCGCCGGCGAGGAGCTCTTGCTTCCGGCGATGCCCTCGGGTCCGCTGGCCCGCGGCCCGGAGGGCCTCCATTCGCGCGGCGTCGTCCTCGCGCTCGAGCCCGGCGCCGAGGTGGTCGCGGTCGACGCCGCGGGCGACCCGGCCCTGGTCCGTTTCCCCTACGCGGGCGGTCACGTCGTGACCTGCGCCTATCCGCTCGAGCTGCTGCTCGCCGATCTCGCCGACGCCCATGGTCCCGGCGATGCCGGCTGGGGCATCTACGCGGGCCTCGCCGAATTGGCCGGCGGGGGGGAGGAGGCGGGCGTCGCGCACCCGGAGCTGACCTGCGGCTCACTGCGCGGCGAGCGCGGGGGACTGCTGGTCGTCACCAACCACGGTGACGCTCGGGTCGAGGCACCGTTGCGCCTTCCGCCCGCCGCCACCGCGATCAACGAGGTGCGTGCCGACGGGCTCTACCGGCATGACGCCGAGAGGGTCGAGCTCGGCGGCCACGACGTGCTCGTCCTCCTCTGGGACGAATGAGATACCGGCAAGTCGGTCGTAGCGGCCTGAAGATCTCGGAGGTCGGGCTCGGCTCCTGGCTCACCTACGGCGGCTACGTCGACGCCCCCGCCGCCCGGGCCTGCATCCACCGCGCACTCGATCTCGGGATCAACTTCTTCGACACCGCCGACAGTTATGGCGACGGTGCGGCGGAGCGATTCCTCGGCCGCGAGTTGCGCGGCGTGCGGCGCGAGCGCTACGTGCTCGCCACCAAGGTCTTCTTCCCGGTCGGCGGACAGGGACCGAACGAGTCGGGGCTCTCGCGAAAGCACGTGGTCGAGGCATGCCACGCCTCCTTGAAGCGGCTACATACCGACCACGTCGACCTCTACATCTGTCATCGGCCCGATCCCACCGTGCCCCTGGAGGAGACCTTGACGGCCCTCGACGACCTCGTCACCCAAGGGAAGATCCTCTACGTCGGAGTCTCCGACTGGCCGGAGGACCTGCTTGTCGAGGCGGTGGGGCTGCAGAGGGCCCGCGGACTTCGCCCGATCATCGCCGCCTGCGCGGAGTACTCCCTGCTCGAACGCGCCCCCGAGGCTGACCTTCTCGATTGCTGTCGCCGCCTGGGGGTCGGCTTGATCCCCTACCAGCCGCTGGCCCAGGGCGTGTTGGCCGGGCGCTACCGTGACGGCGTGCCGGTCCCGGGCAGCCGAGCCGCCGACCACGAGGCGGGCTTGTGGGTGCGTGAGCTGCTCGGCGAACGGGGGGCGCCGACATCGCTGGTGCGACTCGGTGAGCTTGCCGCCGAGCTCGAGCTGAGTATGGCTCAGCTGGCCACCGCCTGGGTGCTGCGCGATGAGGTCGTCGCCGGCGCGATCGTCGGCGCCTCGCGGGTCGAGCAGCTGGTGGAGAACGCCGCGGCCGGCGACGTCGAGTTGCCGGCCGCGGCGATCGAGGAGTTGGATCGCTTGTTCTCCGTCTAGTGGATGGCTTCGACGACGCCGCGAACCGCGGCCTGCAGTTCGCTGTCGCCGGGCATCTCCTCGGTGAAGTACCACCAGAAGCCGCCCATAATGCTGAACGGATAGCCGGCCGCCTCGGCGTAGTAATTGGCGGCGACCTTGCGGCGAGCCGCAAGGGTGCTTTCGCGGTTGAAGGCCCAGAAGACCTTCGAGGTGTCCGTGGACCAGTAGTCGAGCTCTCCGAGGCCGATCTCCTGTTCCGGGAACTCGGCGTGCATCTCGTTCATCACCTGGTCGAATGCCATCCCCATCGGTGCGTCCTCGACGTACTGTGAAAGCAGGACGACATCGATGTTTTTGCGGACGGCCGCGGACAGGTTGGTCCGCGCCCAGTTGAACGGCGACCACTTCTTCGCATCGCCGCCCATCTGCCAGTACAGCGTCAGCACCACTTTTGCCGTTGGCCGTTTTTCACGAACGTAGGCCGCGGCGTCGGCGATCTTGTTCTTGATCCGGTTGTTTTCGGCGATCAGGGTGGAGGTGCACGAACCGCTTTCGGTGGTTTTGCTGTCGACCCAACAGCCGTTCACCTCGTTGCCGACTTCCCACGCCTGGATGTTCGGATAGGCATTGACGAAGGCTTTGAAGCGTTCGAGATATTCGGCCCTGGTGTATTTGCTCGCGAAGGCGGAATCGACCGGCTGGCCGACGATCTTCAGGCCCGCTTTTTCGGCCGCTTCGACAGTGCCTTTGTAATATTCCGGTTTGCCTTTGTCCTTGGTCGGATCGAAGACGATCCGTACCCAGCCGCCCGGTTCGGTGATTTTGGAGGCGAGGGAAGGCCATTCCGCATAGACGCTCGGGTCGTCGACGGTGAGGCCCGCCCAGTTTTCGGTCGCATGTTCGTGGGCGTATTTCGGCCCGTATTCGGTCAGCAGCAGTTGGTAGGCGAGGCTGACCCCGTCGAGCGCCCGTTGCCCGTATTTACCCCGTTCGGCGTCGGTACTCGCGGCTTCCGCGGTTTTCAGGTTGGAAGACGCTTCTGCGTACGCCGTTTCGAACGCTTTCGATTTCACATAGGTGGACCGTGCCGCGAGCGCTTCGTTCAGGCGCCGCATCTCGTCCTTCGCAGCCACGTAGTTGAAGACGATCGTTTCGCCTTTGGTGAACCCTTTGCCGCCGTTGTCGACGATCACGTAGGAATAGCCCTCCGAGTCCGTCGGCCAGGAGACGGCGAAGGCGACAGCTTCGCTCGGGATGTCGAAGCGGAGTTTCCCGCTGCTGCTGTAGAGGGGGTATTCGTAGACGTCTTGCAGCGTGGTCGGATTGAGCAGCGCGTCGGTATCCCATCCTTCGGCGCCATAGCCTTCGCCGTGCATCACGGTTTTCGCCTGAGCAGGCGTAAGTTCCGTGCCGTTCCCGTGCTGGTCGTAGAACTTGAGGATCACAGTCCCTTCCGGTACGGCCAGGGCATTGGGCGCCAACGCCGCCAGCACGGCGATCGCACCCAGGAAAGCTACGAAGAGCTTTCTCATTTGGTTCCTCCTTGAGGGAGAGTTGACTGAGGTGCGAACATAACATTATATTGTTCTAAGTCAAGGAACCACGATGAGCTTTGGAGTCAGCTTTGAACGCGGAAATCCACCCGGCCGTCGCTGCGGTGACGGAACGCATCGCCGCCCGCAGTGCCCCCCGCAGGAGCGCCTATCGACGCCGCCTCGAGGCGGCCCGGGCCGCAGGCACCGCCCGCGACGCCGCGGGCTGCTCGAACCTTGCCCATAGCGTCGCCGCGTGCGGCTCAGAGGAGCGGGACCGGCTGACCCGCGGTGCCGGCCCCAGCGTCGCGATCGTCACCGCATATAACGACATGCTCTCGGCCCACCAGCCGTTCGTCGCCTATCCCGCGGCGCTTCGCCGGGCGGTGATGGGTGCCGGGGGCGTTGCCCAGGTCGCGGGTGGCGTGCCGGCGATGTGCGATGGCATCACCCAGGGGCGCGCGGGGATGGAGCTGTCGCTGTTCAGTCGCGAGGTGGTCGCGATGTCGACCGCGATCGCGCTTGCCCATGACACCTTCGACGCGGCGTTGTTGCTCGGCGTCTGCGACAAGATCGTCCCCGGCCTGCTGATCGGGGCACTGGCGTTCGGTCATCTGCCGGCCGTCCTCGTGCCCGCCGGTCCGATGCCCTCGGGCCTCGGTAACGCCGAGAAGAGCCGGGTGCGGAAGCTGTACGCCGAAAGGAAGGTGCCACGGGAGGCGTTGTTCGCCGCGGAGGCCGCCGCCCACCATGCGCCCGGGACCTGCACCTTCTACGGGACCGCGAACTCCAACCAGCTGCTGGTCGAGGCGATGGGTTTGATGCTTCCCGGGGCCGGCTTCGTCAACCCCGGGACCGATTTGCGGGCGGCACTCACCGAGGCGGCGGGCCGGCAGGCGGTCTCGATCACCGCGCTCGGGAGCCGATACACGCCGATCGGGGAGGTCGTCGACGAGCGCTCGTTGGTCAACGCGATGGTCGCCCTGTTGGCGACCGGTGGCTCGACCAACCACACGATGCATCTGCCCGCGGTCGCTGCCGCCGCGGGCCTGCGGATCGAGTGGGGGGACTTCGCGGACCTCTCGTCCCACGTACCGCTCCTGGCACGCATCTATCCGAACGGGACCGCCGACGTCAACGATTTTCACGCGGCCGGTGGAACCGCCCTGCTCTTCTCCGAGCTCCTCGAGGCCGGCCTCATGCACCGCGAGGTCAGCACCGTCGCCGGGCCGGGGCTGGAGCGCTACGCCCGGCGACCCGAGCTGAGCGGGACCGGGGATCTGGTCTTCGCGGCGCCGCCGGAGTCCACCGACGACCCCGAGGTGCTGCGCGACCGACGGGCACCTTTCGCCACCGAAGGGGGACTGCGAATCCTGACCGGCAACCTC
>JAFDWD010000171.1 GCA_018268695.1 Actinomycetota bacterium
GGACGTCGAAGTTGTGAACCGGAGGCGGCGAGACGGTGAACCACTCGAGCGTGTCCCCTCCCCAGGGGTCGTGGCCGGCGCGGGCGCCGCCTTTCACGCTCGCAACCGCGTTGATCAGGATCAAGGTGATGCCGACGAAGAGGATCAGGACCCCGATCGACGAGAGCAGGTTGTAGAAGTTGACGCCGGTGTGGTTGAAGAACTTGTAGGCGTCGACCACCTGATCCTGTTCCCAGCCCGCCAGCGCCAGCGGCACGAAGGCCAGCAGGGTGCCGACGGCGGTCACCACGAAGGAGATGCGTCCGAGTTGCTCGCCCATCGCGCGGCCGGTGATCTTCGGGTACCAGTAGTGGAGGGCGGCAAAGCCGCCGAAGACCCCGCCGCCGATCAGCGCGAAGCTCGTGGCCGCGGTCGAGTCGGTGGTGTCTTTGAGGTAGAAGGCGGCGCCGACCAGCGACTGCTGCATCTCCGCCGCGAGGCCGAGGGACAGCATCACCAGGGCGCCGATCGACCAGAGCACCGGGGCCCGCATCCGCAGGGCGCCGCCGCGCAGGGTGGCGATCAGGTTGTAGAAGACGAGGCCGACCGGGACGATCAGGGCCAGCGACATCAGCATGCCGAAGTACTTCCAGCCGATCCCGATCGGGGCGGTGTACATGTTCTGCATGTAGGCCAGGGTCCCGATCACGGCGATCGCGACGATCGAGGCCATCACCGCGGCGCGGTTGAAGATCTCGTTGCCGGAGAAGACCGAGAAGATTTCGGCGATCGCGGCGAAGGCGAAGATCAGCACCAACATGTAGGCGCCCGAGTAGAAGATCCAGCTGAGGTGCTGCCAGAGGAGCGGGGCGCCGCCTGCACCGTCGACGAAGAAGGTGCCGTCGTAGTTGCGGTCGATCATCAGCATCGCGAAGGCGGCGAGCAGGACCGGACCGATGAAGAGCATCAGCCAGGAGCCGACGCCGGCGGCCCAGGCGAAGAGCGGGGCGCGGCGCCAGGCCATCCCGGGCGCGCGGTCGACCTGCAGCGTGGTGGCGAGGTCGATGGCGATGAGGACGAAGCCGAAGGTGGCGAATCCACAGGCGGTGAGCCAGGCGTCGACCCCGTTGTTGCTGAGGAAGGCGAGCTCGGAGAGGGGGGGCAGGGGGTTGACGCCTGCCTCCGACGGGGTCCAGAGGAAGCCCGAGTAGAGGACGACCGCGCCGGCGGCCCAGAGCATCGTGCCCATCTGGCTGAGGCGCGGCAGCGCGGTGCCCCGCGCGCCCACCTGCAGCGGCGCGATGTAGAGGAAGAGCCCCATGATCAGCGGCAGGACGAAGAAGAAGATCGAGGTGGCGCCGTAGAGCGAGAGCACCCGGTTGAA
>JAFDWD010000172.1 GCA_018268695.1 Actinomycetota bacterium
CCCCTGGTGGCTGCGGAGCCCGTTCCCACCGCGCCGAAGGCGACCCGGAAGCGCCGCCGCCTCGGCGGCCTGTTCGCCGGCGCGCCGAGCGGCACCCCGGCCGACCTTCCCGCGCCGGACGTCGTTCCGGAGCCCGAGCTCTCGACCCCGCCTCCGGCGCCCGCGCCGCCCGCCGATGCGTCCCCGGCACCGCTGCCGGACCCCGCCGGGCGCGGCATGCGCCCGCGGCGCCTGCAGCCCGACCTTTCCCCGGCGACCCGTTTCGAGCGCGCCCTCGCCCGCTTCAACGGCTCCGACGCGGGGCGGACCGCCGCCGGGCTGACCCGGACCCTCGGCGCGCCCTCGGTCTCGGTCGGGAACTTGGCCGGGGAGGAGGACGTCGTCCGCGTCACCGTCGCCTGGGAGCTGACCTGGTACCAGTGGGGCGTCGATCTCGGCGACGAGCTGCGCCCGGTGTTCGAGCTGGAGAAGGGCTTCGAGATCGCGGAGATCGACGCCGCCGCGCGCCAGTGGAACGCCTCGGCGCACGACGGGCGGATCGTGATGGTGGCGCCCCGCCGCGAGGCGGAGAGCGGCCGCCCGGTGCATCGATAGCCATGGGGAAGCTGACCGTGAACGTGGACGGGGGATCGCGGGGCAATCCGGGGCCTGCCGCGATCGGGGTAGTCGTCCGCAACGACGACGGGGCGGTGGTCGAGTCCGTCGGCGAGACGATCGGGCGCGAGACCAACAACGTGGCCGAGTACAAGGCGATGTTGCGGGGGCTCGAACTGGCCCTTGCCCACGGTGCCGACGAGGTCGAGATGATCGGCGACTCGGAGCTCATCATCCGCCAGATCGAAGGCCGCTACAAAGTCAAAAAAGCGGACCTGAAACCGTTCCACGCCGAAGCCAAGGAGCTGCTGGGGAAGTTCGATCGCTGGACGGTCCGCCACGTCAAGCGCGAGCACAACTCCGATGCGGACGCGCTCGTGAACCAGGCTCTCGACAATGCCTGAGAACGCGCGACCGATCGACCCCGGTGTCGACATCGGCCACGTGCACCTCAAAGTGGCCGACCTGGAGCGCTCCCTCGACTTCTATTGCGGTGTGCTGGGCTTCGAGCTGATGCAGCGCTTCGGCGCCGAAGCGGCGTTCATCTCGGCGGGCGGCTACCACCACCACATCGGCCTCAACACCTGGCAGTCGCGCGGCGGCTCGCCGCCCCCGCCGGGGACGACCGGCCTCTTCCACGTCGCGATCCGTTATCCGACCCGCGCGGCGCTCGGCGACGCCCTGCGTCGCCTGGTCGAGGCCCGGGTGCCGCTGGAAGGGGCTTCCGACCACGGCGTCAGCGAGGCGCTCTACCTCGCCGACCCCGACGGCAACGGGATCGAGCTCTACTGGGATCGGCCGCGGGAGGACTGGCCGCAGCCCGCGGAGGGAGAGAAGGTCCACATGTACACCCGCCCGTTGGACGTCGAAGCGCTGCTGGCCGAGGCGGCGTAGCTGTGAGCACGGTCGCGATCGCGGGCGGCCACGGCAAGATCGCGCTGATCCTGGGACGGCTGCTCGCCGAGCGCGGCGACACCGTCAGCGGGCTGATCCGCAATCCCGATCAGGAGGAGGACCTCCGCGCGGCGGGAGTCGGTCCCGTGCTGTGCGACCTCGAGGGGGACGGTGATGTCGCCGCCGCGATCCGCGGGGCCGACGCGGTCGTCTTCGCGGCGGGCGCCGGGCCCGGCTCGGGCGACGCGCGCAAGTCGACCATGGACAAGGGCGGCGCGGTGAAGTTGATCGAGGCCGCGAAGGCCGAGGGGATCTCCCGCTACCTGATCGTCAGCTCGATGGGCGCCGACAAGGCGCCCGAGGACGGGGCCGAAGGGTTTGGCGCCTACCTGCGGGCGAAGTTCGAAGCCGACGAGGCGCTCCGCGCCTCCGGCCTCGACTACACGGTGGTCCGACCCGGCGGCCTCACCGAAGACGACGCCACCGGCCTGGTCCGGATCGCCGCGAGCACCGGCCGCGGCCAGATCCCCCGCGCCGACGTCGCCGCCGTCCTCCTCGCCTGCCTGGACGAGCCGGGGACGATCGGCAAGAGCTTCGATCTGATCAGCGGCGAGACGCCGATCGTCGATGCCCTCGCGGGGTTGTAGGGGGACGCGGCAAAGGACGCAGGGCGTTCCGGCGAGCACGGCCGTCTCGGCCACGGCCCCCTGCACGCTTGTCTCGCTATGCGAGACAAGCGTGCAGGGGGCCCGGCTGTGGCCGTGGCCGAGACGGCCGGGTGATGTGTGGGAAGGCGCGTCGGGCCGGGTCGTACGCCGGGCCCCGAACGGTCAGGGATCTGCG
>JAFDWD010000173.1 GCA_018268695.1 Actinomycetota bacterium
CTCTACTATGCCCGGCCGTGCCTAATACGAATCAGCTTGTCAGGAAGGGCCGCAAGCGCCCGAAGAAGAAGACCACGACGCCGGGCCTCAAGTCGGGGCAGGGTCGCAAGAAGCGCGTAGCTGCTCCGCAGCGGCGCGGCGTCTGCACCCGTGTCGCGACCGTGACGCCGAAGAAGCCGAACTCCGCGCTGCGCAAGATCGCGCGTGTGAGGCTCACCAACGGGATGGAGGTCACGACTTACATCCCCGGTGAGGGCCACAACCTTCAGGAGCACTCCGTCGTGTTGATCAGGGGTGGTCGAGTCAAGGACCTGCCGGGCGTCCGTTACAAGGTCGTCCGGGGCACCCTCGACGCCGCCGGCGTCTCCGACCGCAAGCAGGCCCGCTCCCGCTACGGCGTGAAAGCTTCCTGATGCCTCGTCGATCCGCAGCCACCATACGGCCGATCGAGCCGGATGCGCGCAACCGCAACCGCCTCGTCCAGCAGCTGATCAACAAGGTGATGACCGACGGCAAGAAGAGCCTTGCCGAGCGGATCGTCTACGACAGCCTGGCGATCGTCGGCGAGCGCACCGGAGAGGATCCGGTCGAGACGCTCGAGTCCGCGATCAAATCCCTCACGCCCGTCCTCGAGGTTCGCTCCCGCCGGGTCGGCGGCGCGACCTACCAGGTCCCGGTCGAGGTGCCCGCGCGTCGCGCCCGCACCCTCGCCGTGCGTTGGCTCGTCCAGTACGCCCGCGCCCGTCGCGAGTACTCGATGGCCGAGCGGCTCGCCGGGGAGATCCTCGACGCGAACCAGCAGCAGGGCAGCGCCTGGAAGCGGAAGGACGACATCTACCGCATGGCGCAGGCGAACAAAGCGTTCGCCCACTACCGCTGGTAGTAACCCGGCCCCGATGAGCCGACCGATCCTCGCGGTCGATGTCGACGGGGTCATCTCGCTGTTCGGATTCGAAACGCCTCCGCCGCCGGCGGAGGCCAGCTACCAGCTCGTCGACGGGATGCTCCACTGCATCTCGCTGCGGGCCGGCGAGCGGCTGCGGCGCCTTGCCGAGCACTTCGAACTGATCTGGGCGACCGGTTGGGAGGAGAAAGCCAACTTCTACCTCCCCACCATGCTCGGCCTCGCCGAGCTCCCCCACCTCACCTTCGACGGTGCCGCCCGCTTCGGCTCGGCCCACTGGAAGCTCGGGCCGCTCGACGAGTACGGCAGCGGCCGGCCGATGGCCTGGGTCGACGACAACTTCGACGAGAGCTGCTTCCGTTGGGCGCGCGAGCGCGACCAGCCCACCCTCCTGGTCCCCACCGATCCCGCGACCGGCCTGCAGGAGGCGGAAACCGAAGCGCTGATCGCCTGGGGTCGGAGCATC
>JAFDWD010000174.1 GCA_018268695.1 Actinomycetota bacterium
ATGTGGAAGGCGCGCGAGACGCCGATGATCGCCATCGGCATCACCCCGGCCCAGCTGAGGCTGCCTTCGACGTAGTGGAGGTTGTGAGCCGGGTCGACGAGGACGCCGCCCATCGCCGCGCCGACCAGCTTGGCGTTGACGTCGGGGGCGTAGGTGGGCGCCAGCTCGGCCGCCCACTCGGTGGCGATCGCGCCGCCGGAGTAGCCGATCATCCCGATCTTCCTCGTCGACGAGAGGCCCGTGGCGGGAGAGGCGAGCGCGGCGCGGAGGCTGTCGAGCGTGTTCAGCCCGTACTCCGGTCCCGCGGCGAAGTCGGCGCTCTCGCCCTCGGTGTCGGCGATCACGACCGTCCGCCCGGCCAGCAGCTCGGGGCCGATCAGGGCCGACTCGACCTGGGGGATCGCGCCGCCCAGGGTGAGGCCGCCGGAGATCGCGTAGGAAGGCTCGTCGACCGGGTTCAGCGAGTCGTAGAAGGACTGGTATGCGACGACCTGCGGGGTGCCGATGCTGAGCGGTGGCTTCAGCACCGAAGTGACGTTGACGGTCGGTTCGCCGAGCTGGGAGGTCGAGCGATAGAGCAGCTGCACCGCCCTGACCGGCAGCGGGATCCCGGCCACGTGGTAGCTCAGCGTGCGGGATTTCAAGACCGTGCCCGGCGCGATCGCGGCCAACGGCGTGGCGCCCGCGTAGTCGTAGAAGGGATCTTCTTCGGGCGTCGGCGGTGCCGCCTGGGCCACCGACGCCGCAACGAGCATGGTCGCCGCGAGCAGCGACAGCGCGACGACCGTACGCCGCAGGATTCCGTTGAACATCTCCTCGCCTCCCGAGCTTGGTGATCCTCTGCCAGGCCGAACGCTACTCAGAATTGTGTAGAGGTGCAACTGGCGCCGTCGCGGTCTCCAGCCGTACCTAGAATTTGGGTTAAAGGAATAGGCGATTCGTGCCGAATAAGCAATCGTTGGCAACTGTCAGAAACAAGTTCGTACTGGCTGTTGCATGCGTTTGCGTGGTCGTCGGAATGGCCCTGCCGGCGGGGGCCGCGGCCGAAGGACCCCCGGACATCAGCCTCGGGATGGACGCGCCTGCGCAGGCGCTCCTCGGCACCCGGCAGCCGGTCCACCTTGTCGCCAAGAACCCGCTCGGCCAGGAACGCGGCTACAACCTGACCTTCCGGGTCGAACTGCCGCTCGGTGTCGCCTACGTGCCGGGCTCGGCCAAAGTCGCGCCACTGATCCTCGAAAACCAGCCGGGGGTCGGCCGGACGACGCTGATCTTCGAAAACCTCGCCGACCTCAGCGCCAACTCCGAATACGTCCTCGACTACGAAGTGGAACCGTCGACGTCCTTCTTCAAATTCACCGGCACTCACGAATACACCAGCAAAGCTGAAGCCTTCGTCAACGAAAAACCGCGGACCAAACCGCGCTTCGGCGAAAGCGGTGAAGTCGAACCGGGCTCCTACACCGGCAGGGGCGTCGCCGAAGCGACGACCGAACTGACGGCGATCGAAATCGAAAAGTCGGAGCCGAGTCCGGAGGGGGAGATCCTCCGCGGCGTCCACGAACACCAGACCGTCTACACGCTGAAGGTCCGCAACAACCACGTCGGGCCGACCCAGGGCGTGGCGGGCGCCGGGCCGAAAGGCGAAACCGGGATCGTGATCGAAGACTGGTTGCCGGCCGGCCTCGAGTTCCTCGGCTGCGGCAAAGTCGACAACACCACCGATGCCGGCACCAACCCGGGTTCGGCGGAAGAGTACCCGGGCTCCGGCGCGATCGACCCCGGCAACGCCCCGGCGGCGCCGAGCTGCGTCGAACCCTTCTTCGTCGAAACCGAAAAAGTCGATCCGCCCGGCCCGCAGCCGGAAGGCATCTACACCCACGTCAAATTCCTCGGCCCCGAAGCGCTCGCCACCGGCCAGGAAATCGAACTCCAGTACGTCGCCGCGATCCCGATCCGCGCCAACGCGCTCAACTGGAACGGCGCCGGCGGCAAACCGAGTGCCGCGAGCCTCGGGCAGATCGCCAACCTCGACAACAACAACGGGCCGGAAACGTTCGACGAGGAGCAGCTGACGAACGTCGCCCAGGCCCACGGCGTCTACGAATCGGTGCCGGTGCAGGACACCGACGAGATGACCCGCACCGCCGAGGACCTGGCGATCCAGAAGTCGGTCGACCAGCCGAAGATCTTCGACGGCGCGCTCAGCACCTGGAGCCTCCGGCTCGAGGCGTCCGAGTACCGCCGCACCGAACCGGTGTCGATCACCGACCAGCTGCCGAACGGCCTCTGCCCGCGTGGGCCGAAAAGCTACGAAGGACCGGCCGGCGGCCCGATCACCGAACCGAAAGCCGAATGCGAAGCGTCCGGGACCCTGCACCCCTCGGTCAAATACCTCAAGGGAGGCCCGGCCGGGAAAGTCGGGACCGAAGAAGCGATCGAATACACGCTCGCCGAAGAGGAAGCCGGCGGCGGGTTCAAGCTCGAGTTCGACGCACCGGAAGTGGCCGCGCTCGAACGCCTCGAACCGTCCCAGGAACTGTTGATCACCTTCCCGACGACGACGCGGACCTTCTACCAGCAGAACTTCGAAGACGCGAATCCGGTGTTGACCGGGGACACCTGGACGAACGACGTCACCACCGAAGGCACCGCCTTCTCCCGCTGCATCGTCGAACCGGCCACGCCCGATCCCAACTGCGAAGGCGGAGGCGCGAAGAAGATCGTCGAAGAACCGGTCGGCGGGACGAAAGTCACCGACGTCTCCTCGGCGAGCCAGGAAGCCGAATCGGTCGAAATCGAAAAGACGGTTCGCGAAAACGACCTCAAAACGGTGCCGACGAACTGCGCGGGGCCGAGCAGCGAATACGTCAAGGGCATCGCTGCCCCGTTCCCCCAGTACCGGCCCGGTGACGAAATCTGTTGGCGCCTGGTCGTGAAGTTCGCCTCGAACCTCTACGCGGGCACGCCGATCGTCAGTGACTTCATCCCGCCCGACGAGACCTACGTCCAGGGCTCGGCGGTCGAAGGCCCCGAAAACACCGCCGAAGCGACCTTCAACACGAAAGCCGCCGAAGCAGAAGAAACGCTCGAATGGGCGGTCGGCAAACCGGGTGTGGAAACGGTCGAATCGAAACTCGTCTTCGAATGGCGCTTCCGGACCATCGTCGACACCTCCTCGACCGCCGACCCCGGGGAAATCACCGGGAACCTGATGAAGTTCCTCTCCTCGAACACGGAAGGGGAAACCTTCCCGCTGCGCGACCGGGCCGAAGTCCAGCGCCAAGAACCGGACCTCTCGCTGGAAAAGACGATCACCGAAGTCGGCGGCAAATCGATCCCGAAACCGAAACCCGGTGAAAACTCCAATGCCCGTGCCGGCGGTGGCGAAATCGTCAAATATCAGCTCGACCTCGAAAACTCCGGCAACCTCGGCGCCGAAGAAGCCGAAGTCTGGGACATCCTCCCGACCGGGATCGAATGCGCGGACGTGATCGAACCGGCGCAGACGCCGCCGCAGACCATCGGGTGCTCGGAAGGCATCATCAAATGGACCGGCGTCTCGATCCCGGAAGGCGCGCTCACCACGCTCACCTACGAAGTGGAAGTGCCGAAAGACGTCGCCCCGGGCCACCTGTTCGTGAACCACGCAGGGGTCCGCAGCTACAAGTCGCAGACGAACACCACGCCGGAAAAATTCGAGTACATCCCGGCGAAAAACATCGATAAATCGATCACCGAAGCGGAATCGAACACCGGGCCGCTGCTCGACGAAGCCGAACTGAGGACCACCGGGGCGACGCTGGAAAAGAAAGCGACCACCGAGGTAAAAGAACCCGGAAACTCCGAAAGCCAGGCGACGATCGGCGAGGTCGTCGACTACACGGTCACCGCGAAAATCCCGGCGAACAGCAAGATCTTCGGTACGCCGGTGATCAAAGACGTCCTGCCCGCCAATCTCGGACTGGTGAGCGGGACGCTGGGCGCCAAGGTCGACGGCGAAGCTCTGCCGGCGCAGGGGTTGACGCTGGAACCGCTCGCCAACGGCTTCGAAGTGCGGTTCAACGGCGCCTATCCGGCGACGGTCAGCGCGACCGAACACGTCGTCGTCGTCACCTTCAAAGCCCGGGTCCTGAACATCGCCGCCAACGAACGCGGCAAAACGATCACCAATACCGCCTCCTTCTAATTCGAAGACAACCTGGAAGCGGGCGCGAAGGTGATGAATAAATCGAGCTCGACTCCCGTGGTCGAGCCCGACATCGTCGCGCGGAAGGAGAACCTGCTCCCGTCCGGCCAGACCACCGTGTCCCCCGGTGAAGTCGTCGGATACGAAACCGAAGTCGAAGACAAA
>JAFDWD010000175.1 GCA_018268695.1 Actinomycetota bacterium
GTAGCTCACCGCCGACGCCCTCGGCGTCGATCTTCGAAAGCACGCCCAGGACCGTCTCCGCCGCTGCCGCGTGGCCGAAGCTGTGGGCGACGATCAGCCGCCAGTGCCACTGGCGCGGCCGGTTGTAGACCTGCGCGTTGACCTGGCTGAGGAAGACGGCGCAGTCGATGTAGCGGCTCTCGTCGTCGATCCGCAGGTCGACCTCGAGATCGGTCCAGTCGGGCGGAAGCGCGTCGAGGATGCGCTGGAAGTCGTCGGCGAGTGCCATCGCGCTGAAGGCTACCGGCTTCAGCTGTTCCTTTTGCGCCTCATAGGCGCAAAAGGAACAGCTAGCCGGCGACGAACTCGTAGAGGAGGAAGACGTTCAGGGCGATGATCAGCGTCGCCAGCACGCCGACGAGCGCGGTGAGCCAGCCCGGATTGACCAGGTTCCCCATGATCTCCCGCTTGGCGCCGAAGATCACCAGCGGCACCAGCGCGAAGGGGATGCCGAAGGAGAGGACGACCTGGGAGCCGACCAGCGCGTCGGTCGGGTTGACGCCGATCGCGAGGATCACGAGCGCGGGCGCCAGGGTGATCGCGCGGCGCAGGAAGATCGGGATGCGGCGGTGGATGAAGCCCTGCATCACCACCTGCCCCGCCATCGTCCCGACCGAGGAGGAGGCGAAGCCGGAGGCCAGCAGGGCGACGCCGAAGATCGTCGCGGCGGCGTGGGAATCGAGCTGCCGCAGACCCGCGTAGGCCCCTTCGATCGTTTCGATCCCGGTCAGGCCGCCACCGTGGAAGAGCGCCGCGGCGACGATCATCATCGCCAGGTTGACGGCGCCCGCCATCGCCAGGGCGATCACCACGTCGATCTTCTCGAAGCGCAGGATGCGGCGACGCTCGTGGTCGTTGCGGCCGACGATCCGGTTCTGGGTCAGCGCCGAGTGCAGGTAGATGACGTGCGGCATCACCGTGGCGCCGACGATGCCGGTCGCCAGCAGGATCGATTCGGTGCCCGCGAAGCCGGGGACGAAGAGGTGCTTGGCGACTTCGCTGCCGTCCGGGGAGGCGTCGACCAGCTCGTAGGCGAAGGCGACGACGACGACGCCGACCAGGACGGTGATCGCCGCCTCCAGCTTGCGGAAGCCGCGCCGCTGGAGGGCGAGCAGGGCGAAGGTGCCGGCGCCCGCGATCAGGCCGGAGACGAAGAGCGGGATGCCGAAGAGGAGGTTGAGGCCGAGGGCGGCGCCGACGATCTCGGCGAGGTCGCAGGCCATCGCGAC
>JAFDWD010000176.1 GCA_018268695.1 Actinomycetota bacterium
ACCCCCTGGAACTATCCGCTGAACCAGATCGGCGCCAAGGTCGCCCCGGCGCTGGCGGCCGGCTGCACGGTGGTGCTCAAGCCGAGCGAGATCGTGCCGCTGAACGCCTTCATCCTCGCCGAGGTGATCGAGTCGGTCGGCCTGCCGCCCGGCGTCTTCAACCTCGTGACCGGGATCGGCCCGGTCGTCGGCGAGGCGATCGCCGCCCACCCGAGCGTCGACCTCGTCTCCTTCACCGGCTCCACCCGAGCGGGTCGCCGCGTCTCCGAGCTCGCCGCGGCGACGGTGAAGCCGGTCGCGATGGAGCTCGGGGGCAAGTCGCCGAACGTCCTGCTCGACGACACCGACTTCTCCCGCGCCGTCCCCGACGGCGTCGCCAAGTGCTTCCTCAACTCGGGCCAGACCTGCAGCGCCCTCACCCGGATGCTGGTGCCGCGCGAGCGGCTCGCCGAAGTCGAGGAGCTGGCGGCAGCGACGGCCGAGGGCTTCACGCCGGGCGACCCGCTGGACCCGGGGACGCGCCTCGGCCCGCTCGTCTCCGCCACCCAGCGCGAGCGCGTCCGCGGCTACATCGCCAAGGGCGAGGCCGAGGGCGCGAAGCTCCTCACCGGCGGAGCCGAGCCGCCCGAGGGCCTCACCCGTGGCTACTTCGTCCGTCCCACCGTCTTCTCCGAGGTGACGCCGGAGATGACGATCGCGCGCGAGGAGATCTTCGGCCCGGTGCTGGCGATCATGCCCTTCGACGATGAGGACGACGCGGTGCGGATCGCGAATGCGACCGAGTACGGCCTCGCGGGCGGCGTCTGGGCCGGCGACGAGGAGCACGCGATCGCGGTGGCGAAGCGCCTGCGCACCGGCCAGATCGAGATCAACGGCGGCGCCTACAACCCCGCCGCCCCGTTCGGCGGCTACGGCCAGTCCGGCCACGGTCGCGAGAACGGCCGCTTCGGCCTCGAGGAGATGCTCCAGACGAAGAGCCTGCAGCTGTAGCGCACGCCCAGCTGTTCCTTTTGGACCTGTGGCGTCCATAAGGAACAGCTGGCGAGGTCAGGCGGGGAGGGTGAAGCGGACGCGGGTGCCGGGGTGGGCGTCTTCGAGCCAGATGCGGCCGCCGTGGGCCTCGACGATCGCGCGGGAGATCGCCAGGCCGAGGCCGGCGCCGTCCTCGCCGCGGGCGGAATCGCCGCGGTAGAAGGCCTCGAAGACGCGCTCGCCTTCGCCCGCCGGGATCCCCTCCCCCGAGTCGGCCACCTCGACCTCCACCCCGCCCGGCCCGCCCTTCGCCCGCACGGTCACGCTGCCGTCGGCAGGCGTATGGCGGATCGCGTTCTGGATCAGGTTGAAGAGGACGCGCTGGACCTTCTCCGCGTCGGCCTCGGCCATCACCTTGCCATCCGGCAGCTCGGCGGCGAGGTGGATGCCGCGCTCCTCGGCGGAGGCGCGGAAGGCGGCGACGGTGTCCCCGATCAGGTCGCCAAGCTCGACCTGGCGCATCGTCCAGGAGATGTCCCCGGCCTCGATCCGGGAGAGCTCGAAGAGGTCGTCGATCAGGTCGCTGAGGACGGCGACGTGGGTGCGGATCTCCCGCAGATAACGATCGCGGTCCTCGCCCGCGACGCCGTCGTCGATCGCCTCGACCAGCAGGCGCAGCGACGCGAGCGGCGTGCGCAGGTCATGTGAGGCGGCGGCGACGAGGCCGCGACGGGCGTCCTCGACCTGCCGGCGCATCCGCTCTTCCATCGTCTGGCGCACGGCGAGCCCGGCGGCGACCGCGGCGGCCGCGACCGCGACCAGCACCAGCAGGATCTGGTCGAACCCCATCTGGTTGGGGATGCCGACCGCCGCCGCCCCCGCGAGGAACGCGGCGACGGCGATCAGCGCGGCGCGCCACTGGCCACGGCTCATCGCCGGGAACCTCATGGCCGAAACCTGTAGCCGACGCCCCACACCGTCTCGATGAAGCGCGGCTGCGCCGGGTCGTCGTCGAGCTTCGCCCGCAACCGGCGGACGTGGACGGTGACGGTCGAGGTGTCGTCGAACCACGGCTCCATCCAGACCGTCTCCATCAGCTGATCGCGGGAGAAGACGCGGCCCGGGTTGGCGGCGAAGAAGGCGAGCAGGTCGAACTCGCGCATGGTCAGCGCGATCTCCTTGCCGTCGAGGGTCACCCGGCGTGAGGCGGGCTCGACCCGCAGCGGGCCGTGGACGATCGGCGGCGCCTCCTCCGGGGCGACGGGCGGGGCGATCCGGCGCAGGACCGCCTCGACCCGGGCGACGAGCTCGGCCGGCGAGAACGGCTTGACGACGTAGTCGTCGGCCCCGTTGCGCAGACCGACGAGGCGGTCGGACTCCTCCCCGCGCGCGGTCAGCAGGATCACCGCGATCCGCGGACCCGGCCGTTCCTGCAGCCGTTCCATCACTTCGATGCCGTCGATCCCGGGCAGCATCACGTCGAGGACGACGAGGTCGGGGCGGTGCTCGGTGGCGGCGTCGAGCGCCTTGTAGCCGTCGGGCGCGGTGTAGGTCTCGAAGCCCGCCCGCTCCATGTAGCGGCCGACGATCTCGACGATCGTCGGCTCGTCGTCGACGACGA
>JAFDWD010000177.1 GCA_018268695.1 Actinomycetota bacterium
CCGATCCGAACGGCGAATACGACATGTGGAACGACGACACCGGCGGCGGCAACTGCTGGGGGGCGAACAGCGCCAACTCGACGTTAGCGCCCGGCAACGGCAAAGTGCCGCTGAGCCAGATCTACCCGGTCTGCCCTCAGGCGAAAGTCACGGAATACGCGAGCAAGTCGGTGCCCAGCATCAACATCACCGCGGGGCTCCAGATCGCCAGCCTGGCGGAAACCGGCAACCCGTCGACGATCCTCGGCTACGCGGGCACGAGCCCGCCGCAGAACCAGCAGTGCTACTGGCACCGGCCCAGCTTCCCGCACCCGGCGTTCCAGCAGTACAAGCCGGTGGAAATCGCGGCGAAGCCCGGGGAAGTGACCTGCTGATGCAGGCACTGAAGATCGTCGCGATCGCGGTGGTGGCCCTCGCCCTCTCGGGGGCGGCCGCCACCGCGGCGAACGCGCCGCAGAAGTCGAAATCGAAGCCGAAGGAAGTGTCGGTCGCCGACTTCTACTTCGGCCCGGAAAAGGTGACGCTGAAGGAGGGGCAGTCGATCAACTGGGTCTGGGCGGAAGCCAACACCTACCCCCACGACGTCCACCTGAAGAGCGGGCCGAAGAGCCTGAAGGGGAAGGCCTCCTACTCGACCAAGACGACCGCGGTCACCAACGCCGAATTCGAAAAGACGTTCACGACGCCCGGGACCTACAAGTTCATCTGCACGATCCACCCGACGCAGATGCACATGACGGTCGTCGTCAAGAAATAGCACCGAGGAGGACGGCCGGCGATGAATTGGGGTGACGGCGGGCTCGACCGACGCGGATTCCTGGCGCTCGGCGGCGGCATGTTCTTCTGCACGCTCGCCGGGCAGAAGATCAGCGCGAACGAAGGCCAGATCGACATCGACGCGCACGCCAAGGACGTCGCCGTGCCGCCCAAGGTGGCGGCGGCAGAAGCGGCGCAGGCGAACGCGAGCGCGGTGGACGACGGCGGACGGACCGAGCTCGCCGCCTATAACCAGTTCACCCAGAACGGGGCGGCGCGCGAATACTGGATCACCGCCGAGCCGGTCGAGTGGGACATCGTCCCGACCGGCCGCGACCAGATGATGAACATGCCGATCAAGGGCAAGACGAAGTTCACCGCCTGGGCCTACCGGGCCTGGACGCCGAACTTCAAAAAGCCGCTCGGGCCGGCGAAGGTGCCGGGCCCGCTGCTCGAAGTCAGCGTCGGCGAAACGATGATCGTGCACTTCCGCAACAAGCTGAAGTCACCGGTGACGATGCACCCGCACGGCATCTTCTACTCGAACGAAATGGACGGTGGCTACAAAGGCAAGTTCACCGACCCGGGTGGCTTCGTCCAGCACAACCGCACCTTCACCTACGTCTGGGAAGCGAAACCGGGGACCGAAGGC
>JAFDWD010000178.1 GCA_018268695.1 Actinomycetota bacterium
AGCGGCGATCACAACTACGCCGACCACTGGGGCGAAGACGTGGAGGAGCGGATCGACCTGCTCGTCGCCGGTGCCCACGGGGTCCTCGGCGACCTTCCTCGCCGCCGGACCCACGAAGCGATCCTGAACGGCGTCCTCGCCTACTACCTCGGGCGTCCCGGGGCGGCGGCCGAGCGACATCCGGTCGCCGCCGAAGACGCGGCGGTGCGTGCGCTCTCGACCGCGATCAGGCTGGCGGCATGAGCGCCCGACCTGGGAGCCCCCGCTATCTCGCGATCATCACCGACGGCAACGGCCGCTGGGCGAAGGAGCGCAACCTTCCGGTCGGCGAAGGCCATCGGGCGGGTGCCGAGACCGTCCGCGCTCGCCTCCGGGACGCCGCCGAGCTGGGGGTCGAGGAGCTGACCATCTACGCCTTCTCGACCGAGAACTGGGAACGGCCCGGCGCGGAGGTGAGTGGCCTGCTCGCGCTGCTGGCCGAGTACATCGACGACGTCACCCCAGAGCTGCACGCGGAGGGGGTGCGGCTGCGCTTCCTCGGCGATCGCGGCGAGCGCCTCCCCCGCACCCTGGTCGAGCGGATGGACCGGGCCGAGCGCCTCACCGACGGGAACCGCCGGATCACTTTCTACGTCCCCTTCAACTACGGCGCCCGGGCGGAGATCATGCGTGCGGCAGCCGCCTTCGAAGGCGACGACGAGGACGCCTTCCGCGACGGCCTCTACGCGCCGGAGATGCACGATCCGGACCTGGTGATCAGGACCAGCGGTGAGCGTCGACTGTCCAACTACCTGCTCTGGCAGGTGGCCGAGTCGGAGCTGATCTTCCGCGACGAGTACTGGCCCGATTTCTCCCGCGCCTCCCTGGAGGAGTGTCTTGCCGAGTACGCCGGCCGGGTCGAGCGACGCAAACGGGCCCAGGGGGTTCCAGGGAGTCGCCCCCTGGGCCGTTGAAGCGTTCGCGTGGAACGAGGCCGCCCAGGGAAAGACGGGACGCTCCGAGTCGGCCATCGGTTTGGGTGTGGCGACGACCGCGACCAATTAGAACATATACGGACCAACAATGCAACACGCGGTTTAC
>JAFDWD010000179.1 GCA_018268695.1 Actinomycetota bacterium
CGGCGAAGACGAGCGGCCAGAAGAGGTAGAACTGCTCCTCCACCGAGAGCGACCAGAGGTGGGTGAAGAGCGACGGGCGCCCGAACTGTTCGAAGTAGGACGTGTGCTCGTAGATGAAGTGCCAGTTGGCGAAGTAGAAGAGCGAGGAGATCGCGTCGCCGCGGATCGTGTCGATCTTGTCCGGCTCGGCGATCGCCGAGACGATCATCGCCACCGCGATCAGCACGCCGACCGCGGGGAGGAGGCGCCGCGCCCGCCGCAGCCAGAACCGGCCGAGCGCGATGTGGTCGGTGGAGCGGAACTCGCGCAGGAGCAGCGAGGTGATCAGGTAGCCGCTGATGACGAAGAAGACGTCGACGCCGAGGAAGCCCCCGGGGACCCAGCCGAGCCCCGCGTGGTAGCCGAAGACGGCGAGCACCGCCAGCGCCCGCATCGCGTCGATCCCCGGCATGTAGGGGAAGTGGCTGTCCTTCGGTCTACTCATCTACTGCTGCATAATCTCGACCCGATGTCGATATCGGCGCCTTCGCTGTCGATCACGATCGAGAAACCCCGCATCTCCGGCCCGGGTTCGGGGTTGGGGGGTAATTGGCGCGTGATCGTACGCAACGACAACCACAACACCTTCGACCATGTCGCGCAGACGCTTGCCCGCGTCCTGCCTGGCGTCAGCCTCGACCAGGGACACCGTATCGCTGACCAGATCCACAATTCAGGCCAGGCCATCGTCTGGACCGGTCCTCGCGAGCCGGCCGAGCACTACTGGGAGCAACTCGACTCCGCGGGCCTGACCATGGCCCCGCTGGAGCGAGGCTGATGCAGCGATCTGGCGCGAAGGCCGCGATTCTCGCGGCCCTGCTGGCGATGGCGGTTGCGCTGTTCGTGGCGCCGGGGGCGGGCGCCGCCGTCACGCTGCCGGAAAAATTCGAAGACCAGACGGTCTGGGGCGGGCTGAACAAGCCGATGATCGTCAAGTTCGCGCCCGATGGCGAGGTCTTCGTCGGCGAGAAAGGCGGACAGATCTGGGTCTACGAAAACGTCGACGACAAAACGCCGGAACTGTTCGCAAATCTGGCCAAACCGGTCTACGACTACGAAGACCACGGCCTGCTGGGGATGGCGATCGACCCGCTCTGGGCGCTCGGGCAGCGCTACGTCTACGTCCTCTACACCTATAACCACAAACTCGCCTACAAGGGCACCCAGTCGCCGCAGGTGGCCGACCCGCGCGCCGAACCGCTCGCCTGGCCGGAATACAAAGGGCCTGAAGGCTCCTTCGAAGAAGACAAATGCCCGGAAGGCGAAGAAGTCAACGAACACAAAATCCCGAAAGAAGAACTCGGGTGCGAGGTGAGCGGCCTCGTCGTCAAACTGAAAGCCGATCCCGCCGGTAGCCACGCGGAACCATCCGCTGCCGCGCCGGAAGAAGAAGTGCTGCTCGAAGGCTGGTGCCAGCAGGCGACCACGCACTCGGTGGGCGACCTCGGCTTCGGGCCGGAAGGTGCCCTCTACGTCAGCGGCGGCGAAGGCGCGATGTACTCGGAAGCCGACTACGGCCAGTTCGGCAATCCCTGCCAAGACCCGGTCGAAGAATCCGGCGGCGAAGTGGTCCGCCTCACCGCGCTCGGTGGCTCGCTGCGCTCGCAGAGCGTGATGCGGAACCACTCGCTCGCCAACCATCCCACTCTGCTCTCGGGCGCCGTTCTGCGGGTGAACCCGAACACCGGCCAAGGCCTTCCAGGCAATCCCTTCTATTCGAGCAGCGAACCGAACGCGAAACGGATCGTGGCATTCGGCTTCCGGCAGCCCTGGCGCTTCACCATCGACCAGCGCCTCGGCGAACTCTACGTCTCCAATGTCGGCAACGGCTCCTTCGAGGAGATCGAACGGCTGACGCTCGGCTCCTCGGCGCCATACAACGGCGGCTGGCCCTGCTACGAAGGCGGTGAAAACGGCAAACCGGTGCGCAACTACGGCTACGCAGGCGAATTCCCGCCTGGAACCCCCAACCCGTCGATCCAGTACTGCATCGACCAGTACGAAGCCGAAAACAACGGCAACCAGGAAACCGAAACCCCGTTCTACTCCTATCCGCATAACGGCCCGGCCGTTCCCGGCGACCAGTGCTACCAAGGCAAACCCCTGGCCACCGACGTCTCCGGCAACGTCTTCAACGAAGGGACCGCCTACTCGCGGGCCTACCACGACGCCTTCTTCTTCTCCGACGCGATCCGCGGCTGTATCTACGTGATGCAGAGCGGCTCCGACGGCAAGCCCGACCCGGAAACCGGGACCACCTTCCTCTCCGGCGTCGAACGATTCTCCTTCCCCGCCGTCGACATGGAGCAGGGCCCCGAAGGCAACATCTTCTACGTCCAGCTCTTCGAAAAATTCGGCAACGGCCCGGGCAGTGTGCACCGGATCGTCTACACCGGCACCTCCGAAGGTGAAGAAATCGAACGGGAAGAAAGAGAACAGCGGGAACGGGAGGAAAAGGAGCAGCGGGAACGCGAAGAAAGGGAAGCGCGGGAACGCAAGGAACGCGAAGAACGGGAACGGAAGGAGAAGGAATCGACTCCTCCGGTGACCCCGACGCCTCCGCCGACCTACGCGCCGCCGCAGATCAAGAAGCGGCCGGGAAAGACGACGACCCAGCTCTCCGCGAAGTTCGTCTTCGCCGGCCAGGGGGGGACCAAGTTCAGGTGCAAGCTCGACGGCAAGGGCTTCTCCTCCTGTCGCTCCCCGCGCACTTACAAGAACCTCAAGGTGGGCAAGCACTCCTTCCGGGTGTACTCGGCCGATCCGGCCGGGAACCGATTGAGCGCCAATCGCGTCTTCACCTGGAATATCGTTCCTAGGTCTTGAGGAGAGCGCGTCTCACTTTCACGGCACTCGTGGTGGGCTTCGGCCTACTGGGGGTCGGGAGCGCCGCCGCGGAGACCCTTCCTCCCGGGTTCCAGGACGAAGTAGTCCTGGAAACGAACCAGCCCGGGCTCGAGCATCCCGTCGCGTTCAAATTCGCCCCCGACGGTCGCACCTTCGTCGCCTTGAAGGGCGGCAAGATCGCGGTCTTTCCCGCGGGCGCGGACAGTTCGACGCCGCCGACCGTCTTCGCCAATCTCGCCAAGCAGGTCTACGACAACGGCGACCACGGGCTGCTCGGCCTGGCGCTCGACCCAAAATTCGACGAAGGCCGTCCCTACCTCTACGCCCTCTACACCTTCAACCACGAACTCGGGCTGCCGGCGGGCGTCGAAATGCCGAAGTACCCCTCGGTGGGAACCGGTTCGGCCGAATACCAAGGCGACTCATGCCCGGAAGAAAACCGCTGCATCGTCAGCGGTCGACTCGTGCGCCTGACGGCCGAAGGCAACCACGCCCGCCAGTCGGGCGGCGAAGACGAAGAGACCGTTCTCCTCGAAGGCTGGTGCCAGCAGTCGAGCAGCCATTCGATCGGCGATCTCGGTTTCGGACCCGAAGGGGCGCTGTTCGTCAGCGGTGGGGAAGGTGGCATCTTCACGAATCCCGACTACGGGCAGTACGAAAACCTGTGTGGCGATCCCAACGGCACCAAAGGCACGTCGATGTTGTTGAACCCGGAAGCCGAAGGTGGGGCGATCCGCTCGCAGAGCATCTTCCGCCCCGGCGGCCAGGTGCTGCTCAACGGGACGCTCGACCGGATCGACCCCGACACCGGCGAAGGCTGGCCGGGAAACCCTTACTTCGGCGACGCGAACGCGAACAAACGGCGGATCGTCGCGATGGGCTTCCGCAATCCGTTCCGATTCACCGTCAGTCCGCAGCTCGGCGATGTGTTCGTCAACAACGTCGGCGCGAACATCTACGAGGAGATCGACCGGGTACCGATCGGCGGCTCGCTCTACAACTCGGGGTGGCCCTGCTACGAAGGGCTCGGGCGCAACTTCGAATTCGAAGTCCTCGGCCTGAACGCCTGCGAACGACTCTACGGAGTGCCGAACTCGACCGCCACGCCGTTCTTCTACTACTCGCACATGGCGCCGGTCGCGCCGGGTGACACCTGTCCGCACAACGCCGGCTCGGCGATCTCGGGATCCGCCTTCTACGAAGGCTCGACCTACCCGGCGCGCTACGAAGACTCCCTGTTCTTCGCCGACTCCGTGCGCGGGTGCATCTACGTGATGCCTGCCGACCACGACGGCGGAGAAGCGAGACTCGATCCTTCGGCGGTCGAACCGTTCTTGTCGGACGCGACCAACTATCCCGGCGTCGATGTCGAGCAGGGTCCCGAAGGCGCGATCTGGTACGTCAGCCTCTACGAAGGGACGATCAACCGGATCGCCTACGACCCCGGCGCGCCCACCGCCCACCTGACGACCGTCGGCGATCCCTGGGGAGAAGTCGACCTGACGGTGGAATTCGACGCGAGCGGCTCGACCGGACCGGCCGGCGACACGCTCGAATACACGTGGGACCTCGACGGGGACGGCGAATTCGACGACGGATCGAACTCCGCGAAACAGCAGTTCACCTATACCGACGGCAGCCACAACGTCGTCGCCGCGGTCAAGGTCAAAGACGTTCAGACGGGGAAATCGTCGGTCGCCAAGCTGACCGTCTACCCCGGTGACTCGCCTCCCGAGGTGACCGTCTCCGAACCTTCGCCGAGCCAGACCTGGAGCGTCGGTCAGCAGCTCCACTTCGCCGGGTCCGCGCGCGCCGAAGGAGGGACCGGAGCCGTGCTGCCCGCCGCCGCCCTCTACTGGAAGACCCGCCTGCTCCACTGTCCGTTCGAAGCTTCGAGCTGTCACGAACATCCGATCCAGGTCTTCCCCGGGGTGAGCGAAGGCACGGTCGGCGCGCCCGACCACGTCTTTCCTTCCTACGTCAACTTCATCCTCAGCGCCACCGATTCGCGCGGGTTGACCGCGGAAGCCTCGGTCCGCGTGGCCGCCCGTCCGGTTCGCCTTCGGATCCTCTCCGAGCCGCCCGGTGTCCCGATCGCCGTCGGCGAATCGAAAGTCGTCACCCCAGGTGAATTCGTCGGGATCGAGGGCTCGCGCACCGAAGTCGCGGCCCCGGAGACGGTGACGGTGGGGGACGCCGACTACACGTTCGAACGCTGGTGCGACGGGGGCGCCCGGGTCCACGCGGTCCCCAGCGATACCGATGGCGAATACCTCGCGATCTATTCCTCCGGTGGGGTTCCCGCCGGGAGCTGCGGCGGGGGAGGAGGCGGCGGCTCGGGTGACGCTCCGCGGCAGGACGTCGCCACCCCGGGTCCAGGCGCAGCGAAGCCGCCTCGCCCCGGCGCGCCGCGCCTGCGATCGCATCCCCCGAAGCGCACCAGGTCCAGGGTCGCGAAGTTCACCTTCGGCGCCTCGACCGCGACGAGCTTCCGCTGCCGCTTGGATCGCGGCAAGTACGCCGCCTGTCGATCGCCACGGACCTATCGCGGCCTCCGGCCGGGGACGCACGCGGTGGCCATCTACGCGGTCGGCAAATCTGGGAGCAGGGGCGTGGCCACGATCTACCGCTGGCGCATTCTCGCGAGCTCGGTCGGGCGCTAGGACCGCCGCAGCGACACCATCGCGGTGAGGATCGCGACCACGGTGGTGAGGGCGACGAGGGGGATGCTGTCGGGGTCGATCGCGAGGACCATCGTGGCCGTGACGACCGGGGCGCTCACCGCGACCAGGCGGAGAGTCGGGCCCCGGCCGAGCACGATCAGGGAGAGGGCGAAGGTGCCGACGAGGGCTTGGCCGAAGGTCGCGAAGGCCGGTCCGATCATGCCGAAGGGCGGGACGAGGATGAGGTCCAGGGCGATGTTCACGGCGACCGAGGCCATCCCGACCTTGGCGACAAGGGAGGACCGCTTGGCTCCGACCAGCGCCGCCAGGAAGGCGTAGTAGGAGGCGGCCAGGACACCGCCGCCTCCCAGCAGGATCAGCAGGGGGACGGTGGCTTCTTCGAAGTCGGTACCGAAGACCAGCGGGAGGGCGAAGGTCGCCACGACGCCGCCGAGGGCCAGCAGGGCTCCCCAGAGGCCGGTGTACTTGAGCAGCCGCCCGAGCGGCAGCTGCTGCTTCAGCTCGATCCCGTCGGCACTCGAGCGCGCGTGCTCGGGCAGCGCCGCGGTCAGCCAGTAGGCGCTCAACGCGGTGACGAAGGTGAAGATCTGGTACGCCAGCGAGTAGATCCCGACGTCCTCGTTGGAGCGGAAGATCGCCAGCGTGAAGGTGTCGACGTAGGCGACCCCGTAGGAGGCCAGGCTGACGACGGCCATCGCGCCGACCGCGTGCATGACCGTCCTGACGAGGTGGTCGGGCAGGGCGCCGGGCGGGGAGCGCAGGAGGTCCTGGCGTCGGCTGACGACGACGATCGCGACGGCGAAGGTGGCCACGGCGGCGAAGGTCAGGAGGACCTGGGCGCCGAGGACGTCGAGGCCGATGGTGGCGATCGCGGCCAGGGCGAGGACGAGGGCGACGATCCGCTCGAACGCCTGGAGGAAGGCGATCTCGCCCATGCGCCGCTCCGTCTGCTCCACCGAGAAGATCCCCTGCAGGCCGACCAGGGCGACGGCCGAAAGCACCACGCAGGCCAGGGCGGCCGGCGAGCTGATCCCGACGGCGACGGCGATCGGGATGGCGACGACGAGGCTGACCGCCGTCGCCATCGCCGCGACGTAGAGGGACGGACGAAAGGCGGCCCCGATCGAGCCTTTCTCGGCGCTCAGGACCGGCACGGCCAGGAAGGGCCACGACCCGGCGACGAGGGAGACGCCGAGCGTGACCGCGAAGAAGAGCGAGATGAGTCCGAATCCGGCGGTCCCCAGCTCGCGGGTGAGCACGACGATCAGCAGTAGGTAGCCGAGGGACCGGGCGCCGTAGCCGATCCAGAGCCACCCGACGTTGCGCCTCAGGCTTCGCGAATCCATCCGCGGCCCCTTCTGTCGGTCGCCGGCCCGAGGCCCCGGCCGCCCGACTCCTGCGGGCGGGTCAGACCCCGGTGGTGACGACCGACTCGGCGGCCAGCAGGGTGTGCCAGGTCGGCAGCAGCGGGATCACGTACCAGTTGATGATCGACTCGCGGGCCTCGTTGATCTCCTGCGAGTACCAGTAGCGTTCGAAATCGGCCTTGTTCTCCCAGACCATCGTCTGCTGAAAGGAGAGCGGATCGTCGTCGGCGCGGGTCAAGGACCAGCTTTTGGCACCGTAGGCGGTGCACTTGGCCGCGGCCGGTTCCCACGCCGCCAGCCAACGATCCCGGCGGAACGGGGAGATGTGCCAGTCGAGCCTGCAGACGTAGAGCATGCCTCAATCCTTTCGCAGCGTCGCGGCGGGTGCGTTTACGCCCCGACCTCGGCCCGGATCGCGCCGGGGCCATCCTCGGTCTTGCCCGCGTCCTCGGACTCGGCGCCGACCAGGCAGGCGATCTTCCCGAGGTGCTTGTTTTCGTGCATCAGTTGGTGGGCGGTGGGGACGCCGTCGAAGCCCATCGTCTGCCAGAGGACGGGGCGGACCTTGCCCTCGGCCATCAGCTGGTTCGCCCGCATGCACTCGTACGCGTTGGCGAAGTGGGAGCCGATGATCTGCTTCTGGCGCATCCACAGGTAGCGGACGTCGAAGTCGAGCTGGAAGCCGGAGGTGGCGCCGCAGATCACGACTTTGCCGAACGGTTTCACCACGTAGACGGAGGTCGGGAAGGTCGCCCGGCCGACGTGCTCGAAGACGATGTCGGGGGAGTCGCCGAGGATCTCCTTGA
>JAFDWD010000017.1 GCA_018268695.1 Actinomycetota bacterium
GCTTTGATCCCTTCATAAGAAGGTGGGCGCCCTGCTCGCGGTCCCAAGGGACCGAAAGACAAAAGCTCCCGAGCCGTTTGTGTTGGGTCAAACGGTGAGACGGCTCTCGCACGGGCTCGAGCTTGCGGACACCGTAGCACCGGCGCACCGGTGGGAGGCACCCTCAGTAATCGGGGACATCGAGGTTGCTGAGATGCATCTCGGCCTCGCTCCAGCGATCGCCGGGGACGCAGAGGAAGATTTCGCCGTGGCCGAAGCGGTCGGGCTCCCAGTCGGCGGTGAGGGCCGCCTCGATCCCGGCCTCTTCGAGGGCCTGGTACCAGGCGCGCGCGGTGCGCACCTCGCCGAACTCCCGCACCACCTCCCACCCTTCGAAGCGCGGATCGCCGACGTGGACCGGCGTCTGCCCGGGCCCAGGGCCGGTCTGGAACCTGCGGGGAATCCAGTCCCGCAGGCCCATCTCAGTGTCCGGCTTTGCCGGGTTTGTGGATGGCGACGCCGACCTCGCGCAGCTGGATCGCGTCGACCGGCGCGGGCGCGCCGACCATCAGGTCGAAGCCGGAGGCGGTCTTCGGGAAGGCGATCACGTCGCGGATCGTCTCGACCCCTGCGAGGCGCTGGACGAGCCGGTCGATGCCGTAGGCGATGCCGCCGTGTGGCGGGGCGCCGTAACGGAGCGCCTCGAGCAGGAAGCCGAAGCGGGCCTCGGCGGTCTCGGCGTCGATCCCGAGGACCGAGAAGACCTGCTGCTGCACTTCGGCGTCGTGGATACGGATCGAGCCGCCACCGATCTCCTGGCCGTTCCAGACCACGTCGTAGGCCTTGGACAATGCGGTGCCCGGATCGCTCGCGTCGAACTCGCCGGCGGGCGCGGTGAACGGGTGGTGCATCGCGTCGAAGCGCTTCTCCACCTCGTCGTAGAGGAAGAGCGGGAAGTCGACGATCCAGACCAGGCGGTTCTCGGACTCGTCGACCAGGCCGAACTTCTCCCCCAGGTCGAGGCGCATCTGGCCCAGGACGGCGTCGACCACCGGCCGCTTGTCGGCGACCAGCAGGAGGAGGTCGCCCTCCTCGGCGCCGAGCAGGCGGTTCAGCTCGGCCAGCTCCGCCTCGCTGAGGAACTTCGCCGTCGGCGAGCGCCAGCCGTCGCCCTCGCGGAAGGCCCAGACGAGGCCTTTGGCGCCGAGCTCCTGGGCGCGGGAGATGAAGCCGTCGAGGTCTTTGCGGGGGACCTCGCGCTTGCCCGCGTTGATGCCGCGGATCGAGCCACCTGACTCGAGCACCGACTTGAACACTTTGAACTCGGTCCCCTCGAGCGCCGAGCCGAGGTCGACCAGCTCGAGGCCGAAGCGCAGGTCCGGCCGGTCGGTCCCGAAGCGGTCGAGCGCCTCCGCGTAGGGCATCCGCTGCATCGGGATCTCGACGTCCGGCCCACCGACCTCCTTGAAGACCTGCCGCAGCATCCGTTCGTTGACGGCGATCACGTCGTCGGCCTCGACGAAAGACATCTCCACATCGAGCTGCGTGAACTCGGCCTGGCGGTCGGCGCGCGTCGCCTCGTCGCGGAA
>JAFDWD010000180.1 GCA_018268695.1 Actinomycetota bacterium
AGATCGCGCTGCTCGTCGATCGGCAGGTTGTCGATCAGGATCGCCCGCAGGGCGTCGACGGCGCTCGAGGTCTCCTCGACCTCGGCGTCGTAGCGTTTGCGGATCCGGGTGTGGGACAGCTGCAGAGCGTGCGCCAGCAGATCGTCCTTGTTCTTGAAGTAATGGGCGAGGACGCCGGACGAGTAGCCCGACTCGCGGGCGATGTCGCGGATCGTGACCTCGTCGATGCCGTTCGCCGCAATCACCCGCCAGGCGGCGAGGACGAGCTCTTCGCGGCGGGCGTCATGGTCGACTTTCTTAGGCATGAGTGGGGATTCTCGCAGTCGCCAAGGCGGCCTCGGCGGGGTTCTCGTCCATTCGGTGGTGCTCCTTTTTCCTCATCATTCGTGTTGGAACTGGGCGGTGGGCAGAAGCCGGCGGCCGGCGAAGAGCGCGGGTAGGGCGATGAGCGGCAGGGCGATGGCGAGGACGACGCCGAGCCGCCAGCCACCGTTCTGCACCAACGGGCCTGCCACGGCCGAGGAGGCGCTGACACCGACCATCACCGAGAGCAGGAGCCAGGTGAACGTTTCGGTGCCGGTGCCAGGCGGCATCGTCAACTCGGCGATGCGGGCGCGCAGGGTCACCATCGGCGCGACGAAACTGCCGCCGAGGATCGCCAGCGGCAACAGCACGGCGGGGCTCGGGGCGAGCAGTAGCGGCGCGATCACCAACGGCTGGTAGACGCCGAGCCGCAGCGATGCCTGGCGCAGGTCGCCGAACCAGCGGCCGACGGCACCGAAGGCGACGGCACCGAGCATCGACCCGAAGGCGAGCGACGCGGCGAACAGGCCACCGAGCGCGGAGCTGCCGTGGGCCGCCCCGAAGGCGGGCATAACCACATCGAGCGCCCCGATACTGGCCCCGATCGGCAGCCCGGAGAGGACGACGTAGCGGACCGTCGCCGAGGTCAGGGCGCCGGCCGGGTGGCCGTCCTCGTGGTCGATCGGGCGCTCGTCCCGCACCACGGGCACCAGCAGGAACCAGGCGGTGCCCACCAGGACCAGACCGGCGCTCACCAGCAGCGGCGCCGCCGGATCCACCACCGCCGCGAGCAGGCCGGCGAGGAGGGGCCCGCAGACGAAGACGATCTCGATCAGGACGGCGTCGAACAGGAAGGCGGTGTGAAGGTCAGGGCGCGGCACGAGCTCCGACCAGGTGCGGCGGAGAACCCCGCTGACCGGCGGGACCGCGGCGCCGGCGACGATCGTCGCGAGGACGAGCGGCACGGTGGCGGCGGAGGTTTCGCCGATCGCGACGACGGCGATCAGGCCGAGCGCGCAGACGACCGCAAGGGGGGCGAGCACGACGCGGGGGCCGCGGCGATCGACCAGGCGTCCCAACCACGGCCCGGTCAGGGCGAAGGAGAGCGTGTAGAAGCCGGTGACCAGCCCGGCGATGCCGAACGACCCGGTGCGGGCATGGATGAAGATGACCAATGAGATGGTCGCCATCCCGAACGGCAGCCGGGCGACGATCGAGGCGAGCGAGAGCGACGCCACCTGGGGTGCGCGGACCACCCGCGCCCACGGGCCCCGACCGCTGTCCGGAGTAGTCGATTCGGAGTGCAAGGTTCGCCTGCGCCGTGGGTCCAAGTTTGCTCGGACGCCCGATCTAGATTAGCTTAGGCGCCGATGCCGGGGGCCTCGAACATCGACACTCATCAACCCTTCCGCTTCGGCGTCGAGATGATGGAGCCCTTCGAAGGGATGACCTGGGCCGATTCCGCCCGCGAGCTGGAGGCGCTCGGCTACTCCGCCCTCCACGCGCCCGACCACTTCGACGAGGGCCTCGGGCCGATCACGGCGATGGCGAGCGCCGCGACCGCCACCGAGAGCCTCGTCGTCGGGACCGCCGTCCTCGCCGCCGACTTCCGCCACCCAGCGGTGCTGGCGCGAGAGTTGGCCGCGATCGACGTCATCTCCGACGGGCGCCTCGAGGTCGGGCTCGGCGCCGGCTACAACGTCGACGACTACCGCTGGTCGGGCATCGAGATGGACCCGCCGAAGGTCCGCGTCGACCGGCTCGAAGAGTACGTCGCCGTCCTCCGCGGCCTCTTCGCCGAGGGCCCCTTCAGCTTCGCGGGCGAGCACTTCCGGACCGACTCCCTGGACGGCACCCCCCACCCTCATACCCTGGGCGGGCCCCCGATCTTCGTCGCGGGCGGCGGCCCCCGCATGCTCCGCTTCGCCGCCCGCCAAGCCGACATCGTCGGCGTCAACCCCTCCCTGCCGACGAGCGAGAAGCGCGCCGAGGCCGCCCACGACGGCGTCGCCGCCCGCATCGACGAGAAGTTCGCCCTCGTCCGCGAGGCCGCCGGCGGCCGCTACCCCGACCTCACCTTCCACGGCTGGCTCCGCCACGCCCAGGTCACCGACGACGGCCACCGCGTCGCGGCCGAGCTCGCGGCCGCGACGGGCCTCACCGAGGACGACGTCCTCGAATCGCCCTTCGTCCTGGTCGGCAGCGTCGAGGAGATCGTCGAACGGTTGGAGCAGCGCCGCGAGCGCTGGGGCTACAGCTACTACACGGTGCAGCAGCCCGCGGCAAGGGAGTTCGCGGCCGTGGTGGCGGCGCTGAAGTAAGGGACGCGAGGCGCCGCGGCGAGCACGGCCGTCTCGGCCACGACCCTGGCAGGCCGTGGCCGTGGCCGAGACGGCCGGGTTTCGGGAGGGGATGAAGGATCGTCGCGCCCGGGTCACGCGAGGCGCACGAGAGAGTCATGCGAGACGCACGGATCCGTGGCCGATGTGTCCCGACGTCACCGAGAACGTGAGAAGTCCTGAATTCGGTGCGTGTCGCACAACACCGAATTCGCCGCTGCATGCCTTTTCCACCCCATAGGGTGGAAAAGGCATGCAGCGCCAATCCGGCCGTGGCGGAATCGTCACGGGAGCCTGCGGAACCGACCGAAGGCGCGAGGAAGCGTGGAGTTCCCGACGTCTTCGTCGACGGATCGGCCGAGGTCGGGGCTCTCGCGCACGAACCCTCGGAGAAACACCAGCACTCCCTCCCGTCCTGGGCGTCTCATGGAGGTCACAGCCTGCCAGGACCTCCATGAGACGCCCAGGAC
>JAFDWD010000181.1 GCA_018268695.1 Actinomycetota bacterium
ACGCGGCCGAGTGGGAGGCGCTCGAAGCCGGGCTGCTGCAGCGGGCGCGGGCGCTGAACGCTTTCGTCCTCGACGCCTACGGGGACCAGCGGATCTTCGAGGAGGGGGTCGTCCCCCGCCGCCTGATCGAGACTTCTCAGGGGTACGAGCCGCTGATGCGCGGCATGTTGGACCCGGCAGTGCCGCCGGCGACGGTCGCGGGCATGGACCTGATCCGCGCCCCGGACGGAGAGCTGCTGGTGCTTGAGGACAATCTGCGGATGCCCTCGGGGGCGACCTATGCGATCGCGGTACGCGAAGCGGTCGGACCCGAGTTCGGATCCGCGGCGGCTGGAGACGTACGCTCACCGGACGGCTACGTCGAGCGGCTGGGGGAGGCGATCCGCGCCGCGGCGCCCTCCCAGCACGCCGCCGAACCGGTCGCCGCGATCCTCTCCGACGGGCCGGAAAGCGGCGCCTACTACGAGCACGAGCGGCTCGGGCGCGAACTCTCGCTGCCGATCGTCACCCCCGACCAGCTGTCCCAGGCGCGCGGCCGCCTCCACGCCCACGTCGGCCGCGAGCGCCTGCAGCTCGACGTCGTCTACCGCCGCCTCGACGCCGACCGCCTCACCGACCCGGGCGGCTCGCTGACCCCGCTCGGCGCGCTCCTCGCCCCGGCGCTCGAATCGGGCCGGCTGCGCTGCGTCAACGCGATCGGCACCGGGCTCGCCGACGACAAGCTCGCGCACGCCTACGTCGAGGAGATGATCCGCTTCTACCTCGGCGAGGAGCCACGGCTGCGATCGGTCCCGAGCTACGACCTCTCCGACCCCGCCGCCCGCGACGAGGTGGTCGGCCGTCTCGACGAGCTGGTGGTGAAGCCGCGCGACGGCTTCGGCGGCCACGGCGTGACGATCATGCCGCGCGCGACCGAGGGCGAGCGACGTAAGGTGATCGGCCTCGTCCGGCGCCGCCCGGAGCGCTTCGTCGCCCAGGAGCTGGTGTCGCTCTCCACCCATCCGACGGTCGTCGGCGCCGGCCTCGCGCCCCGCCGGGTCGACCTCCGTCCCTACGTCCTCAGCCCCGCGGCCGGCGCGCCCTCGGTCATGCAGGGCGGCCTCACGCGCTACGCCAAGGAGGCCGAGGAGATGGTCGTCAACAGCTCCCAAGGCGGTGGTTCGAAGGACACCTGGGTACTAGGACCGCCAGACGACGTGGTATGAAGACGCGCTCCTTGGCATCCCTGCAACAACGTCCCCTGATCGGGGTCACGACCTCCGAGGTACGCCCGAAAGAGCGGACCCACCCGACGCCCGAGGGCGATCCCTCGGGCAAAGAGATGGCCCTCGGCCTCCCCTACCTGAAGGTGATCGAGGCGGCGGGCGGGCTGCCGCTGGTGATCCCGCCACTGGACACGAGCGCGATCGAGCCGCTGCTCGACCGGCTCGACGGGATCTGCCTCTCCGGCGGCCCGGACCTCGACCCGGCGCTGTACGAGGCCGAGCCGCACCCCGAGCTGGGGCCGATCGAGCCCGACCTCGACCGCTTCGAGATTGACATCGCCGCCCGCGCCGACGCCCGTGAGATGCCGATCCTGGCGATCTGCCGCGGGACCCAGGCGCTGAACATCGTCCGCGGCGGGGCGCTGCACCAGCACCTGCCGGACATCTCGAGCGAGGTCCACCACCGCCAGACCAACCCCGGCTCCGAGCCGAGCCACCCGGTCGAGATCGAGGCCGACTCCGAGCTCGCCCGGATCTTCGGCGGCGAGCAGCTGGAGATCGCCGACGTGAACTCCTTCCACCATCAGGCGATCGACCGGCTCGGCGAGGGGCTGCGGGTGAGCGCGCGGGCCCCCGACGGCACGATCGAGGCGGTCGAGGACCCGGGGCGACGCTTCCTGATCGGCGTCCAGTGGCACGCCGAGACGCTCGTCCACCGCCAGGCCGAGGCCGCCCTCTTCCGCCGCTTCGTCGAGGCCTGCCGCGCCGACGGGGCCGAGTACGAACGGGCCACGCGAGCACGCGAGGTCGCGTGAGCGTGGCCGAGTCACCCGGGACCTTGCCGGTCTGGGCGACTTGGCCGGAGCCGCACGAGCAGGGGGCCTACACGGTCGGGATCGAGGAGGAGGTGATGCTCCTCGACCAGCTCACCTGGGCGCTCGCGCATCGCATCGACGCGGTGCTGCCGCGCCTCCCCCACGCCCGCGACAACAGCTTCACCGCCGAGACGCACGGCTCGGCGCTCGAGATCCAGACCGGCGTGCACGGGCGGATCGGCGAGGCAATCGAGGAACTCGGGGCGCTGCGGCGGGAGCTCGACGAAACGCTGCGGCCGCTCTCGATGCGCGCGGCGAGCGCCGGCATCCACCCTTTCGCCGTGTGGCAGGAGATCGTCGTCACCGCGGGCGAGCGCTATCAGTTCGTCTACGGCTCGATGCGCGAGCTGGCCCGACGGGAGCCGACCTTCGGCCTCCACGTCCACGTCGGGGTGCCCGACCCGGAGCAGGCGATCCATGCCGCCAACCGCCTGCGCTCGGAGATCCCGCTGCTATTGGCGCTCTCGGTCAACTCGCCGTTCTGGCAGGGCCGCGACACCGGCCTCGGCTCCGCCCGCACGCCGCTCTTCCAGGCCTTCCCGCGGGTCGGCGTGCCGCGCGCGTTCCACAGCTACGAGGAGTACGTCGAGGCGGTCGACGTCTTGATCCGCTCCGACGCGGTCCCCGAGCCGACCTTCCTCTGGTGGGACGTGCGGCCCCAGCCGCGCTTCGGCACCGTCGAGGTGCGGATCATGGACGCCCAGACGACGCTCGCCGACACCGCCGCGCTGGCGGCGCTGGTCCAGTCGATCGTGCGGCTCGAGGTCGAGGAAGGCGCCCGCACCTACGACGACGGGATCCCGCCCGAGGTGCTGAACGAGAACCGCTTCCTCGCCGCCCGCGACGGCATGGAGGCCGAGCTGATCGCCCACGACCTGAATGAACGCGTCCCCGCTCGCGACCTGCTCGACGACCTGCTCGTCCTCTGCCGCCCGCACGCCGAGGCACTCGGCTGCGGACCGGAGCTCGAGTCGGCCAGACGCCTCGCCGACCGCACCGGCGCCCGCCGCCAGCTGGACCTGAGCCGCTCCCTCGGCAGCCTCAACCGCGTCGTCGCGGTCCTCGCCGACGACTTCCTCGCGGGAGCCTGATCCTGGCCGGCGCTTGATCTGAGCGCCACTGGGCAAGCAGGTCAAGGACGCAGGGAAGCGAGGTGAGGGGAGCGCACCTCAGTGCGTGACCCGAACCGAGCGACCGAGGACGCCGAGATGCGCCGCCCAGGGGCGCTCAGATTGCGAAGGGTTCGCCGGGGGGGATAACGAACTGGCTGACGACCAGGTGGGCGGCCAGTTTCGAGTTGCCGTCGCGAATACGGTCGATGCGCACCTGGATGACCGCGGTGCTGCGGCCCGCGTGGAGGGGCTCCGCGGTGGCGACGATTTCGTCGCCGAGGCGGCCGGCGCCGAAGACGTTCAGCTTCAGCTCGATCGTGGTGAAGTCCCAGCCGGGCGGGATCGCGCGGAAGGTGGCCCAGGCGGCGACGGTGTCGCCGAGGGCGGTCCAGACGCCGCCGTGGACGAAGACGCCGGGATGCAGGTGGCGACTCTCGACCATGATCCGCCCGCGGGCGTGGTCGTCCTCGATCTCCAGCGGTTCGATGCCGATGTCGCCGGGAAAGCTCCCGACGGC
>JAFDWD010000182.1 GCA_018268695.1 Actinomycetota bacterium
AGGACCGTCGAGGGCATCGCGACGATCTCGGCGAAGGTCGGGTCCGCCATCGCCACCCGGGCCAGCTTCACCTGGTCACGGGCGGTCGAGACCGTCGTCTCTTCGAAGCCGCTCGGATCCGTGTAGTGCGTCTGGGACATCCCCAGTTCCTTCGCGGTCGCGTTCATCTGGGCGACGAAGGACTCGATCGACCCCGAGTCGTGGACCGCGAGCAAAGCCGCGATGTTGTTCGCCGAGGGCAGCATCAGCGCCTCCAGCAGTTGGCGCTCGGACAGCGTCTCCCCTTTGCGCACCGCGACCGTCGACTGGTCGAGCGCCAGCCGGTCGTGCCATTCGTCGACCTGGGCCTGGCTGATCCGCACGCGGAAGCCCTCCTCCCCCGGTTTCAGGGGGAACTTCTTCAGCGTCAGATACGCCGTCATCACCTTGGCGACGCTGGCGATCGGCACCGGCTCCTGGCTGCCGGTCGAGCCGAGGCTGCCGACGCCCTCGACCCCCACCGTCGCCTCGCCTTCGCTCGGCCAGGCGGGCTTGAACGGCTTGCCCGGCACCGCCACGGTCTTCGGCACGACCCGGTGGACGACCAGGTAGGGGGTCGTCTTCGTCTCCGCCCGGACCAGCGCCGCGACGATCAGCGCGACGATGAGCACCACCGCGATCAGCGGCAGCAGCCAGAGGCGTCGGCGACGTCGGGGCGGCGGGTTCGGACGGCGGTAGTTCAGCGGTTCGACGGTGCTCGCCACGAGCCTCGAAGGTAGCTGAGAGCGAGGAGGTCACCCGGAAACCGCATCACCAAGCGGTGCGAGTGCGTAAGAACTACCCACTCCGACGTTTCTCCTCCTATGCAGGCCGGCCCGCGCGGGGAAGTATGGGCGCTTGCGTCAAACCCCCGAAAGGAAGTCGATGAAGAGCAAGCTCCACCTCGGTCGCGGCGCCGCGATCCTCGCCTGCACTGCCTCCCTGGCCGCCGCGGCGACGGTCGCCGCCCCCATCGCCCCGGCCGCCGCCGCCACCAAGTGCGGCAACAAGGTCGTCAAGATCCCGCAGGAAGGCTCGAAGCCGTACCCCTATCCGATCAAGGCGGTCGAAGTCGAAGGCGGCGCCACCTGCGCCGAAGTGACCAAGGTCCTCGCCGGCGTCCTCAGCGGCAACCCTGAAGGCGGCTGGAAGTCCGTCCCCGCCCACTACGAACTGCCGAAGAAGCTGCAGGAAGAAGGCCTGTTCGCCCAGATGGCCAAGAACGGCAGCAAGAAGATCAAATTCGCCGGCCACGGCGGCTGACCCACGTTGACGGGCCGAAAACCGGTCACATAGTCCGGTTTTCGGCCCGTCAACATCGGGTGTCCCATTTGGGGGAGCTCCTGCGTCGTATCTTCAAAGGCCCCGCTCCGAGCGGCGGCGACCACGACACAGGAGGTGGGCGATGCCCAACTACATGCTGCTCCTCTACGCACCGGAACCGGTCGACGCGGCGGAGACCGCCGAGCGGGACGCGGACCTGCCCGAGTGGAAACGGCTGCTCGAGGAGTTCGACGCCAACGGGACGTTCGTCGGCTCCGGCCGGCTGCTCCCGGCCGACACCGCGACGACGATCCGGGTCCGTGACCACGAAACCGAGCTGACCGACGGCCCCTTCGCGGTGACCAAGGAGATCCTCGGCGGCTACTTCATCCTCGACTGCGAGGACCTCGACGCGGCGACCGCCGCGGCGGAGAAGCTGCCGGTGGCGCGCTTCGGCTCGGTCGAGGTGCGGCCGCTGATGAGCGAGGGCGAAATGCTCCGCTACCGCGACACGGGGGCCGCGGCCGAGGCGTGAGCGCCGAGGTCGACGCTGCGCTCGGCGCCGCCTTCCGCGAGGAGCGCGGCGCCGTCCTCGCGGCGCTGATCCGCCAGGTCGGCGACTTCGCCCTGGCCGAAGACGCGGTCCAGGACGCCTTCGAGGCGGCGCTCGCCGCCTGGCGACGCGACGGCGTCCCGGCCCGGCCGGGCGCCTGGCTGACGACCGCGGCGCGGCGCAAGGCGATCGACCGCCTGCGCCGCGCCCGCGCCACCGAGGGCCGCGCCGAGCGCCTGGCCGAGCTGATGCGGATCGACGCGGCCGCCGCGGAGGAGCCCGAGATGGACGAACCCACCGCGATCGTCGACGACCGCCTGCGGTTGATCTTCACCTGCTGCCACCCGGCCCTCGGCCTCGAGGCGCGCGAGGCACTGACCCTGCGGGCGCTCGGCGGCCTGAGCGCGGCAGAGATCGCCCGCGCCTTCCTGGTCGAGGAGGCGGCGATGCGCAAGCGGCTCTCCCGGGCGAGGGGGAAGATCGCCGCCGCCGGCATCCCCTACCGCGTGCCCCCCGACGAGGAGCTGCCCGAGCGCCTACGCGGAGTGCTCCGCGTGATCTACCTGATCTTCAACGAGGGTTACGTGCGGACCGGCGGCGAGGAGCTGGTGCGCGCCGACCTCTGCGTCGAGGCGATCCGCCTGGCGACGCTGCTCAGCGAGCTGATGCCCGACGAGGCCGAGGCCTGGGCACTACTGGCGCTGCTGCTCCTCCACGACGCGCGGCGGGCGGCGCGCACCGACGATGCCGGGAGATTCGTCGCGCTCGGCGAGCAGGACCGCTTTCTCTGGGACGCGGCGGCGCTCGCCCGCGGCCGCGAGGCGCTCGCCCGCGCGATCCGGCTCGGCCCGGCGGGCCCCTACGCCTTGCAGGCGGCGATCACCGCCCTGCACGTCGAAGCGCCCGACCCGGAGGAGACCGACTGGCCCCAGATCGCCGCGCTCTACGGACGCCTCGCCGAGCTCGACCCCTCCCCGGTCGTCGCCGTCAACCGCGCCGCCGCGATCGGCTTCGCGGCCGGCCCGGAGCCGGGACTGGCGCTGCTCGAGCCGCTGCTCGACGACCCGAAGCTGGAGCGCTACGCCCCCCTCCACGCGACCCACGCCGAGCTCCTGCGCCGCAGCGGGAACACCGCGGCCGCGGCGCGCGCCTACGAGCGAGCCGCGAGCGCCAGCGCCAACCCGATCGAGCGCGCCGAGCTCCTCCGCCGCCGCGCGTCCCTCTTGTAGGCGACCGTCCGACGAGTGGCCGGTGCCCTGGGCGTCTCATGGAGGTCCTGGCAGACCATGACGATCATCGCGGGCGAGGCACCCCGCGGGTACGCTCGGCGCGTGTCGTCACGGGACTGGGCCTTCGAGCAACGTATGCGCGGCGCGGCGCAGGTGCGCCTGGAGGCGCTGCACGGCTCGTGGCTCGCGATCGTGCAGTCGGCGGTCGCGGCCGGCGTCGCCTGGGCCATCGCCAAGCTCCTCGTGGGACAGCCGGAGCCGGTCTTCGCCCCGGCCGCCGCGGTCATCTCCCTGGGCCTCTCCCGCGGCCAGCCGCGGCGGCGGGCGATCGAGCTCTCGGTCGGCGTCGCCGTCGGCATCGGCATCGCCTCGGCGATCGTCTACCTGATCGGCGTCGGCGCGATCCAGGTCGCCGTCCTGGTCGCGCTGGTGATGGCGGTCTCGCTGCTCCTCAACGGCAGCCAGGTGCTGATCAACCAGGCCGCCGTCTCGGCCCTCCTGATCATGACCCTCCCCGGCCAGGGCGCCGAGATCGACCGCTTCCTCGATGCCTGCGTCGGCGGCGCCGTGGCGATCGTCTTCGGCCTGCTCTTCTCCTTCCACGAACCGCTCGCCGCGGTCGAGGACGCCCGGCGCGACGCCCTGGCCGACCTTGCCGCGACGCTGGAGGCGATCGCCCGCGCCCTCACCACCCGGGAGCTGCCCGCCGCCGAAGCGGCGCTGGCCGACGCCCGCAAGCTCGACCGTGGCGTCGACGTCCTCTACAAGGCGGTCTCCGAAGCCGGCGAGGCGGCCGCCTTCTCACCCCGCCGCCGGACGCTGATGCAGGAGCTAGACCCACAGGCGGGCGAGGCACCGCAGATCGACTATGCCGTCAGGGACACCCGCGTCCTCGCCCGCGCCACCACCACCGCGATCCGCCGCGAAGCCCGCCTCGACCCCCGCCTCGGCGAAGCGGTCACCGAGCTGGCGGCGACGACCCGCGCCCTCGACGCCGCCGACCGCGGCCGGCACGGCGCCCGCGCCGACGTCCGCGAACGCGCCTCCCGGGCGGTCGAACTGGCGGGCGCCGCCGACGTCCACAACTCCCTCTGGCCGACGATGATCTTCGGCCAGACCCGCGCCCTCGCCTTCGACCTCCTCCAGGCCTCCGGCGAGGACCCGGACACCGCCCGCACCCTGATCGACGCCGCCGCGACGACGAAGATCGCCGAGCCGCCGCGGTAGCACGAAAACCCACCACGCAAGTGCTTGCGGCGAGCACGGCCCTCTCGTCCACGCCCCCTGCACGCTTGTCTCGCTATGCGAGACAAGCGTGCAGGGG
>JAFDWD010000183.1 GCA_018268695.1 Actinomycetota bacterium
ACTCGTCGCCGGGCAGTCGGGGATCGGCCCGATCACGCATTTCGACGCCTCCGGGCTGGCGACGCGGATCGCCGGCGAGGTGAGCGGCTTCGACCCGGTGGAGACGCTCGGGGCCAAGCGGGCGCACCGGACGGCGCGGTTCTCGCAGCTGGCGATCGCGGCGGCGCGCGAGGCGGTCGGGGACGCGGGCCTCGACGTCGGAGCGATGGCGGACCGTGTCGGCGTGGCGATCGGCAGCGCCGTGGCGGGGACGCCGGAGACCGAGCGCAACGTGCGGGCGCTGGTGGCGGATGGTCCGCGCGCGGTCAGCCCCTTCTATGTCGCCTCGACGATCTTGAACATGGCGAGCTGCGAGGTGGCGATCGACCTCGGCGCGCACGGCCCGGTGACCGCCAGCTCGCTCGCCTGCGCGACCGGCACCTACTCGTTGCTCGAGGCGCGCCGCCTGATCCTCTCCGGGGAGGCCGATGTCGTCATCGCCGGCGGCGCCGACGCGGGCATCAACGAGGCGGTCTTCGCCGGCCTCTCCAACATGGGGCCGCTCTCGGAGAACAACGACGACCCGACCGGCGCCTCCCGCCCCTTCGACTCCGACCGCGACGGCTTCGTCTTCGGCGAGGGCGCGGTGGTGATGGTGGTCGAGTCCGCCGAGCACGCGAAGGCCCGCGGCGCCGACACCTACGGATCGATCGCCGGCGGTGCCCTCACCTCTGACGCCTTCCACATGAGCGCCCCGGAGCCAAGTGGCGACTACGCCGCGGGCGCCATCCGCCAAGCGCTCGAGCGCGCCGCCATCGCCCCCGAGGAGCTCGGCTACATCTGCGCCCACGGCACCGCGACGCGCGCCAACGACGCCTCGGAGAGCCGCGCGATCCGCGCCGCTCTCGGCGACGCGGCCGACACCATCCCGGTCAGCTCCCCCAAGTCGATGGTCGGCCACCTGATCGCCGCGGCCGGAGCCCTCGCCGCGATGGTCTGCCTCCTCGGCATGCGCGACGGCGTCCTGCCGCCGACGATCAACCTCACCAACCCCGATCCCGACTGCGATCTCGACCACATCCCCCTCACCGCCCGCGACGCCGAGGCGACCGCCGCGATCGCCAACGCCTTCGGCTTCGGCGGCCAGAACTGCGTCGCCGCCTTCCGCCGCGGCCAGTAGCCCTACCGGGAGCGGCCGCTGCTCAGCCGCGGCAGCTCCGGCGGGCTGGAGACCACGAACCTTCCCGGGCCGCTCGCGTCGGGTTCCCAGACAATCCCCTCGAGCAGGGTTTCGACCGGAACGTCGAGCGCCCCGGCGAGTCGCACCAACGTCTCCAGCAGGGGCTGGCGTCGCCCACCCTCGAGCAGGCTGATCTGGGTGCGGTGGATCCCCGCGCTCTCGGCGAGGTTCTCCTGGCTCAGCTTCCTTGCCTGTCGAATGCGTAAGAGGTTCTCCCCGAACCTCTCTGATGGATTCATCTTTCAAGGATTTTCCGCTTGGGATGGACGATCAACAGCGAGGAACCAGCGATGTTCCGCTAGCGTGCCTCGAAATTCACTGTCTGCATTACACTCTGCGGATCGGACGACTCCGATATCGCCCGGAGAGCAGCTAAACTCGGCCTTGCGATTGCTATGTGAGAGAGAGTCATGACTTTTTCCAAGACTTTAAATGTGACTCAAAGTATCGATTACGGTAGCCTTGGGGCCATGGGAGGCCT
>JAFDWD010000184.1 GCA_018268695.1 Actinomycetota bacterium
CGAAGATCGACGCCGAGGGCGTCGGCGGTGAGCTGCACGTCGCCGAGGTCCGCGAGGGCCGCTCCGAGGTCGTGCAGATGTGGGGACGCCCGGAAAGCGTCCGCGAGGAGTTCCGCGAGCGCCGCTCGATCTAGGGCGCGCCGCGCTCCGATGGCCCGCGTCCTCTCCATCTCCACCGATCTGATGCTCGGCAGCCGGGTCGACGCCGGCCTGACCGCCGCCGGGCACCACGTCGTCACCGCGGGCTCGATTGCCGCCGCGCCGCTGGAGGGCATCGACGCGATCGTCGCCGACCTCGACGTCGAGAGCCCGGAGGCGTTGGTCGCCACCGGCGTGCCGGTCCTCGGCTACTACTCGCATGTCGACGTCGACACCAAGAAGGTCGCCGACGCCGCCGGCGTGGACAAGGTGGTGCCGCGCTCGCGGATGGCCCGCGAACTGCCGGACCTCGTCGCTTCCCTACTTGCCTAGGTCGAAGGCGCTCTTCGGTTCGAGCGGTTCCGGCAGCAGGTCGTGGGAGCTCGCCCAGGCGCTCCATTCCTTCAGCGCTGCTTCGTCGAACGGGGCAGGCTTCAGGGCGGGGAGAAGGACCTTCAGCTGCGCCTGCTGGTCGGCCCGTTCGAGGCTCTTGTTCGCCGCGAGGAGGTCGTCGAGCGCCTTCCCTGGCTGGGACTCGGTGAATTCGTAGCCGCGCGTCGTCGCCTCGACCATCCCTTCCACGAGCGCCGGGTCTTCCTGCAGCTCCTTGCGGGTCGTCGTCAGGATCAGCTCGGGATAGGAGGGGGCGCCGAATTCGTCGACTTTGAAGACGCGCAGGGGGATGCCCTGGCGTTCGGCCTCGACCGCCTCGGCGTTCCAGAAGCCGGTCGCCGCGTCGACCCGCCCGGCGGCCAGCGACGCCACCGCGTTGAAGCCGATCGTCACTTCGTCCACCCCGGCCGGATCGCCACCGTCGGCGCTCACCTCGGAGTCGACGACCGCGGTGTCGGAGGGGAGGCCGGTGACGCCGACCGTATGGCCGTCCAGGTCGCGCGGGCGCTTCACCGGGCCGTCGCGGCGCGCCAGCACCGCGGCCAGGGGGCGCTGCACGATCGGCATCAGCCCGACCAGTTCGAGCCCGTTCTCGTCGGCGATCCCGAGGTCGGTGATGTCGAGGATCGCGAAGTCGGTGCGGCCCGCCGCGAGCAGCTTCGGCGCGTCGGTCGATTCGCCCGGGACCTGGACGTGGAGGTCGATCCCGGCGTCCTTGTAGAAGCCCTGCGCCTGCGCCGCGTAGATGCCGGTGTGCACCGCGTTGGGCACGAAATCGAGCACGACGGTCGCGCCTTTCGGCGCGCCCGGTTCCGCGCCGCTCCCGCCGCAGCCGGCGAGTCCGGCGAGCAGCAGGGCGGCCGCCAGCAGCGCGACAGCCCGATTCATCTGGCAGGGACTCTA
>JAFDWD010000185.1 GCA_018268695.1 Actinomycetota bacterium
GCGCCATCGCGCGGGCGGTGCGATTGGCGGCGCGCTGGACGTCCTCGGCGGCAACCTCCGCCTGGACCTCCACGCGTGAGTCGGGAAGCTCTTTCAGGGTCGTCTGCATCGTCGGAGGACCCTAGCGGGACCGGCGCGCGCGCAGCATCGTCCGTGCCGCGGCGGCGAAGTCGATGGCGAACGCGAGGCCGCGGCCCGGCGCCCCGGTGACGAGCCAGGCGCGCGTCCGGTCGAGAAACGAGAGGTCAGTCGCCGGCGGCACCGGCGTATTCCAGCAGGGAATCGTCGATCAGCCACTCGACCGGGGCGTGGTCGTCGGTGTAGACCTCGCCGCCGGGGAGGCGCGGAGCGAGGCGGGCCGAGGCCTCCAGCGCGAGCCGGCGCAGGTCGCGCGGCAGCAGCGGCGCGGCCGCCTCCATCCGCTCGGCCGAGATCCCGGCATCGCCGCCGACGAGCAGCGTGTTGACGTCGGCGATCGGGTCGCGGAGCACGCGCGGGAAGGCCGCCGACATCGTCGCCCCGAGCACCTGCTCGAGCTTCGGCGAGCCCTCCGGGTGGCCGACGTTGACGATCACCACGCCGCCCGGCGCGAGTCGTTCGGCGGCGAGCCGGAAGAACTCGACGGTGGTCAGGTAGAAGGGGATGTAGGGCTGGCGGTAGGCGTCGACGAGGATCGCGTCGTAGCCGCCCTCGGAGGCCTCGAGCCAGGGCCGCGCGTCCTCGGTGAAGACCTCCATGCGCGGGTTGTCGAGGCCGAGGTACCTGCGTCCCAGACTCGTCAGCTCACCGTCGATCTCGACCGCGTCGACGGCGGTGCGGGGAAAGTAGTGACCGAGTGCGCGCGCGACGGTGCCGCCGGCGTTGCCGAGGATCGCGATCTTTCGTGGTTCGACGTGGCCGATCGTCGGCAGGACGACCATCCCGTCCCAGTAGTCGTCGGTGAGGTAGGTGTCCGGCTTCCACAGCGAGTGGACCGCCTGGCCCTCGTTCAGCTCCATCGCCCGGCTGCCGTCCTCGCGTTCGACGATCCGCACGTACTGCTGCACCGTCTCCCCCTCGTAGAGGACGCGCTCGTCCTCGGCGTCCTTGATCGACCCGGGTGGGATCGCCAGGGCCAGCGCGAGCGCGGCGGCGACCGGGAGCGCGCGGCGGCCGACGGTGAGGACCGCGGCAAGCCCGAGCGCCAGGGCGAAGGCGATGAAGGTGCGCTGGGTCCCGAGCAGCGGGATCGCGACGAGCGCCGAGGTCATCGTCCCGACCAGCGACCCGGCGGTGGAGATCGCGTACAGGCGCCCGACCGCCTCGCCGGCCCCCTTGGCGTCGTCCCCGACCGCGAGCCGCGCCGCCCACGGCGCGACCGCGCCGAGCAGCGCCACCGGCACCGCGACCAGGATCAGGACGCCGAACAGCGAGCCGCCGAAGGTGGCGATCGAGAGCGAGTCGAAGGCGTCGACCGAGAAGCTGAGGAAGGGGCGCGCGGCGAAGGGGACGACGGCGATCAGGGCCGCGGCGACGAGGACCAGGGCGCCGAGGCGGGCCGGATCCGGGTTGCGGTCGGCGACCTTGCCGCCGATCCAGTAGCCCGCCGAGAGGGCGACGAGGACGATGCCGATCGTGTTCGCCCAGACGATCGTCGAGGCGCCGAAGTAGGGCGCGAGAAGGCGCGCCGCGGCGATCTCGACGCCGAGGCTGGCACCCCCGACGACGAAGACGAGCAGTCCCAGCCTCTTCATACGAGTTCGCGTCTCCCTTCGCGCCGGATCTGCTCCTCCAGCCGCTTCCCGTGCCCCGCGGCGACCGCGCGCTGCGCCCGGTCGGGGTCCAGCTCGACCCCGTTCTCGAACGCCAGGTCGATCAGCCGCTGCTTCTCGATCCCCTCGCTCGCCGCTCGGAAGAAGAACCAGGCGAGGACGCCGAGGCCGAGGAAGACTCCCTCGACCATCATCACCACGCCGGCGATCGACTGGTCGGTGATCGCGTCGATGTTGTGCTTCGCCTGGCCCGCGGCGTAGACGTTGTAGAGGACCTGCCCGTCCCACATCAGGATGTTGCCGAGCACGGTCGCGATCAGCCGCATCAGGATCACGTAGACGACCTTCCAGCCGGCGGTGAACCAGGTCGGCATCGGCAGCGGCCCGAAAACCGGCATCCAGAGCAGGATCCCGGTGGCGATGAAGGTCCCGTGCTCGACGAAGTGGACGAACGAGGTGCCGTAGGCGGCGTCGTACAGCGGCGGCGCGTGCCAGAAGAACATGAAGAAGGCCCAGACCGACATCGCCACCACCGGGTGGCAGAGGATCCGCATCCGGTCGAAGAACTTGATCGCGAGGATCGGCTGCAGCAGCGGCCCGGTGAGGCCGAGGACGATCAGGAGCGTGGCGATGTCGCCGATCGCCAGGTGCTCGATCATGTGGGCGATCACGAGTTCGTCGGCGAGGTCCGACAGCGGCGTGATCAGCGCCAGCGCGATCACGAGCAGGCCCGAGGCGAAGCAGATCTGGCGCCACAGCGGCACCGGGCGGCCGCGCGCGGCAAGGGTCGTCGCCCGCTTGGCGTAGAGCGCCGCGGCGATCAGCATGGGGAGAAGCTCGAGCGGGCCGAAGATGCCGCTCACGTGGGCGACGGGAACGAGATGCACCGTTTCCCAGCGTAGCGGGGCATTCATCCCGCCCGGCC
>JAFDWD010000186.1 GCA_018268695.1 Actinomycetota bacterium
CGAGACCTTCGGCGGCCTCGACTGCGCCGTCGCCAACGCCGGGATCGCCCAGAACCCGATGGCGACCGTCCAAGCCATGTCGGGCGAGGAATGGGAACGGGTCCTCGAGGTCGACCTCCTTGGCGTCTTCCGCACCGTCCGCGCCGCCCTCCCCCAGATCGTCGAGCGCCAAGGCCATCTCGGCCTCGTCTCCTCCGTCTACGCCTTCGCCAACGGCATGGGCAACAGCCCCTACGCGGTGGCCAAGCCCGGCGTCGAGTCCCTGGGACGCTCCCTCCGCGTCGAGCTCGCCCCCCACGGCGCCAGCGCGACCGTCGCCTACTTCGGCTGGGTCGACACCACCATGGTCCAGGACGCCCTCTCCCAGCCGGACGCCCAGAAACTGAACGAGACCCTCCCCGCCTTCATGATGAAGCGGATCAAGCCCGACCAAGCCGCCGCCGCCTTCGTCCGCGGCATCGAAGAGCGCGCCCCGCGCGTCTTCGCCCCGAAGTGGTGGCGCTACGTGAGCGCCCTCCGCGGCATCGTCAACCCCCTGATCGACGCCCGCCAGGAGCGCGACCTCCGCACCCAGCGCCTGCTCGCCGAGATCGACGCCCGCGCCACCAACAAAGCCGCCGGTTGACGGGACGAAAACCGGACTATCTGACGGGTTTTCGGCCCGTCAACATCGGGTGGCACGGTCGAGGGCGTTGATGATCGATTCGTAGGTGTGACCCGTGGCGCGGGTCAGGCCGATCTCGCAGGTGCGGTTGCTCGACAGGTAGGCATCGAAGGATCGGCCTGAGAGCTCGGCGGCCGCGGCGCGGGTGGCGGCGGCGGTCAGCTCGGGGTGGGTGATGCCGCGGTCGCCGGCGAAGCCGCAGCAGGTCGCGGTCGGGGGCTGGTGGACTTCGTCGGCGAGGGCCGCGGCAAGGGCGGCGAGGCGACGGGCGTCGCCTTGGCGGTTGGTCGCGCAGGTCGGGTGGATCGCGGCGGCGTCGAGGCGGCGGACGATCTCCAGTTCGGGCAGCAGGCGGTCGTGGGCCCAGGTGACGGAGTCGAGGATCTTCATCGCGGCGAGGCACGCCGCGTTCTCCTCGGTGAGCGTTCCCTCCCCCGATTCGACGATCGCGCCGGTGCAGGAGGCGGCGTCGACCACGACCGGCAGGGCTCCCTCGCCGCTCCACCGCCAGAGGCGCTCGACCATCCCGTTCGCCTTGTGGGCGTGGGCGTCGCCGAAGCCTTTCGATCCCCACGGGAGACCGCAGCAGCTCCCCGACACGTCGTCCGGGATCCAGACCGGCAGGCCCGCCCGCGCGGAGACCGCGACCAGCCCCGCGACCGGGCCGCCGGCGAAGATCCGGTTCGTGCACGAGGGGACGTAGACCGCGGCGGCGCCCTCGCGGGTCGTGGCCGGAAGGGATGCGTTCGCCGGGCCGGGGAGCGCCCGGCCCTTGCGCGTCCGTCGCGCCACCCCGCCGCCCACCCGCAGCGCCGCACGCGAGGCCGACTCCACCGTCCCCCAGCGCTTCGCCGTCGCCAGCGCCGCCCGCTCCGCGCGCCCGGTGTGACGCTCGGCCCGGAGGCCCTTGACCAGCGTCCCCGTGTCGATCCCCACCGGGCAGGCAAGCTGGCAGCTGCCGTCGGCCGCGCAGGTCTCGAGCGCCTCGTAGCCCAGTTCGTCGAGCAGCGCGCCCTGGAGCGCCGAGCCGTTCGGCTGGCGCACGATCTCCCGCCGCAGGACGATCCGCTGGCGCGGCGTCGTCGTCAGGTCCCGGCTCGGGCAGACCGGCTCGCAGAAGCCGCACTCGACGCAGGTGGTCGCCGACTCCTCGATCGGCGGCGTCGTCTTCAGGTCGCGCAGGTGCGCGTCCCGGTCGCGGCTCAGGACGACGCCGGGCGAGAGCACCCCGTCGGGGTCCGCCAGCCGCTTGACCCGCCACATCAGCGCGGTCGCCCGCGCCCCCCACTCGCGCTCGACATAGGGAGCCATGTTCACGCCGGTTCCGTGCTCGGCCTTCAGCGAGCCGTCGTACTTGTCGACGATCAGCGTGACCAGGGCCTCCATGAAGGCCTCGTAGCGCTCGGTGTCCTCGGGCTTGGAGAAGTCGGGCGTGAGCATGAAGTGGAGGTTCCCGGCCGAGGCGTGGCCGGCGACGCCGGGCAGGAAGCCGTGCTCGACGAGCAGCGGCTGCAGGTCCCGGGCGCACTCGGCGATCCGGGCCGGCGGCACGCAGACGTCCTCGAGGATCAGCGCCGTGCCCGGTAGGCGCAGGCGCCCGACCAGACCCTGGAGGCCCTCGCGCACGCGCCAGGCCGTCTCGATCTCGTGCGGATCGCGGGTGAAATCGATCGGGCGGATCGTCTCGTGGCCGCCGAGCGTCTCGGTCCCGCGGGCCACCTGCGCCGCGAGCTCCTCCTCGGTCGCGCCGCCGTACTCGACCAGGAGCGCCGCCGAGGTCGGGTCGAGCTCTTTCCACTCCTGCGGCGCGCCGACCATGTTCCAGGCGGCGGTGATCAGAGCGGGCGCGACCATCAGCTCGACCGCCGTGGCGCCGCCGGCGACGAGATCGTTGACCGGGGCGACGGCGGAGTCGATGTCGGGGAAGTGGACCCAGGCGACCGTGGTGAGCGCCGGTTGCGGGACGGTCTCGAAGACGACCTCGGGGATGTAGGCGAGGGTCCCCTCGGAGCCGATCAGCAGGCGGCGGAAGATCTCCAGCGGCGACGTCGCGTCGAGGAAGGCGCAGAGGCGGTAGCCGGTCGTGTTCTTGATCTCGAACTTGCGACGGATGCGTGCCGAAAGCTCGGCGTCGGCGCGGATCTCGTCACGGATCGCGGCCAGGCCCGTGGCGAGCTCCGGCTCGGCCGCCTCGAACTCGGCGGCGGCGCCGGGCGCGGCGGTGTCGATCCGGGTCCCCGATGGGAGGACGAAGGTCAGCGAGCGCAGGGTCGAGTAGGAGTCCTTGGTCACCCCGCAGCGCATCCCGCCCGAGTTGTTGGCGACGACGCCGCCGACGGTGGCGACGTCGGTGCTCGCCGGGTCGGGGCCGAGGCGCCTGCCGAGCGGGGCGAGCACGCGGTTGACGTGGCCGAGGATCGTGCCGGTGCCGACGCGGACGGCGGCGCCGTCCTCGAGGACCTCCAGGCCGCGGAAATGGCGGCGCACGTCGACGAGGACGCCGTCGGTCTGTCCCTGGCCGTTGAGGCTGGTGCCGCCGGCGCGGAAGGTGACCGGGATTCCCTCGGCGCGGCCGAAGGCGAGGACGTTGGCGACGTCGTCAGCCTCCCTCGCCATCACCACCGCACGGGGGAACTTGCGGTACGGAGAGGCGTCGGAGGCGTAGCGGATGAGATCGCCGGGGCGGGAGAGGACGCGGTCGGCCCCGAGCAGCGCCTCGAGTTCGCCGCGCAGCGGCTGCGCGACGCCGGCGGCGAGCGAGTCGGGCGCCCGATCGGGGGACGGGTCGCGCGTCGGCGGGGCCAGGGCGGCCGGTCCGCGGTCGACGAGCGAGCGAAAAGCCATGCTCAGAACAGCGACATGCCCGGGGCCACCGGGACTTCGACCAGCTCTGGCTTCGACGAGGCGAGTGCCGCCTGAAGCGCTCCCGCGACCTCGTCGCGGTCCTTCGCCACCGTCGTGCTCACGCCGTAGCCTGCGGCGACCGCGGCGACGTCCAGCTTCGGCAGGTCGAGGCCGGGCGCCCCGGTGATCTGCTCGACTTCGGCGAACCACTTGAGGATCGCGTACTCCTCGTTGCGCAGGACCAGGAAGGTGACCGGCACGTCGTAGGCGACGGCGCTCCAGAAGGCGGTGATCGCGTACTGCGCCGAGCCCTCGCCGAGGACGCAGACGACGGGCCGGTCGGGCTCCGCGAGCTGCACGCCGACCGAGGCCGCGAGCCCGAAGCCGAGGCCGCCGCCGGCGCTGAAGTAGTAGGAGCCGGGACGCGAGAGGCGCAGCTGATTGCGCAGCGCGAGCGTCGATGACGGTGACTCGAGGACGACGATCGCGTCCTCCGGCAGCACCTCGCGGAGGGCCCCGTGGACGGTCGATGCGTTCAGCGGGTCGGTGATCTCCAGGTCGCCCGGGCCGGGGTTCGGCTCTGGCGCCGGGCGGCCCGACTCGGGGACCGCCTCGGCCAGCGCCGCCAAGGTCAGGCCGACGTCGGCGACGATCGCGTCGCCCATCGGCGCCCGCACCGCCTCGTCGGGGTCGGAGGTGATCGCGACCAGCCGCGCGCCCTCGGGCAGCAGCGGCCCGGGGATGTAGGGGTAGTACGGGAAGACCGAGCTGCCGACGACGAGGATCAGGTCGTGGCCCTCGAGCGTCATCCCGACCGGGCCGATCGCGGGCGGCAGGACGCCGCGGAAGTTCGGATGGTTCTCGGGGAAGCCGAGGCGCACGCCGCCGGTCGCGGGCGAGGCCCAGACCGGGAGGCGCTGGCGCTCGGCCAGGGCGATCGCGGAGTCCCAGCCGCCGGCCGTGTCGATGTCGGGGCCGGCAACGAGGACCGGGTTGCGCGCCGCGTCCAGCTCGGCCGCCAGGGCGGCGACGGCGGCCGGGTCGGCGACGGCGCGTCCGGTCACCTTGCGGGAGATCGCGTGGCGGGCGTCGGCCGCGTCGACCTCGACGCCCCAGTCGTCCATCGGCAGGCTGACGAAGACCGGCCCGCGCGGCGCCAACCCGGCGAGATGGGCACCGTGGGCGAGCGCCAGCGGCACGTCCTCGGCGCGCGGCGGCTCGTAGCTCCACTTCACCAGCGGGTGCGGCATCCGCGTCGCATCGCGGTTGGTGAGGTTCGCCTGCAGGGTGATCTGGGCGCGCGCCTGCTGGCCCGCGGTGATCAGGAGCGGCGAGTGGTTGGCCTGCGCGTTGAAGATCGCCCCCATCGCGTTGCCGACCCCGGGCGCCGTGTGGAGGTTGACGACCGTGGTCTTGCCGCTCGCCTGGGCGAAGCCGTCGGCCATCCCGACCACGACCGCCTCCTGCAGGCCGAGGACGTAACGAAAGTCGCCCGGGAAGTCACGCAGCATCGGCAACTCGGTCGACCCCGGGTTACCGAAGATCGTCGTCATCCCCCCCTCCCGGAAGAGGTCGAACGTGGCCTCGCGAACGGTGGGCATCGGCAGTAGGTTACACGAATCGGTGTAGAGGTCTGTGACGGGCGCGTTGCAGAGGTCACGAGTCTCGCGCGGCGACCGATGAAGGGCAAGTGAGAGATCAGTCGTTCAAGACCCAAGCGGCCCTCGGCCCCCGGCTTGCGGGCCTGGCGATCCTCTGCGCGACCCTGTTCGCGCTGGCGACCGTCGTCGGCATGGCCGCCAACGGCCTGGCCTGAGCCCGCCGCCCGTCTCCGCGCAATACGCTTCGGGCCCCCGATTTTTCCCGAAGACACGACGGAGGCAAGAACTTGAGCGTTGACGCAGGCACCCCCTCGGGCGAGCAGCTCTGGGGCGGCGAGACCACCAAAGCAGTCGACAACTTCCCGGTTTCCGGCGAGCGCGTGCCGGTCCCCGTGGTCCGCTGGCTGGGCCGGATCAAGTCCGCCGCCGCGGAAGCCAACGGAGCGCTGGGCAAGCTCGACGCCGACGTCGCCGAGCGGATCGCCAAGGCCGGCTCCGCCGTCGCCGAGGGCAAGTACGACGACCAGTTCCCGATCGACGTCTTCCAGACCGGCTCGGGC
>JAFDWD010000187.1 GCA_018268695.1 Actinomycetota bacterium
AGAAGCCGAGCTGGTCGACGGGCGGCGGCGCATCGTCGACCTCGGGGTCCGTCTCGGCCGCGACCTCCGCCGCGCTCGGCAGCGGCGCCGGCAGGGCCTGCTCGATCAGTGCCGGGATCGTTGCGAAATCGGCGCGGAGTTGTTCCTTCACCGCCGGCGTGCGGAGCGCCGCCGCAGGGTGGAACAGGGGCAACAGGTGGACGGTGCGGCCGCCGAGCTCGTGCGTCTGCGCGGTGCCGCGGACGCGGGTGATCCCGGTCGGGTTGCCGGTCAGGAGCTTGGTGGCGAAGTTGCCGAGCGTGCAGACGACGCGCGGCTGGATCAGCCGCACCTGCTCGAAGAGGTAGGGCTCGCAGGCGGCGATCTCGGTCGGCTGCGGGTCGCGGTTGTTCGGCGGCCGGGACTTGAGGACGTTGCAGATGAAGACCTCGTCGCGCGAGAGCCCGATCTCGACCAGCAGCTCGTTCAGCAGCTGCCCGGCCCGCCCGACGAACGGCAGCCCCTGGCGGTCCTCTTCGGCACCCGGGGCCTCGCCGACGAACATCAGGTCGGCGTCCGCGTTCCCGGCCCCGAACACCGCTTTGGTGCGCGTCTCGTGCAGCGGGCATCTGGTGCACTTCGAGACTTCTTTGTAAAGGGCGACCAGCTCCTCGCGCCGCGCCGCCGCGTCCGTCGCACTCACGGTTTCTCCCCCGCCGCGCGGCGCTTGCGGGACTCGGTGATCCGGTCCTCCCGCGCCGCCACTTTCTCCCGCCGCCGCGATTCGTCCGAGCGTACCCGCGCGCCCCGCGGCGTCCTACCCGGCGGCGACACCGCCGAGATCAGCCTCCGCGACCGCTCCGACCCGCACTCCGGACAGGCGACCGACTCGGTCCCCGCCGCGACCAGCTCCTCGAAGCCCGCCCCGCACTCTTCGCACTCGAACTCGTAGATCGGCACTCCGACGATCTTATGCCGCTAGGAGGCCTTTCCGACCGTCACGGGGACTGCTGCGTTCCCGGCGAGCGAGGAATTCGGTTTCGCGCCTTGTTTGACCACCTTGCCGACCTTGCCTTTCGGCTCCTGCCGCTTCGTCACTTTGCCGAGCTTGCAATGGGCGGCAGCCAGCTTCGCCTTCGCCGACCTCAACGTCTGCCCGAGGAGATTCGGGACCTTGCATTTGACCGGCGACTTCGCCGTCGACGTCGGCGGCGGAGTCGACGATGGGCCGGGGGTCGGAGCGGGAGCGCTCGCCTGGTAGGTGAAAGGTTGGCCCGCGGTGGCGCTGCCGGCCAGCGTGGTGACGGTGACGGTCACCGGGCCCGCCGATCCCGGGGGCGAGGTCGCGACGACCGATCCTTCCGTCACCTGGCCGAAGCTCGCCGGCGAGCCCCCGAAGCTCACCCCGACGGTGTTCTCCAGATCCGTGCCGGCGATCAGGACGGAGGTGCCGCCGCCCGTCGGTCCCCCGGAGGTCCCCAGACCGGTTACGGTCGGTTCGGGTTGCACTTCGGCGTTGAACGCGGCTTCGACGCTGGTCGTCGACGTGGCGGTTCCGGTCGCCCCTTCCGCCAGAGCCGGGTTGAAGAAGCCCAATTTGTTGGTCGAAAGCAGCGGCGATCCGATCCCGATGTGGTCCGACGGATTGGCATGGTCGAACGCCACCATCTCGCCCGCCTTGATCGGCACGTCGGCGCTGAAGTGCTGAAAGGCCGTGGTGAGCGGACTCGCCGGCGCGCTATGCCCGCCACCGACGTATTCCGTCGCGTTGACAGGTCTGATCACCCGGAGCGTGAACGGGCCACCCGAGGCACCCTCGATGTTCCAGCCGACGACCGCGCCGTTCACCGGCGAGACATTGTTGCCCGGAACGTGGGTGTTGAAGACCGCGAAGCTGAGGCCGATTTCCAGGGACGAGTAGTTACCCGTCATCGGGCTGCCGACCGTGACGATCGCGGCGCCGGCGGGCGCGACAGTAAGGACGGCGAACGCGAAGGTCAGTCCTGCCAGGACGCGGAAACGGTGCATATCGGAGCCTCCGGGGGAACCAGGTTTGGATTGCCTGTCCAACCTCTCAGAGAGGGAGCGATCTCGTCAACCACTCTCCGCGGTGAGGTTCACGCGGATGGACGCGTGGTCTAGCCGCGGCGACCGGGGAGGCGAACCGTGAGTCGGTCCGTGCTGACGCTGCCGGTGACATCAGGGACGCGGGCAACCAGACGGGCGCTCAAGGATCTGCTCGGATCGAGGCGTTCGAGCTTCGCGATCAGCGAGTGCGGGATCGAGAGGCTGAAGCTCGCGAGCCTTCCGGGCGCGATCGCCTTGTTCACGCCTGGTGAGGCGCTGGGCACGAGGCCGGAGACGGCCACGCGGGCCTTGGCGCTCGACCGGACCTGGACCTGGACGGACTTCGTGCCGACCGTGTAGGAGGGCGCGAAGCTGATCGTCGGGCAAGGGCCTTGATAGTCGGCGCCCTGCGGACACGCGTCCTGGGTGAGGTCGCCGAAGCCGTCCCCGTCGACGTCGGGCTCGATCACGCCCGAGACAGGTACGCGAAGTTCGGTCGATTCGAAGGCGGAGCGTTGACCGGGCTGCACCAATGGAAATGAGATTCCGCCACCGCGCACCTGGACGTTGGTCTGTTCTTCTTCGGCGGTGGTGGAGCAGGCGATCGCTCCCGATTCGTTGGAACCGAGGGCCAGGTACTCGCCGGCCTCGATCGGCAACCTCGTCTCGAATTCGTTGGGACCCGGGCGAAGCTTCTCGAGAGCCCCCTTTGCCGTCACTTCCACCTGGCCGGAGCCCAGCACCTTGACGATGCGGACGGTGAACGGGGGCACGCCTTCGGCCGGGAAGAGGGCGGGCATGTAGGCGATCCACTTGGTCAGGACGCCGGACGTGGGCGCCGCGAGCGGCAGCGAGGACCCGGTCCGCGAGGTCTCGAATGCGGCGGCGAAAGGCGCACCGGGCCGCGTGCCTTCGCAGGTGTCCCCGAATTCCCCGCCCTTCGCGACAGCCCCCGCCCCGCTCGCCGTGAAGAGCGAGATGCCCAGGGCAAGGACCATCGTCGTCAAGATCGCGCGTCGCATCGCTCTGCCTCCGAAAGGGGAATCGGAAAACATCTCCGAACCTTTCGGCACGATACATGCGCCAGGGCGACGATCGGTCGCCCGGGATCAGGCCATCAGCCGCGCTCGAAGAGGTTTAGGTGGGCGACGACGGAGACCGACTCCGACTCTTCGCCGTTCTTGCTGCGCCTCTCGACGCAACGCGCCTCCGCCTCGTAGAGCCGGTCGGCCGCCTCGGCCAGGATGGAGTGGTATTCGTTCCAACCCTCCTCGTCGAGTGTCACGGCGAGCCGAAATACGTAGTGCTCAGGTCTGCTGACCAGCGCGCCCGCTTCAAGCGAGGCCGCGGCATCTCCGAACTCCATCTGCAAGATGTTCGTGGCGCTGGCGATGGTCTCGTCCGGAGTGAGCTCCGCGACCTCCTCGTTGGTCAGATGAGGCCGTCGTACCGCACGGTAGAAGTGTTGGGTGGCGCCCCGAACCGGCTGCGTCCCCGCCAGCTCGATGACACCCATGTCGCGGAGAACCCGGACGTGGTACGCGATGTCATTGACGGGCTCATGCAGCTTGTCGGCAAGCTCGCGTGGGCTGATCGGGCGCTCGCTCATGCTGTACCAGATGCGGCGCCGAAGCGGGTGGGTGACGATCGCGGCGAGCGATTGAGCCAGTGCCGCGGATTGTTCTTTTTGAGCCGGATTCATCGCCTCGTTCCTTTCCTCCCCCTTGACCGAATGGTCTCGCATACTAAGCAAGATTCGAACGGTCTGAGCGACTTTATGGGCCAATTGATTCACCCAAAACGGCCTTTCCTATCTGAATTCAGGTCAGCAAGGCCAGTTGCCCCCGAGAAACGAAGGGAGGTGCCGCATGAAGGTCTCGACGATCGAGTCCGCGATGCCGGCCGCATCGGTCCACAAGGCCAACTGAGGCCAAGGGGATGCGCCGGCGCCGGAGGGTCGGCGCATCCTTAAAAAATGTTTGGACGCTCAGTCCAAGGGGACTAGGCTCACTCCACCCCACCGGGCGCATCTCGCCACCGACCAAAGGATGTCCACGTGTTCTTTTGTGAGCGATGCGAAAGCAGTTTCAACGCCACGGTCGCCGCCGCCGCGGGCGACTGTCCCCGTTGCCGGGAGAGCGACGGAGTCTCCAGCAAGCTGCGCTTCCGCCTCTTCGAGCCCTCAGCCATCAAAGTGGCCGCACTCTCCCCTTCCCGCCAAGCCTCGGTGCCGCGGAGCCAACCCGCGAAGTAGAAATTAAATACTCTGCCCGCGTGAGGCAAAAGGTCATCGCCGTCATCCTGGCGGCTACGGTGATTTTCGGCGCGTGCGCGCTCCCCGCGGGTGCAGCTGCCGCGAAACCGCATCGGCTCAAGCAGGAAGCCTCGATTTCGGCGCAGATCAACCTCCGAGGCACCCACGGGTTCCGGGTCGACCTCTTTTCCGTCGGCCAGGGCGTCGTCCTCAATGTCACCAAGTTGAAATCAGCAGCCGGCATGACAAACGTCAGCTACTTCTCCCTCGACCGCCGGCAGACTTTCGACGGGAGCCGAATCAAGGTGAAGGTCGGTCGGCTCGGCCACTTCCGCGGCAGGTTCGTCCCCACCAAGACCGAAACGAAAAACCTCATCCCCGGCTGCAAGGGCAATCCGACGACGATCGAAACCGGCCTGTTCGTCGGCTCCTTCGACTTCCGCGGAGAACGCGGCTACACCGTCGTCCATTCGCACCGCGCACGCGGCACCGTGCAACGCCAGGCGGCCGGCACGTGCAGGCCGAGCAAAGAATTCCCCTGGCGGGAATCGGCGCGGGAATCCAAGGAGCAAAAGGAACGGGAACGCCACGAATTACACCTTCTCGCCGGAGACGAACGCGCGAACGTCCTGTTCCAGGCTCGCCGCGAGGAAGGCACGAAGCAGTTCGAATCGGAAGGGACGACTTTCCAGGCCTCGGTCAACGGCAAACGGTTCGGTGACTTCGCCGTGAGCTACGGCACCGTCCTCTTCGACGCCGAAGAAGGCAACGCCGCCGCCTTCCAGGTTCCGAACCTGGCCGAACCGCTCGCCGAAGCGACGATCGCGCCGGGGGCGCCGTTCACCGGTTCGGCGACGTTCCACCTCGATGACCCGAAGACCGCGAGCTGGACCGGCGACCTGGCGGTCGAGATGCCCGGGCTCGGGGAGGTTCCGCTGACCGGAGGCGACATCAGCGCGGGCCTCTGCCACGGCCCCTCCTGCACGAAGACGCTTCCGAAGAATCTGCAGCCTGTCCTCGAGTCGTCCGGCAACGTGATCGTGACCGTCAGCACGTCCAAGCCGAGGCGGGTCCGATGAAGGTATCGGCGACCCCCTCCTAGCTCAGTGGCTCCCACTCCCACGCCTTCGCGGAGGCGAGCGCCTCGCTGTCGACGTGGCGGCGGAATTCGGCCAGCTCCTCGTCGTCGATCGCGTAGGCGTGCTCGGGGCCGGGGAATGAGCCGCCGCGCACCTCATCGGCGTAGCGGCCGACGGCGGCGGTCATCTCGGCGTGCACGTCGGCGTACTGCTTGACGAATTTGGCCATGTGGCCGGTGGTGATGCCGAGCAGGTCGTGGAAGACG
>JAFDWD010000188.1 GCA_018268695.1 Actinomycetota bacterium
AAGTTCGTTCAGCATGTCGATCTTGCCCTTGTATTTGGGATCGAACAGGTCGCAGATCGAGTGGATGTCGGGCGCCTTTTCTTTGTTGACGATGATCCCGGTCATCCCCGACTGCCACGGCGCGGCGAACTGCCGCCCCGGGTCGTAGCTCGCGGCCCGCAGGCGGGTGGCGAGGTTTTTCTCGAAGTTCGGGATCGCCGCCGGTTCGAATTCCTGCAGGTAGCCGAGTTCGTGCATCTTCTTCGCCATCCAGTCGGTGACCACCATGAGGCTGCGGCCGCCCGATTCGCCCTGCGAGAGGAACGGTTGCATCTTGGCGAAGAACTCTTCGTTGGAGTTCACGTCTTCGACGTATTTGACCGAGACGCCGGTTTCATTTTCGAAGTCGCCGACGGTCTTTTTGTCGATGTAGAGCGGCCAGTTCGAGATCGTCATCTGGCCCGAGGGCTTGCCTTCGATCTTGACCTCGTTGCCGCCACCGCTACCGCCGTAGTTTTCGGGCAGTTCTTCGATCCCGCCGCCGCAGGCCGCCAGGACGACCGTTGCCGCCAGCGCCATCAAGGCGAGGCCGACGCGGGTGAGCGCCCGCCGCGTTTTCCTATTCATCCCCATCGCCCTCACCGTCCTTCTGCTCCACGTCCTTGTCGATCACCACATGCATGTGCTGGGGCTCCCAGCTGAGCACGACGCGGGCGCCGCCCCCAGGCAGCGTCTGGCGTTCGGACTCGTCGGCGTTGGGGACGAGGACCGTCATCCGCACCCCATCGCCGACGCCGGCGACGATCTGGGTGGCGGTACCGAGGTAGACCGAGCTCTCGACCACGCCCTCGACCGACGGCGTGCCGTCGGTGGGCGGCGCGTCGCCGGCCAGGTCGATCCGCAGCTTCTCCGGCCGCACCACCGCCGCGCAGCCTTCGCCGGGAGCGAGCCCGGCGGTGTCGGCGGGGACTTCGGGCCCGGAGTCGAGCTTCACCATGCCCGGCGCCGAGACCTGCGCCGGCATCAGGTTCGACACCCCGATGAAGCCCGCGACGAAGCTGGTGGTCGGCCGGTCGTAGACCTCCTCCGGCCCCGCCACCTGCTCGACCTTGCCGCGGTTCATCACCGCGATCCGGTCGGACATCGTCAGCGCCTCCTCCTGGTCATGGGTGACGTAGACGAAGGTGATCCCGACCTCGCGCTGGATCTGCTTCAGCTCGATCTGCAGGCCCTTGCGCAGCTTCAGGTCGAGCGCGCCGAGCGGCTCGTCGAGCAGCAGCACCTTCGGCAGGTTGACCAGCGCCCGCGCCAACGCCACCCGCTGCTGCATCCCGCCGGAGAGCTGGGAGGGACGGCGATTGGCCTCCCGCGCGAGGCCGACCCGCTGCAGCTCGGCCGCCACCCGCTCGGCGATCTCGTCCTTGTCGACGCCCTTGCGCTTGAGGCCGAAGGCGACGTTCTTCTCCACGCTCATGTGGGGGAAGAGCGCGTAGCTCTGGAAGACCGTGTTGGTCGGCCGCTTGTGCGGCGGCGTCCCGGCGACGTTGGTGCCCTCGATCAGGACTTCGCCCTGGGTCGGCTGCTCGAAGCCCGCGATCATCCGCAGCGTCGTCGTCTTGCCGCAGCCCGAGGGCCCGAGGAAGGTGAAGAATTCGCCC
>JAFDWD010000189.1 GCA_018268695.1 Actinomycetota bacterium
GGTGTCGGCCTGGCCGGCGAGGACGGCGAGTTCCACGCCTTCGTCGTCGACGGCCCGATCTTCTCCGACCCGGTCGAGGTCGGAGCCGGCGAGCGGAGCCTGCGCGACGGGGTCTGGTTCGTCGACCTCGCGGCGCCGGCGACGGCGCGCCGCTAGGGCACCGGATGCCCGCACCGGACACCGCCCTCGACCGCGTCCTCCCGATCCTCCGCTGCCCCGTCTGCGAGGAGGACCTGGAGCGCGTCGACTCCTCGCTGCGCTGCCCGGAGCGTCACAGCTTCGACATCGCCCGCCAGGGCTACGCGAGCCTGCTGGGTGGCGGGCAGGCGCGGAGCGGCGACGACGCGCCGATGGCCCGCGCGCGCATCAACTTCCTCGCGGCCGGCCACTACGCCCCGCTGCGAGACGCGCTTGCCGCCCTCGCCGCGCGTTCGGCGCCTTCGGCCGCCACCGTCCTCGAGGTGGGCTGCGGGACCGGCTATCACCTCGCCGGTGCCCTCGACGCCCTGCCGGAGGCGCGCGGGCTGGGCCTCGATTCCTCCGTGCGCGCCCTGCGCGCCGCCGCCAAGGCACATCCCCGCGCCGCCGCCGCGAGCTGGGACGTCTTCCGCCCCTTCCCGATCGCCTCGGCGTCGGTCGATCTCGTCCTCGACATCTTCGCCCCACGCAACCCGGCCGAGTTCCATCGCCTACTGGGACAGGAGGGCCGCCTGATCGTGGCGCGACCGGACGGCGACCACCTCGCCGAGCTGCGCCGCCGGGTCGAGGGGATGGTCGACGTCGACCCCGAGAAGGAGGAGCGCCTGGTCCGCGTCCTCGACCCCCACTTCGAGCCCCTCGAGACCGAGCGGATCTCCTACACCGTGTCCCTCACCGACCAGGGGGCCGTCGACCTGCTGCGGATGACCCCGAGCGCCCGGCACCTCAGCCCCGAGGACCTCGCGTCCCTCGATCCCGGCGCCCTCCCGACCGAGGCCACCGTCTCGGTCCTCGCGACCGCCTACCGGCCTCTAAGCTCGATCTGAGATCCTGCGCCGGTGCTGGCGGGCCGCGACGGTGAGTTGGGTGGGATCGAGGCCGAGCTGGCGAAGCCCGGGGGCGTCGCCGCGGTCTATGTCCACGGGCCGGCGGGGATCGGGAAGACGGCGCTGCTGCGGGCGGTGGCGGAGCGGGCGGTGGGGGCCGGGTTCGAGCTCGTGTGGATCGACGGTCGCGACATCGCGCCGGTCCCCGATCAGCTGGAGGACGCGCTCGGGGCGTCGGCGGACGGTGGGCGGCCGTTGGTCGTCCTCGACTGCTTCGAGCGAGTCGAGGCGCTGGGTGGCTACCTGCGCCGGGTCCTGCTGCCGGCGCTGCCCGAGGGCGCCGCGGTCCTGATCGCCTCGCGCCGCGCACCCGGCCCGGAGTGGGCGGCGCGCGAGGAGGGCTGCTTCCTGCCCGTGTCGCTGGCTCCGCTCGACGCGGAGGCGTCGAGCGCGGTGCTGCGCCGCCATGGCCTCGACGCCGCCGCGGCCGCCCGCGCCCGCGACTGGGCGCACGGCAACCCGCTGGCGTTGGAGCTCGCTGCCGCGGCGGCGGACGGCGCCTCGGGATCGGTGACGAACGGGATCGGGCTCGACGAGGACTTCGTCGCGCGGCTGGTCGCCGAACGGCTCCAGGGTCCTCATCTCGCGACGCTCGCCACCGCCGCGATCGCCCGCGTGACGACGCCGGAGCTGCTCGCCGGGTCGCTGATGGGGGCCGATCCGGAGGCCGAGTGGGAGTGGCTCCGCGGGCGCGATTTCGTCGAGCCGCGCGGGCTCGGGGTCGCCCCGCACGAGCTGGTCCGCAAGGCGATCCGTGCCTGCCTGCGGCGCGACCACCCCCTGCTCGAAGCGGAGCTGCGGCGCCGCGTCGCCGACCATCTATATGCGATCGGCACCGGCCCGGCGGGGCCGCTCGCGTTGACCGACCTGGCCGAACTCGCCGAGAGCCCGGCGCTCCACTGGGGCTTCTCCTGGCGGGCGTCCGCGCGGCTGCGCGTCGACGGCCTGCGGGCCGGGGACCTGGAGGAGGCCGACCGCGCCGTCGCCGGGCGCCGACACGCCGCGGTCTGGGAGGGCTCCCGGGCGCTGCTCGAGGGCTCGCCCGACCACGCGACGGTCGCCCGCGATCGCGAGGAGCGCCTCTGCGGCCTGACCGTCTGCCTCACCCCCGGGACCGCGCCGGGAGCGGCCGACGAGGATCCGATCCTCGGCCCGCGCCTCGCCCACGCGCGCCGGCTCGACCGTCCCGACGCGGTGATCTGGCGCGACATGATCGCCGTCAGGGAGGATCGCGACCCGGACCTCTTCGGGCTGCTCGGCATGGCGGGCCTGCTCGCCGCGACCTCGGTCAGCCCTCGCCACGGCTACCTGCCGATCAACCCGGCCCTGCCCGGCGCGCGCGAGTTCGCCGCCGCGGGCGGCGCCGTCCACGTCCCCGAGCTGGACGCGCGGGTCGGCGAGGAGACGATCGAGTGCCACCTCCTCGACTGGGGGCCGGGCGGGATCATCGCCGCCCTCCACGCCCACGTCTACCGTGAGCTCGGCCTGCCGGAGCCGCCGCGCCCGAGCACCGAGCAGGCCGTCTCGGTGGCGACGGTCCGCGAGGCGTTCCGCGCCTTCGGCATCCCCGCCGACCTGGCGCAGAGCCCCTTGGCGAGCGGCGACACCATCGCGGCTCGCGCCGCCTCGGTCCGCGCCGCCCTCACCGACGCCGTCGACCACGCGTTCGACGCGATCCCCGGCGACGAGCTGACCCGGACCGCGCTCCGTCGCGGCTACCTCGAACGGAGCGCGACCCACGAAGCCGTCGCCGAGTCCCTCCACCTCAGCCGCGCCGCCTACTTCCGACGGCTGCGACGCGGCTGTGAGCGGATCGCGGCGTACCTCTCGGCACGCCGCTGAGGATCAACCGGCGGCACCCCAGACCAGCAGCGACTGCGGATCGTCGGGATCGATCTTGACCGCGACCTTCGCTCCCGCTTCGACGCCTTTCAGGGTCTGCTCGTGCATCGACTGGCTGGTCGACACCTGGTAGTCGGTGCCGCCGGCCGGGTGGACGGTGAGCTGGAAGTCGATCTGATGACCGCCGCCGAGCTGCGAGCCGACCTCTTCCATCGAGTCCACCGTGGCGGTGGCATCGACGCCCGACGCGTTGATCTTCTGGATCTTGTCGCGTTCCTTCATCGAGCCGCCGGGGTTGACGGCCTGCTTCGCGGTGCCCTTCAGCTTGTCCATGAAGCCCATGGTGTTCTCCTCGCCTCGCGGTCGGCCCTAGGGGGTCGCTTCTTCGATCTGCTTGTTGACTTCTTCGGTGATTTCCTTGGACATTTCCTGACCCTGCTTGATGCCCTTCTTGGCCTTTTCGTTGGCTTCTTCGATCGCGGCTTCGGTGTTCTTCGTCACTTCTTCGGCCTGCTTGGAGGCTTCGCCGCTTTCCTTATTGGCCTTCTTAAGTTCTTCCTGCACCTGGTTGGTGGCTTCGTTGACGATCTTTTCGGCCTGTTCGCCGCTCTTTTCGATCTGCTTTTCCACCGTGCTCGCGACGTTGTTGCTGTCGCTGCCGCAACCGGCGAGCACCCCGCCCGCGAGCGCCGCCGCCACGATGAGCGCGAGCGCCGTCGTCTTCGAGCCGTACTTACTGAACCGACGATTCATCTGCTTCGTTCTCTCCCTGCTGGTTTCTTGGACCGACCGGAGTCGGCGTGCGCGCGCGAACGTAGTCGAGGCGACGACGGTGCGAAAGAAAGACGCGACCAAGACGCGACTGCGCCGTGGACGGTTGTTTGGCATTGGCGGGCGGAGGGTTGGGGCGGGGGTGGCCGTCCGAGGCGCGGTGTCCCGGGCGGGTGGCCTTCGGTGACGGTTCCGTCGGACCCCGGGGGGCGCGGCCGTCTCGGCCACGGCCACAGCCAACCCCTGCACGCTTGTCTCGCATAGCGAGACAAGCGTGCAGGGGGCGTGGACGAGACGGCCGGGTTTGCCCCAACCCTCAGGTCAGCAGCTTGGCCTTGGCCTGGTCGAACTCCTCCTGGCTGAGGGCGCCTTTTTCGCGCAGTTCGTTCAGCTTGTGGAGTTCGTCGGCGGGTGA
>JAFDWD010000018.1 GCA_018268695.1 Actinomycetota bacterium
AGGGCATGGCCGACGGCCGCTTCGCGGTGATCGGCAAGAGCCACCATGCGCTGGTCGACGGCGTCTCCGGCGTCGACATCACCACCGTGCTCTACGACCTCGACCGGGAACCGAAGGGCCCGCCGTCCACCCCGCCGCCGTGGCTCGCCCGCCCGGAGCCGACCTCGACCCAGCTGCTCGCCGACGCGCTGAAGGAGCGCCTCACCAGCCCGCGCGAGATCGTCCGCGGCTTCCGCCATGCCCTGCGCGGCCCGCGCCAGGTCGTCAACGGAGCGGTCGCCACCTCGAAGATGGCGGCGGCGAGCGTCCGCGCCCCCTCGACCCCCTTCAACGTCGACATCGGCCCCCACCGCCGCTTCCAGATGACCCAGGCCCAGCTGGCCGACCTGAAGCGCGTCAAGGACGCCCACGGCGGCACCGTCAACGACGTCATCCTCTCGATCGTCTCCGGCGCGATCGGCCGTTACCTGCGCGCCCGCGGCCACGAGACCGAAGGGATGACGCTGCGGGCGATGGTCCCCGTCTCGATCCGCGAGGCCGAGGAGCACGGCGCGCTCGGCAACCGGATCACGGCGATGATGGCGCCGCTGCCCGTCTGGTGCGAGGACCCGGTCGAGCGCCTCCACATCGTCACCGAGGAGATGGGCGACCTGAAGGCCTCCGGGCAGGCGGTCGGCGCCGAAATCCTCACCCGCCTCACCGACTTCGCGCCGACCACGATCGTCTCCCAGGCCGCCCGCCTGCAGCCCGCCCAGCGCTTCTTCAACCTCGTCGTCACCAACGTGCCCGGGCCGCAGTTCCCGCTCTACGTCCTGGGACGACAGATGGAGTCGATCTTCCCGATGGTCCCGCTGGCCCGCAAGCAGGCCCTCTGCATCGGGATCATGTCCTACAACGGCCAGGTGAACTTCGGCCTGATCGGCGACTACGACGCGATGGCCGACCTCGACAGCTTCGCGCTCGACCTCGAGGCGGCGACCGACGAGGCGATCGGCAGCGCGCCGCCCGCGGTCGTGCCACCCACCGTGAAGGCGGTCCCCACGGGAAACGGCGCCTCGGCCGCGCCTAGCGGACGATCCGCGCGCTGATCCCGAACGGCGTCCCTTCGGTCAGGTAGCGCCAGTCGAGCCGGCCTGCGCTGTATCCCTCGGCGCGGGCATCGGCGTTGACGGCCACCGCGGTCACGCGCTGATAGCGGCCGGGGTCGGAGAGCCGCGCGGTCAGCGTGCCGCCCGACGACGAGTAGGCAATCGACTTGACAGTGCGGCCGTGGCGTTCGGAGCCGACCCGCCCGACCAGCGCCAGTCCCGACGCGATGCCGGGGGGTGCGGTGACCTGGACCTCGACTTCGCGCCCGGCCCTCGTCGGGACGCCGAGCAGCGTGAAGGTCGTGTGGTTCAGGTGGCGGGTGATCGGCGCCGCCCCCGGTTCCAGCGCCCCTTGACGCGGCATGTCGGGGTAGAGGTAGCTCTCGCGGAAGCCGATCCCGGTGCGCCACTCGGCGACGTCGGCGGCAAAGCGGGTGAAGTCGCGGCCGAGGCTGGAGGGACCGGCGGCGCGGATCGCCGCTTCATAGGCGGCGACGGCGAAGCCGGCGGGACGGACCCGGGACGCGTCCGCCCACGCTTCGCGGATCAGCGCCCGACCGTAGTGGTGGGCGAGCCACTCGTTCCAGACCGCGCTCCCGTACATCTTCAGCGAGCTCGCGGTCAGCGGCGTTTCCCAGAGCTTCACCCAGTGGCGGACGTAGCGCAGGTAGTCGTCGATGCCGTTGTAGACCTGGTCCTCCATCCAGACCGCGGTGGACTCGGCGAACCAGGGGTCCTCGTAGGCGTCGTAGGCGAACTGGAGGATGTGGTTGTACTCGTGGGCGAAGGTCACCTTCAGGTCGCGGCCTTGGGTCGTCTGGGGGAACTCGAAGGGTTCGTAGTCGTTGTCGAGGACGAGGTAGCCGTGGTGGCGACGCACAGTCCGGCCGTCCGGCCGGGCCTGGCCGCGGTCGGGCGCCGCGTAGCCGAAGAGCTGGGGGCCGATCTCGGCGAGGTAGACGTCGGTCTTCCCCATCCCGCCGCCGAGGGTTCCGTCGGAGAGCGGCTCGCGCCACCCCAGCTCTTCGTTCTCGACGTGGTGGACGTTTTCGGCGACCGCCAGCACCCGTTCGACGTAGTCCGGCACCCCGTCGCCGTTCGTGTCCTTCAGGCGGGGCGCGTCGAGGCCCTGATCCACCCAGTGGACGCAGAAGTGCGCTCCGCAGAAGGGCGACTCGGGAGCTTCCGGCACGGTGTAGGAGTGGCGTCCCGGCGGCACGGTCTCCCCCGGCCGTTCGAACGGTCTCGCGCCGTGAGCGAGCGCGGGTATCCACAGGAGAGCCGCGGCAACGGCCGCGACGAAGACGGCTGAGCGGCCCGGACGCATCGCGGCACCCTAGTGGCGCTTCCTAAACAGAAATACTGCAAGGTCCGCATGCGGATAGCCCTCTGCCAGATCAACCCCACCGTCGGCGACGTCGCCGGAAACACCGCCAAGATCGCCGCCTGGATCGAGCGCGCACGCGATGCCGGCGCCGAGCTGGCGATCTTCCCCGAGCTCTGCGTGCCGGGCTATCCGGCGGAGGACCTCTACCTGAAGCGTCACTTCCTCGCCGCGAACGTGGCCGCGGTCGAGGAGATCGCCGAAGGGGTCGGGCCGGGCATCACGGTGATGGTCGGTTTCGCCGAGCCGGCCACCGACGGCGGCGATTACCGCCACGCCTACAACTCCCTGGCCGTGCTCGCCGATGGCGCCGTGCAACGCGTCTATCGCAAGAACCGCCTGCCGAACTACTCGGTCTTCGACGAGCAGCGCTACTTCATCCCCGGGGACACCGACGACGCGGTCGAGGTAGCCGGGACGCGCGTCGGCCTGACCATCTGCGAGGACGCCTGGTCCCCAGGCGGCCCCGGACAGGCGGCAGCCGACGCGGGCGCGCGGATCGTCGCCAACCCCTCCGGCTCCCCCTATCACCGCGGCAAGGGCGGCGAGCGCGAAGAGCTGTTCGGCGAGCGGGCGCGCGAATACGACGCCCACTTCGCCTTCGTCAACCTCGTCGGCGGCCAGGACGAACTCGTCTTCGACGGGCAGAGCTTCCTCCTGGCGCCCGACGGCAGCGTGCTGGCCCGGGCGGCCCAGTTCGAGGAGGACCTCGTGGTCGTCGACGTCCCGGCGCAGGACGGCGCTCCCGCGCCACTGGCCGAGCCGCTGTCGGACATCGACGAGGTCTACGGGGCGCTCGAGCTCGGCCTCCACGACTACGTCGAGAAGAACGGCTTCCGCCACGTCGGCCTGGGGATCTCCGGTGGCATCGACTCGGCCCTGGTGGCGATGCTAGCGGTCGACGCGCTCGGTCCCGAGCGGGTCTCGCTGGTCGTCATGCCCTCGCCCCATTCGAGCGACGAGACGCAGGACGACGCCCGCCAGATCGCCCGCAACCTCGGCACCGAGCTGCTCGACTTCCCGATCGGGCCGATGATGGAGGGCTATGCGGCGGCGCTCGGCGACGTGCTCGACGGGCTGGCGGCGGAGAACATCCAGGCGCGGATCCGGGGCAACCTGATGATGGCGCTCTCCAACCGTCGCGGCTGGTTGGTGCTGACCACCGGCAACAAGAGCGAGATGTCGGTCGGCTACGCGACCCTCTACGGCGACATGGCGGGCGGCTTCGCGGTGATCAAGGACGTGCCGA
>JAFDWD010000190.1 GCA_018268695.1 Actinomycetota bacterium
GACCGACGATGCTCGCGTAGTCGGCGAGCGACTTCTGTCCTATGGCGACTTCCTGAAGCAAGGCCGGAGTTCTACTAGCCGCGGCGGCCGAGAAGTATGCGCGGCGACGCTATGTGACGAATCGACGCAAATCGCGTCGAGCGGTGGACGGAGCGCCGAGGACTATTCGACCCGGTCGGGCCGCTTGCCCAGCGTCACGTCGACGGTCTTGCGGTCCTTGCCCCGCAGGATCGTCAGTTCGAGCTTTTCGCCCGGCCGCTTTTCGCCGACGGCGCGGATCAGCGCGTCGGGTTCGACGATCTTTCGGCCTTCGACTTCGACGATCACGTCGCCCCCGGTTTCGTATTCGGCGGCCTGGAACTGGATCGTGCCGGTGGCTCCCTTCAGCCCCGCCTTGTCGGCCGGGCCGCCCGGCACGACCTGGGCGACCAGCGCGCCGAAGTCGGAGTCGATGCCGAGCTCGCGGGAGAGCTGCGGGTAGAGCGCCTGGCTCGAGACCCCGATGTAGGCGTATTCGGCGTGCCCGGTTTCGCGCAGCTGTTCCACCGAGCGTTCGATCGCCGTGGTCGGGACGGCGAAGCCGACCCCGTCGTTGGCGCCGGAGTTGGTCTCGATCTGCTGGTTGATCCCGACCACCTTGCCCTCGCCTTCGAGCAACGGGCCGCCGGAGTTGCCGGGGTTGATCGAGGCGTCGGTCTGGATCGCGCCCTCGATCATGAACTGGGTCAGCGATTTGACCGCCCTGTCGGTCGCCGAGACGACGCCGACCGAGAGCGAGCGCTGCTCGCCGAAGGGGCTGCCGATCGCCGCCACCGGCTCGCCGACTTCGAGCGCGGCGTCGTCGCCGAGCTCCAGCGGGTGCAGCGGGAAACCTTCCGGCTGGACCTTCAGCAGGGCGACGTCGGCGAACGGGTCGAAGCCGAGGATTTCCGCTTCCAGGACGTTGCGGTTGGAGAATTCGATGAAGACTTCCTTGGCGGGCTTGCGGCCGCCACCTTCTTCTTCTTCGGTCACCACGTGGGCGTTGGTGACGATTTCGCCGTTCGGGTCGAGGACGAAACCGGAGCCCTCCGCGCCTCCCGCCGCGCCGCCGAAGACGGAGCGGATCGTGACCACACCGGGAGAGTCCTCGCGGTAGATCTCGGCCGCGTTGAATCCCGGCGAGCCGGTCTCGATCGCCAGTTCGCGCGGGACCTGGGGCGGAGCTTCGACGGGTTCCGCCGCCTCCGTCGTGGTCGAGTCCTCCGCCTTGTTCTTGAAGATGACGGTCGAGGTGCCGCTGCCGCAGCCGGCGAGCAGGGCGAGGCAGAGCGTTGCCGCCAGGGCGAGGAACGCCGCGGTCACGGCCCGGCGGGACCTCACTGGCCGGCCTTGGCCAGCGGGCGCCCGGGGGCGGCGCCGTCGCCGACGCGCGCCTGCGGCAGCTCGAGGGTGAAGGCGGTGAAGCGACGGCTGGAGCTGATCGTGATCCGCCCGTCCATCCGCTGGGCCAGCTCGGAGGCGATCGCCAGGCCGAGCCCGGAGCCGCCGGCGGAATCGCCGGTGAAGAAGCGCTCGAAGATCCGACCCTGTACCCGCTGGGGGATGCCGGGACCCTGATCGGAGACGATCAGCTCGGCGCGGCGTCGGCTGGAGGAGTTGGCGGTCACGGATACCTCGGTGCCCTCGGGGGTGTGGGTGAGGGCGTTGTCGAGCAGGATACGAATGATCTGCCTCACCCGATCGCGGTCGGCCACCGCGATCACCGGGCGTTCGGCCGTGCGCAGCTGCAGACGGGAGCCGTGGGCCTCGGCCCGGGGGCCGAACTCGCGCGCCGC
>JAFDWD010000191.1 GCA_018268695.1 Actinomycetota bacterium
CTCGACCGGATGGAGAGGTTGAGGCTGCGGCTCGAAGACCGCTTCAAGGAGGTTCCGGGCGAGGTCACGGTGGTCGTCCACACCAACCCGCTCTGGCTCACCGCCGCCCACCCGTTCCTGCCGGCGGCGCGCTGGTCGGCGGCGCCGGCGGGCCGGCGCTACCTCGCCGGCTGGGCGATGGCGACCGAGCTCCACGTCCTCAACGACACCCACATCGAACGCCGCGCCGCGGGCGACGACTCTCTGGAAGCCCTCCGCGGCACCGCCGAGCGGCTCTACGCCCAGCTCGTGATCGCCGCCAACAACAACGCCCTGCCACCCGCCTGGACGCCGCGCCGCTTCTACCGCTACCTGCGCTGGGCCTGGCTGGTCGAAGGCGGCGCCCAGTACTTCGCCCGCCAGGTCGGCCTCTACCGCGCCGCCGTCCTCCGCCGCCTGCGCGAGAGCGGTCGCCCGTCGTTCCCGCCCTCGCGCCGCGACGCGGTCATCCTCGGCGGCACGATCTTCGACCTGCTCGAGAACGAGCGCGGCCCCGAGGCCTGCGAGCGCCTCGTCGACGGCCTCCTCCCCGGCGGCCCCGCGGTCACGCTCGAAGACGCCTTCGACGCGCGCTTCCGCGACATCGAAGCGGCCTGGCGCGACTACATCAGGGAAATGGTTAAAGGCCCGGCCGGCGTCAGCTGATTTCGTAGACGATCCAGACGATCAGGATCGCCACGACGAGGCCGGCGGCGACGTAGAGCGCCAACCTCCCAGGCGGGGTCGGTTCGCCGCCCGTGGCGCGCAGGCGCGCCTCCCCTTCGAGCTCTTCACGCTCTTCGGATTCCGACTCGGTCAGCGTCTCGGCGAGGATGCGGCGCGCCTCGTCGGCGTGGCCACGGTTCACCCAGATGTCGCGCGGGCCCGCGGCGAGGAACTCGGGCGCGTCGAAGCCGCCGGAGCGTTTGAGGATGCTAGGGATGTCGGACTCGAGCAGCAGGGCCTGCAGCATCTCCGCTTCGGCCTGATTGCGGGCGAAACCGACCTTGATCAGCTTGCCGCCACCGCCGCCGCCACCACCACCGCCCTCGTCGCCGCCACCACCGCTACCGCCGTGATGAGAGCCGCGCGAGTGTGCGCCACGATGCTTCGTCGCCTCCGCCATGTCTTCTTCTATCCGATCTCGAGCTCGGCGTCAGCAATCTTCAGGTCGGCGAGGTGGAAAGCCTGCACGTCCGGGCTCTCCGCATCGGCGAGCGAGATGATCACGTAGATCGGTTCCGGCCAGTTCTGCGCCTGGTTCACGTCGGTCTGCGAGGGATAGGCGGCGCTCTTGGTGTGCGAGTGGTAGATCGCCAGCAGCTCGCCGTCGGCTTCGATCTCCTTCAGCGCGTCGAACTGGCCCTGCGGGTCCATCTCGTAGCGCA
>JAFDWD010000192.1 GCA_018268695.1 Actinomycetota bacterium
GTGAAATGTGAGTCATTATGTCGTTGTTACCTTTGAAGGCTTCGCGATCTCACGAAGCAGATGGTCTATCCGGTGGAGCGACCATTCCTGATCAAGTACCGAATTGGCGAGGTAGAGGGAGAATGTCGTACCTCGTACTGCACGGCGCCTATATGAGGCCACCAGAGCCTTGGGTTCTGCCCAGATGGTTTTGTTCCATTCATCTTTGTTCCAGACCGGGACATCGGAATCTGTGAAGTCGAACGTGTCGAAGTCACCTTTCCCTGCGTGGAAGTCGAAGCCGAGTGCAACCTGCACCGCACCTGTCCCCCACGCCTTCGATGCCCTTATGGTCTTTACGTCTGGGCTTCCGAGGTCAAACCAGCCTGATCGCCAATATGACTTGATCGGCTGGCCCGCATCATTGGTGAACTGATGCCCGTGGCGGGCGATCACCTTGTTGCCTACCGAGTAGCCAAAGATCAACTCCTCGCGATCATCGACACGGAACGAGGTCATGCACGATGCCGGGAGGTCGTAGAGACTCCACCATTCGTTGGCGGGGTCATAGACGAGTACCCGGTCATTATCGAGGGAGGTCGAGTAGGACAGGTAGATACGGTTTTCCCAAGAGGCCATCGTGCAGTTGGTGATCTCGGTGTGGGAGATCGCACCGCCTGTGAAGAAAGATGATGTTTCCCCGTTCCATAGAGGGTCCACGAGACCGGAGACAAGTTGGGGCTCCTGGCCTGTCGTGCGGTATAGCCCTTTGCGTGACATGAAGTAGACGCCCGATGGGAGTACACATACCGCTCGCGGGGAGACCATGCCGACTCCCGCCTGGACCGGGCGATACACGAATTCCGGAGATCCACCGGAATCGGTGCCCTGACCCGTGAAGACGAAGAAGGACGTTTCCTTGAAGACGAAGACGAATTCATTCCATGTGACAGCGGCCTGGATTGCCTCTCCATCTCCGGGCGAAAGCTGAACATCGTTTTCTTCGGGTTCGGTCGTATGCCAGCTCTCAGGATTTCCGGGATCGGAGAACCACACATGCGAGGGCGAAGAGGTTGCGCCGCCGGGGCCGCCTCCGCTGCCGAGGAAGCGGGTCGCCACCATCCTGTTACCGGCTGATGGCCAGATGCATAGTGCTCCGGCCTTCGGCATCGCCTTCGAGCCCGCGCCGTTGACGGTCGCCTGAGGGACCTTCCATTCAGAACCCGTCCACTTGCGGATCGTGTCGTAGCCGTTACCGGCGTAGGCGACTTCAGCACCAGGAGTTCCGTAGCGGGTGAAGTCCCAGACACCTTCACTCAACCCCGACATCGAGCCTCTGACGGTTCCCGAGGCTTCAAGGGCCTCAAGACGAGTGCCACAACCGGCAAGGATCTGTCTCGCCCCTCCGGTCGTATAGAAGGCTTCTAAGCTCTCTGCCCGGCTTGTAAGGGGTTCGGATAGGACACCATGCCCCGGACGCTGCTGGATGGCTCCTACGTCCGTATAGAGGACGTTCATGGCATCCACCGCAGCCGCAGGACTTACGTTATCGGGCTTGTCCCGGAGATTGAGTCCTTGACCGAATCCTTGGAACGGATAGCTCGTGAGACCTCTGACGCTCATTACACATACGGGTCCGTTATGACGATGAAGTCATCCGGGGCATCGTGCTGGAGGGTGCCCAGAGCTTCCTTCATCTGATTGAGGCGCACTTCGAAGCGCGTCAGTGCCGTACCGGCGAGTTCCCAGTCATCAGAGTTCTCATAGCCTCGTACGCGGGCGGCATCGACTATCAAGGAGTGATAGCGCGGAGGAAGTACGGGATAGTCGAATTCCTTCAGCGGAGCCGGGACCCTCCAGTACCTTACTTCTATGGTATCTGTAGCCGAGACAGGGAACGTGTGGATCGTGTTGCCGCCCGTGATGTAGTAATAGCTCGGCGTCCCGGATTCGGCCAGATTGGTTCCGCCATCTGTGATGCGTGCCTTCTTGAGAGGGTCGAGCTTCGTTTCCTGACTGACATCGAGGACGTATTCCACGGCGCCGAGGTCTGGGCACAGGACAGGTTCGCCGGTCGCATCTGCCTCTGCTTCGAGGAAGGGCCAGTTCTGATCATCACAGATATCCACCAGGTAGGCGTCATTGATTATCTGTTCGCATTCGGGTGTGGTCAGATAGTCAAAGCCCTGCGCCTTGAAGAGTGCAACTAGTTCTGGGAGATTGAGACCGTTGGGCGAGCCTTCGGGTTCTATGATGATCGGCATTCAGCTATTAACCTGTCGGTAACGACCACAGTCTTAGCTGTGCGCATCGAGGGGCCATCGCACTACACCATCATCGAAAGGCGCCGGGGGCTTACTTCACTTGCCGGATCGGTTGAATAGAGTCTGGTGCCCGCGTGATCAACGATGGTGGTTCCGACCGAGGCGTTCGAGCGATTGAAGCCGACCTTGTCATAGACGCTTTTGGCGGTGGTTCCATGCGCGAGGCTGTATGCATCGAGCGTGTTCGTGTTTTCGTATACGGTTTTGCCGTTGGTGAGAGTCTGCTTCGTCAGCGATTCGCCTTCGCCTCCGTACCACACCTCTACGATTCCTTCAGTGGCATGGAAGTAGATATGCAGTTTGATTCGGAACCATTTGTTGGTGCCGGGGAAGGTCTTCGACCACCATGCGGAGCCCGTACCCGGCTCCAGGACCATGTTTGTACCTTCACCGATATAGAGGCCGACAGCGACACCGGTAGCTTCTTCGTCTTCGTGGAACTGCCTCAGCAGGGTCCAGTGGGTCGAGTCGTATTCAACAACCCTGATCCATTCTTCCGCCCAGACGTGTTCGCCGGGGTACAGATGCGGATTCGGGCGTTGAAGCTCGGCTCGCTGAGAGGCTGCTACTGCGGTGTCCCCCGCCACGAACTTGAATCGACAGGAGTATTTGAGCCCGCTGCCTGAAGGGACTTCTTCGATCAGGTAGACCCGTTCGTCGCCGGTATCAGGCGGATAGGTATTGACCGTACCGCCACCGGCCGCCGCAGACTGCTGCAATTCGTACTGCCCGGCAGGAGTGGATTTGATGCTCTTCTTCCCAGAGGACCAATCTCCGTTGAAGATCAGCGCCATTAGTGCGTGTGCTCCAGGAAGAGGGTGATCATAGGATTCTTCGGCGTCCCAGTGGTCGATTCAACGACCAGTTCGAGACGATCCCCTGTTGCAAGCGATACTTCAGAGGAGACTTCTCCTGCCGTAGTGGTGACTTCCTTTTCCTTATAAGCGGCAACTTCGGAGCCGTTCTTGAGGATTCTGATCTTGCAAGAGGTGCCTTCAGCGATCTTGTACTTCATGCCAATCAGCTTCACCGTCTCTTCAGAGTTGACGGAGACGTAGAACCCGCCGTAGTTGATTGCTTCTACGGTGCCGTTGAATGTCCATGTGTGATAGGTCCGGGTCGGACCTTTGAGACGGGTTTTGACCGCACTCGCAAGCTTTTCTTCGGTGACGCTTTCGGCCCCGATGGTGGAGTTGAGTTCATTGCGAGCAAGCTCCCACCAATAGGTGCCATCGCATATCAGCGTCATCATGCGACCTTCGGCGCCGGTAAAGTTGCCTTTGATCTTCAGGTTTTCACCCGAGATGAGCGAAGCCGTGGACCCGAAGAGGAGAGTTGCTTGGTGACCGGGATAGGTCACGGCGATTTTTTTGATCTGTTCGGTACCCGTTACCTTGGCGAAGTTGCTTCCCTTGGGAATGGCGAAATTGTTTGTCGATCCAAGTTCCTTGACCGGCACGGCCGTATAAGCACCCTGGAGGTCCACTTCAACTTTGACCGTGCCATCCGCCGTGGTGAGTTCGGAGTACGGCAGACGGGCACCGACCGTATAGGCAGCGCCCTGAATCTTGGAGTTGTACGCAGGGCCGCCGAATTTGGCAATCGTGCAGTTCTGCCACTGCCCATCTAGGATTTCGGTACCGCCAGTTTCCGTACCTTCGAAGAGGAAGCAGAGCGCGCCGTCTTCGCCGCCTCCGAAGAAGTAGCGACCGCCGAAGAATCGATTGCCTGTCGAGTTCCCCAGCAGACGGATATAAGCTTTCTTGCCGCCCTCTGCGTAGCAGTCAACGAACGTATTGTTCGCCCCTGTGATTTCCCAGTTGTATTCAGAGTTCCCGCAGGGATGGCAATGAATCCATTTGCATCCGGTGGAGACCTTGAAGCCATACCCTGTTCCGTTGCGCCAACCGACTACGTTCGTCAGGATCGTGTCAACGGGACCCGAGATATTGAGCAGGCCGCCTTCACACGATTCAAGCCTTACGTTCTCTATGAATCCCATCTCCTGCTGGCCTGTGGTTTCGACATGTGTTTTCTGCGACTTCAGGCCGATCCCTGATGTGTTCTTGATCAGTACATCCCGGATGGCGAATATGTAGCCATCGATGTCGATGCCGGTGCCGGTAGCTCCACTGCCCTTGTTGCCGTCGATGCAGAGACGTTCAATCGCCCAACGAGGCGTACCCCCACTGGCTTCATAGTTGGCGGTTCTGATGATGTTGACGGCCGTGGAGGCTTTTGCCTTGATGACAGAGGAGTCGCGTCCCGATCCGATCAGACGTACGTGTTCCTTCATCAGAAGCGGGGAACCGACCACATAGGTGCCCTCAGGTAGGAATACGTCTCCTCCGCCCGCTGTGTTGGCGGCTGAGATGGCGGCGTTGATCGCCGTGGCATCATCGGTCGAGCCGTCGCCTTTGGCGCCGTAGGTCGCGCCTTTGACGTTGATGACCGGGAGAAGCACGTCTTCGCCTTCGCCACCAGCACCACCCTTCGCGGCCTCAATCGGCACTTCCATACCATTGACCTTGAGCGTGTAGGAGCCGGGTTCTACCCAACTCTCCACTCGCGTCACGCGATCCACGGGGCGACCGCTACTGTCTGTGACAAGAGGCTGAGTGATGACCGAGCCGCCCGTTTCAGCGGTATAGAGAGTCGCCGGTCCACCAGCACGCTGGTTGACGTAGACCTGAGCCCCAGACGCAGGACGCAGATTCTCGGTTCCCCTGAAGATCAGTTCTGTTACTGCTACGCGGCTCATTACCTTGAGCCTTTCTTGGAGAAGTTCTTCTTCAAGCCGCCCTCACCGCGTACACGCTTGGCCGCCCTGAAGTCCTCCTTCAGTACGTCTCGGCGCTGCTCGACCCCTAGAGCGCGCTCTGCGGCCTTGTGAGGGGCATCCGTGCGCGAGCGGTTGATGTGGTCCTCTCGGACGCCGCGACGACGCAGATCGCGGGCAGCGAGTTCAGCCACCACGCGGGAGTCAGGGTCTCGATAGGTCTCCCCTGGCCCGACGATGGGGATATAGGACGGGAACTCGGGTGCAGGATTGCGCCTGCGAACATGCCAAGCGCCGGGGACGCATCCGGCTGGCATGGCATCTTCGGAGTAATCGCCGCGGACCCGTACGACTTCCATCTCGGGGCCGAACGTGGCGATAAGTTCACGTTCCAGGGGCGCCCCCTGGTGGCTTAGGTGATCGATGAATCGTTCGCCCTCGTAGAGAGAGCGGAGTTCACCGAATGCCTGTGCGTCCTCGCCCTGCATCAGTTCCCGTAGGACTCGACGCGAGCGATTACCTTTTCCACATTTGTCGTGCTTACGACCTCTTTGGAGGTCTTCGCATTCTGAAGGTGGATTTTCTGAGCGACGGGATCATAGGTACCGCTTGAGACTGGGAATTCTTCTGATTCCGATCCGTTGATGATCGTAACGTCGGAATACTCGATGTTGTTGAGTCCAAGCTGAGCCTTGGTGAGCGGCTCGCCTTCCGAGGTGTAAGAGTTACCGAAGGCGACGTTGATTACCGTCTTCTTCTGATTTCCTACGACTCTATACGGTACTGCTAGGACGTTAGATACTGTTACTGACATTCATGTAGCCTCCTAAAGGCATAATCGGAGCGCCCCAAGGTGTTCCCCCAGGGCGCTCCTAGCAAAGTCCTCTTACGTAAGTGCGTTGAAGAGGAAGAGGTCGTTACGACGGTCAACAGCGATGTTGGCGCGCCACGTTAGTTTTCCACCGTAGGAGTCAGTTCCCTGAATCCAAGCGAGCTTTTCGCCGCCGGTGTGCTTGTTCTGCCAGTAGGGGTCATCCTGCTGAACCATGAAAAAATGGTCGAAGTGACCCATAGCGAGTAGGTTGTCGGGGCAGTCTGGATCACCGAAGATTTCCATTCCGTTCCACTTGGCAACTTCGTCGTTACCGGCTTCGAGACCCTTGTCTGATCCGAACTGGACCTGCTGCTCCAGCAGTTCGTAGAACCGCTGCTGCTGTAATAGGCCGGTAAGGAAGAAGGTCGGGGCTTTACCCTGCTTCTGGCGAATCTTGCGCTGTGCCGTGAGTAGCGCCGTGATGGTAAGGGTCGTGGTCGAGTTATCGACAGTTGCCTTCCACTGCCGCTGAGAGGAAGGAGAGACACCGCCGAGAGTCGTGGTAGCAGAAATGATGTTCTGGATACCGTTCATCTCGTTGGAGACTTCCCCTACTCGGGCTCCGTGCTGAGACACGAACAGCGTCGATGCCTCCGATGTGAAGTTTCCGCCTGAGAGTTTCAGACCAAAGTTCACATCATCGACTTCTTCGATGATGTTGTTGGAGAGAGCAGAGGTCGCGTTGGATTTCGTACCAACGTCGATGGGCTGTCCCTCGAATAGCCAACCGCGTTCGATGGCGACCTTACCTGTGGCCGTACCGATGTCGAGGTTGTTTGAGGATGAGGACGCGGCAGACTGCGCGATAAGGGCAGTACCGTCCATGTAGCTCATTCGCGTGA
>JAFDWD010000193.1 GCA_018268695.1 Actinomycetota bacterium
AAATCGCCTTCGGCAAGAACGGCACCTACGAACGCGTCGGGCTGCTTCTCGTCACCTTCGGGATGGGCCTCTACCTCTCCTCGGTGACCTTGAACCAGGCCTGCATCGCGATGGGCCAGGTGCGTCGCGCGTCGATCCGCTGGATCACCTGCGCCGTCGTCTTCATCGGCTGGAACTTCCTGCCGCTGGTCAGCAACGAGCAGCTGCGGGTCGAGCTCGGCTTCCTGATCGCCGCCGCCGTCCTCTTCCTGCTCCTCCTCTGGGTCTACCGCCACCCCCACACCGACCACCCCGAGGACGTGCCCGCCCCCGGCTCCGGAGAGGAGCTGGAGGCCCGCCTCGCGGTGATCGACGAGAACGTCTAGACGCCCCTCGCCGTCTCGCTCTTTAGGGTCCCCGGATCGGCCACCACGACGCCATCCTGATCCTCATCGCCGGCGTCCTGCTGGCCGCGGGGATCATCGGGGCCCTGCTCGCCGACCGGGTAAGGGTCCCGGCGCTACTGCTGTTCCTCGCCCTCGGGATGCTGGCCGGATCGGAAGGGATCGGCGGGATCCACTTCGAAAACTACGAGCTGGCGCGCACCCTGGGCACGATCGCGCTGGTGCTGATCCTGTTCGAGGGCGGGCTCACCTCGGGCTGGTCGGAGATCCGGCCCGTGCTTGGCACGGCGGCGTCGCTGGCGACCCTGGGGACGCTGGCGACGGCGCTGCTGGCGGGCGTCGGGGCGAAGTTGATCTTCGACCTGACCTGGCTGGAAGGGATGATCGTCGGCGCCGCGATCGCCGCCACCGACTCCGCCGCGATCTTCGCCGTGCTGCGCAACTCGACCCTGGAGAAACGGCTGGCGCGCTCGCTCGAGGGCGAGTCCGGGATGAACGACCCGGTCGCCCTGCTGCTCGTCATCGGCTTCATCGAATGGATCCAGCAGCCGGGCTACGGCCCCGCCGACATGATCGGCCTGATCGCGGTGAAAATCGCGGTCGGGATCGTCGTCGGGCTGCTCCTCGGCAAGGCGGCGGTCTGGATCATCACCCGGATCGAGCTGCCCTCCGACGGGATCTACCCGGTGACGACGATCGCCGCCGCGGCGCTCGCCTACGGTGTCTCCGAGGTCCTCGGAGGCTCCGGGCTGCTCGCCGTCTACCTGACCGCGCTGGCGCTCGGCGGCGCGCGCATCCCGGCGCGGCGCAGCGTCGTCTCCTTCCACGAGGGGCTCGGCTGGGTGTCCCAGATCGGCCTCTTCATCCTGCTCGGCCTGCTCGTCTTCCCGGAAGACATCGGCAGCGTCGCGGTCAAGGGCATCGCCCTCTCGGCGGTGCTGATCTTCATCGCCCGCCCCTTGGCGACCTTCGCCGCGACGGTGTTCTCGCCGCTGAACATCCGCTCCAAGGTGATGCTCGGCTGGGCCGGGCTGCGCGGCGCGACGCCGATCTGGCTGGCGACCTTCCCGGTCGTCGCCGGGGTGCGCAGCGGCGAGGAAGAGTTCGCGATCGTCTTCTTCGTCGTCGTCACCTCGACCCTGGTGCAGGGAGCGAGCTTCGAGCCGCTCGCCAAGCACCTGCGCCTCACCACCGACGAGCCGGCGCTGCCCCAGCGCCTCTTCGAGTCCGGGCGGATCCGCGAGATGGGCGGCGACGTGGTCGCCTTCCGCCTGCCGCCGGGGGCCGCCGCGGCGGGGCACCGGGTGCGCGAGCTGGAGCTGCCGCGCGAGGCGCTCGTCAACGTGATCGTGCGCGACGGCCACGCGATCCCGCCGCGCGGCTCGACCGAGCTGCGCGAGGGCGACGAGCTCCACGTCCTCGTCCGCGGAGAGCTGCGCGACGAGGTCGAGAATCAGACCGAACGCTGGGTCAAGGGCCCGATCGGCAGGCCGGTGCCGCCGCCGCTGCCGCGCCGGGCGGCGTCCCAGGTCTTCTCGGTCCGGCCGCTGCGCGACGGCGAGGACCCCGAGACGCCGAGCGAGATCGATGGTGTAGCCGTGGTCGCCCTACTGCGCAGCCGCCGCGACGACATCGGCACGATGGCCGCCCTCGCCGATGGCCGCTACGCGGTGACGAGCCAGGACCTCGTCGCGGTCGGCGGCCGCCGCTCCCTCGCCGGCTGGTGCGAGCGCCGTGCCGAACTCGAAGACGTCGACATCGAGACCAAGGCCTGGCTCCAGGGGATCACCGGCGCCCTCATCGCCCGCGGCCGCCGCCTCTAGCTGTTCCTTATGCGCCTATGAGGCGCATAAGGAACAGCTGGCCGAGGGTCAGGAGGCGCCGGCGGCTTGTGCGATCGCCTGGTAGGCGGCGGCGGGGTCATCGGCGCCGAAGACGGCGGAGCCCGCGACGAAGAGGGATGCGCCGGCGGCGGCGATACTGCCTGCCGTGCTCGTGTCGATACCTCCGTCGACCTCGATGATTCCGTCGCCGACCAGGGGCTTCAGGCGCTCGACCTTGTCGGGTGAGCCGGCGATGAAGGACTGGCCGCCCCAGCCGGGGTTGACGGTCATGCAGAGGACCAGGTCGGCGAGGCCACGCAGCTCGGAGACCGCCTCGACCGGCGTGCCGGGGTTGATCGCGATGCCGGCGCAACAGCCGAGCTCGCGGATCGCCGCCAGCGTGCGGTTGGCGTGCGGGGTCGCCTCGGCGTGGAAGGTGATCGAGTCCGCCCCGGCCTTGGCGAACTCCTCGATCTGGCGCTCCGGCGCCTCGATCATCATGTGGACGTCGATCGCCCCGCCCGCGTCGTGGACGAGGTCGGCGATCGCGCCCGCCACGAGCGGCCCGATCGTGATCGGCGGGACGAAATGCCCGTCCATGATGTCGACGTGAATGACCCGTGCCCCGGCGGCCATCACCTCCTCGACCTGGGCACCGAGCTTGGCGAAGTCGGCGGAGAGGATCGAGGGGGCCACGCGCGGCGCGGCGGTCAGTTCACGGAAGCGGTCGCTCATGCGCCGCAGACTACGTTGGTTTGAGCATCGACGCGCCGCACTCCTGGCATTCCATGTCCGCGGTGTGGGTCATGCGGGCGATCGTCTGGTGGGTGCCGCACTCGGGGCACTGGGAGACGAGTTCGAAGCGGCTCAGGCAGTTGACGCAGCGCAGGCGGCCGGGGAGCTGGGTCGGGCGCAGCCAGGGCTCGCCGCAATTCGGGCAAGGGGCGCGGTCGAGGACGCTGCTGCCTCCACGGGGAGCATCGGACATCCGTTTAATGATGCCGGTTCAGTCGGCCGGACGGCGCAGGCGGCTGATGAAGAAACCGGTGGTGCGGTCGCGGTCGGGGCGCAGCTGCAGGGTCCGTGGCTCGTGGGGCGAGGCGAGCGTGGGCGCCAGGGCGCCGAGGTCGTCCAGCTCGAGCGGCGGGACCTGGCCCGCGGCGGCAGCTTCGAGGAGCGCCGCGATCCGGTCCTCGTTCTCGCGGCGGGAGATCGTGCAGGTCGAGTAGACGAGGGTCCCGCCCGGCGCCAGCAGCTTCGCGGCGTTCTCGAGCGCCTTCTCCTGCACCGCCGCGACCCGCTCGATCGTTCGCGGCGATTTGCGCCAGCGCGCGTCGGGGCGCGAGGCCAGCGTGCCGAGGTCCGAGCAGGGCGCGTCGAGCAGGATGCGGTCGAAACCGGGTGGGAGTGGCAGCGAGGTGACGTCGCCCTCGAAGACCGTGACGCCATGGAGATCGAGGCGGCGGGCCTGGGCGGAGATCTCGGCGGCGCGGTCCTCGTCGAGCTCGACCGAGATCACCTCGCCGCGATCCTCCATCCGCATCGCGATCTGGCCGGTCTTGATACCGGGACCGGCGCAGAGGTCGAGGATCGTCTCGGCCGGCCGCGGGTCGAGCACCTCGACCACGGCGGCGGAGCCACGGCTCTGCGGCGTCAGCGCGCCCTCGCCGACCAGCGGCGGCACCGAGTCCCCGACCCGGCCCGCGAAGACCATCGCCTCGGCGGCGTCGAGCGGCCAGGGGCCGGGCGCGGGCGACACGTCGACGCCTTCGCCGCGCAGCCGCGCCACCAGGTCGGCGCGGGGCTCGGCGTCGCGCGCCCG
>JAFDWD010000194.1 GCA_018268695.1 Actinomycetota bacterium
CGTCGCGCTCGCGCAGGGTGACCAACAGCGGCAGGTCGGTGAACCGGCGGGCGTAGTCCTGGAAGTAGGGGACCTCGCGATCGACGTAGAACTCCTTCAGGATGACGTGGCCCATCGCCATCGCCATCGCCCCGTCGGATCCCGCCTCCGCCGCCAGCCAGTGGTCGGCGAACTTGGTGTGCTCGGCATAGTCCGGTGAGACGACGACCACCTTCTGGCCGCGGTAGCGCGCCTCGGTCATGAAGTGGGCGTCGGGGGTGCGGGTGGTCGGCAGGTTGGTGCCCCAGATCAAGAGGTAGCCGGCGTTCCACCAGTCGCCTGACTCGGGCACGTCGGTCTGGTCGCCGAAGGCCTGCGGCGAGGACGGCGGCAGGTCGGCGTACCAGTCGTAGAAGGAGAGGATCGTGCCGCCGATCAGCGAGAGGAAGCGGGTGCCGGCCGCGTAGGAGGCCATCGACATCGCCGGGATCGGCGAGAAACCGATCACGCGGTCGGGGCCGTGGCGCCGGATCGTGTGCACATGGGCGGCCGCGATCATCTCGAGCGCCTCGTCCCAGGAGGCGCGGACGAAGCCGCCTTTGCCCCGCTGGCGCTTGTAGGTGCTGGCCTTCTGGGGGTCTTCGACGATCTCCGCCCAGGCATCGACCGGGTCGCCGAGTCGCTCGCGTGCCTCGCGGAACATCGCCAGCAGGCTGCCGCGCACGTAGGGGTACTTGACGCGCAGCGGCGAGTAGGTGTACCAGGAGAAAGATGCGCCACGGGGGCACCCGCGTGGCTCGTAGTCGGGCATCTCCGGACCGGTCGAGGGGTAATCGACCGCCTGGGACTCCCAGGTGATCAGGCCGTCCTTGACGTAGACGTTCCAGGAGCACGAGCCGGTGCAGTTGACGCCGTGGGTCGAGCGCACCACCTTGTCGTGCGCCCAGCGACCGCGGTAGGAACGCTCCCAATCGCGGTCCTTGGCGACCAGCTGACTCCAATGCTCCTCGGACACAGGCCCACGACGAAGGAACCGATGTGCCTCGAGCAGCGGATTCGAG
>JAFDWD010000195.1 GCA_018268695.1 Actinomycetota bacterium
CGACGTTGGTCGCGCCCGCGGGCGGCTCGGCCCGCTCCAGCACGCACACCCGCGCGCCGCGGCGCGCCGCGCGCCACGCGCTCGCGAGGCCGATGACCCCGCCGCCGACGAACACCGCATCGAAACCGCTCTTCCCGGTCATGGATTTGCCTCCGCCGGCATTACCCGGATCAGGTCAGACGGTCGGCGACCTCGATGTCGCCCTCTCAGCCCGCAAGGGCTCCCGCACGGGAGTCGCAAGTGCTCCCGTTCGGCCTCGAATGCTACCGAGACGGCGTGGGCAGCCATAATCGGACGATGAGCTTCTCACCCCCAGAGGGCCAAGGGCCGCTGCGGCGCGAGCGGCTGCGCACCGCCCGCCTCTACTTCGTCTGCGACGCGCGCCCCGGCGGCGTCGATCCCGAACCGCTGCTGCGCGCCGCGCTCGGCGGCGGCGTCGACATCGTGCAGCTGCGGGAGAAGAACCTCGGGCGGGCGGAGATCGAACGGGCCGCCGATACCTTCCGTCGCGTCGCCGACACCTACTCGGCGCTCTTCATCGTCAACGACGACCCCGACCTGGCGCGCGCCTGCGACGCCGACGGGGTCCACGTGGGACAGGACGACGCCTCGGTCGAGGAAGCGCGGGCGCTGCTCGGGCCGCACGCGATCATCGGCCAGTCGACGCATTCCGAGGAGCAGATCGCGGCGGCGGACGAACGCGACATCGACTACTTCGCCGTCGGCCCGGTCTGGGAGACGCCGACGAAACCGGGACGCCCGGCGGTCGGGCTGGAGCTGGTCGCGCACGCGGCGCGGGTGGCGACGAAACCGTTCTTCGCAATCGGCGGGATCAGCCCGCTGAACGCCGGCGAGGTCGTCGCCGCGGGGGCGCAGCGGATGTGCGTGGTGCGGGCGATCCGCGACGCGCCGCACCCGGACGTCGCCGCCGAAGCCCTGCGGCGCGCGTTCGAGGCCGAGGGATCCCGGCGGGGCGTGGCGCCGGGTGGCTGAGGCCCCGCGCAAGCGCAAGGCGCGGGAAGCCGCCCCTCGTCCCAAGACCCCGCGGGAGCGGATGGAAGCGGGCTACGCCAAGGCCGAGGTCCGCAACCAGGCGGCGCGCGAGGCGCTCGAGCCGCTCGCGCCCGGCGAGCGGCCGCCGGTCGTCACCGTCGCCGCGATCCTCGCCGCCTTGGTCGCGATCTCGATCGTCGTCACCTACGCCGCCGGGGTGAAGGTGAACGGCTCGACTCCCAAGGTGTCCACGGTCGCCGCCCCCGCCCTGATCATGGGTGTCCTCGCCTGGGGTATGTGGGGCGCCCGCTACTGGGCGGTCGTCTGCTTCCAGATCGTGCTCGTCTTCCTCATCTTCACCTCGGTATACGGACTGCTGGTGATCGCGACGTCGGTCGGCGAGTTCGCGGTGACGGTCGGGCTGCTCGCCGTCTCGGGGACGCTCTTCTGGCTGATGGTGAAGGCGATGGCCCGGATCCAGATGCCCGAGCGGATGCCTCCGCGGTAGCCCCGCCGGCGACCGTTTCCGACCGCGCACGAGTCCCCGTTCGGGGGGTCTTGTATACCAGTAGGAGGTCGACTCATCCGGTTCTATAGGCTGGTTTGACCTATGCCAGAGAGCTTTGATGTCATCGTGATCGGGGGTGGCCCGGGCGGTTACGTCGCCGCTATCCGCGCCGCCCAACTCGGCCAGAAGACGGCCGTCGTGGAGAAAGACAAGGCGGGCGGTCGCTGCCTCAACTACGCCTGTATCCCGGCGAAGACGATCCTCCGCTCCGCGGAGCTCTACGACGACGTCAAGAACGGGGCGGAGCTGGGGATCACCGGCGATGTCTCGATCGACTGGGACGCGCTGCAGGCGCGCCGGGCGAAAGTCTCCGAATCGCTCTCCAAAGGCGTCGAATTCCTCTGGGACAAGGGCAAGATCACGAAGATCGAGGGCGAGGGCTCGCTGACGCCGGACGGCAACGTCTCGGTCGGTGGCGAGACCTACGAGGCCAAGGCGGTCGTCCTGGCCACCGGCTCGGTCGCCCTGCCGATCCCCGGCGTCGAGTTCGGCGGCCGGGTCCTCGACACCTGGGGCGCCTGGTCGCTCCCCGCCCGTCCGGAGAAGATCGCCGTCGTCGGCGCGGGCGCCTCGGGCTCTGAGATCGCCTCCGCCTACCGGCGCCTCGGCACCGAGGTGATCCTGATCGAGATGCTCGACCAGATCCTCCCC
>JAFDWD010000196.1 GCA_018268695.1 Actinomycetota bacterium
ACGAGAACCGAGAGGTCGCCGGTGGCGATCGTCGGCGAGCCGGGCGCCTCGTGGAAATCCCCGCCGGCGACGTCGACGAACAACGGCTCGGCGCTCACGTTCTGGCGGGCTTTCGAAGAGGTGAAGACGTTGCCGCTGCCTTCCACGAGGTGCGTGCTGAAATCGGAGTTGGCGAGTTTGATCGTCGAGGAGACGCCGGGTGACGAATCCGTCCTCAGCCGCAGGTCGTCCGTGCTCCCCGAGGCGATCACGTTGGTGGCGTCGATCGTCATGCTGGACCCGCCTTCGGTCCTCACCGAGATCCCGAACAAGCCGACCGCGGTGACGTTGTCGACGGTCGCGATCGAGGTGGAGGTCGAGCCGGTCGCGGCCGTCACTCCCGTCCCCTGGCCCCCTTCGGCGGTGTTCACGCAGAGGCTGTCGCGCAGCGTCACGGTCCCGAACAGACCGCATGCCCCCGAGTCGGCAGCCGCCTCGTCGTTCGTCACGTAGACGCGTTCGGCGCTGCTGCCGTTGATGAGGTCCAGGCCGGTGCCCTGGTTGGCCGGCTGGATGATGCGCAGGTCGTGGACCAGGACGTCGCCGCCCGGCTCGAGCCCGAAGCTGCCGGACGATTCGATCACCGGCACCGGTGCCCCGGGTTCGCCGCCGACCGAGCTCGGTCCTTCGAAGGCGATGCCGGCGGCCGGATGGTAGGTGCCCGGCTCGACCACGACGGGATCGCCGGCGTGAACTCCGTCTTTCCCGGTTCCGGTCAGCGCCACGGCGAGACTGCAGGGAGCGGCCTGGAGACAGGGCTGCGGACCGGCGCCGTTGGGCGCCGCGTAGCGGGTGTTCGCGGCCCGCGCGGCCGGCGCGCCGACGACGAGGAGACCCAGGGCAAGAAGAGAGACGAGGGCCGGCCGGACGATTGGTCGAGACATTTCCCGCACGAGAAATCCAAGGCTAGGCTTGGAGGACGTCCCTCTCCACAAATTTGAGACTGAGTTGAGACACGGATGAGAGCCTAGCCCTGCCTCTCCCTGGGAGACGGCCTCGAGCGGGCGGAGATCCAGCGGTTCGTCGGGCGCGG
>JAFDWD010000197.1 GCA_018268695.1 Actinomycetota bacterium
CCGGACGCAGGATGCTGACCTCGATCGCCTGGCCGAGGCAGATGTTGCCGTCCTCGTGGACGGCGACCGCGGTGGCGTAGGAGCAGAGGCTCTCGATCAGCGTCGAGTAGACGCCGCCGTGCATGAGGCCGTAGGGCTGGCGCAGCTCGTCGCGCATCTCGATCCGCGCCCGCGCGTCATCGGGGTCGAGCGATATCCACTCGGTACCGATGTAGGTGTCGAAGTTCGAGTCCGCCACGGGCTCTTTCTTAATCGTTCCCTCGCTCCCCATGGCCGGGCAGCCTATTAGGGTTCCGCGGGGTGGCGCTGACCGACGAGCAGAATGCGATGCTGCGCCTGCTGGCCCAAGGGGAGCAGGGTTACGCCGACATCGCGGCCCTGATGGGCCTGAGCGAGGACGAGGTCCGCGCCAAAGTCGTCGGCGCGCTCGCGCAGCTCCAGGCCGAAGGCAAGCCCGCACCGGACGTCCCGCCGCCGATTCCCGGGGGTGCGCACCCTGCCGCGGAAGCGGCCCCGCCGGAGCCCGAGCCGGTCACGCAGCCCGTTGTCGAGGAGCCTGAGCCCGTGGTGGCCGATGCTGTCGCTCCGGGACCGCCGAAACCTGCCCCCATCCCCAGCCCCCCTGCCGCGCCGGCGGCGAGCGGGCCGAGCGGTGGCGAGGCCACTCCCGGGCGCACCATCACGCTTCCCACCGGCGGCCGCGCCTGGCTCATCGGCGCCGGGATCCTTGCGGCGATCGCGGTCATCGTCGTCGTGATCCTGCTCGTCTCCGGCGGCGGCAGCTCTTCCAACGGCACCGCGACCGAAGCCTCCACGCCGACCAGCAAAGAAGGCAAAGCCGAAACCGCGGCAGAAGAAGGCGCCAAACCGGCGACCGAAGCCAAGCTGAAGGCCGTCGACGGCTCCGAAGCAGAAGGCTTTGCCTCCTTCGGTCGGGTGAAGAACAGACTGGCGCTGCAGGTCGAAGCGACGGGTCTCGCGCCGACCGCCGCGGCCAATTCCTACGCGATCTGGCTCGCCCAGAGCCCGAAGAAGATGATCCCGCTCGCCTCCACGGCGGTGAAAGGCACCGGCAAGGCGGCAGGCGTGATCGCCGCGCAATTCGAAGTCCCCTTGGAAGTCCTCGGCTACCTCGCCAGCGGCACCTTCGACCAGATCGCGATCACGAAGGTCGACAACAAACAGTTCGAAGCGAGCATCGAAGCCGCCACGAAAGCCAAGAAGACGCCCACCTACCTCGGCGAAGAAGTCCTTCGCGGCACCATCACCGGCCCGATCGTCGGCCTCGCGGTCCGCGAAGAAGAAGAAAAGAAAGCCGCAGAAGAAGGCAAGTAGTAGGTAGGGGCGTCCCGGCAAGGGACGCAAGGGCTTGCGGCCAGCACGGCCGTCTCGGCCACGGCCCTGGCTGGCTGTGGCCGTGGCCGAGACGGCCGGCGTACGGAAGGTGAGGAGGAAGTGCGACGCCGTCGAGGGAGACGTGCGCGAGACGCCACGAACTCCACGCTCCCGTGCGCCTTTCCCGACACCGACGAAGCGCGGTCGTCCTTAGTTAGCCATAGGTTCGCCAAGGACGACCGCGCTCCCCGGGGTATGACGGAACCGTCACCGAAGGCCACGGAAAGGGACCGAAGGCGCAAGGGAGCGTGGAGTTCCCGGCGTCTTCGTCCCGGATCCACCGCTAAAGGTCTTGCTGTGCCGCCTCTCCCACGAAACCCTCACGTCCTGGGCGTCTCATGGAGGTCACAGCCTGCCAGGACCTCCATGAGACGCCCAGGGCACCGCTTCTCGGACAGCCGCCCCCGCCGGAAGCAGCTCCTTACCCCTAAGGCAGCAACTTGCCCGGGTTCATGATCCCGGTCGGGTCGAGGCGCTCCTTGACCGCACGCAGCACCTCCAGGCCCGTTTCGCCGACCTCGGCCTCCATATAAGGGGCGTGATCGCGGCCGACGGCGTGGTGGTGGGTGATCGTGGCGCCGTTGGCGACGATCGCCTCGCTCGCGGCCCTCTTTACCGCCTGCCATTGCTCCAGCTCCGCCCCGCGGCGCGCCCGGGAGATGAAGGTGAAGTAGAGCGAGGCGCCGTCGGCGTAGGCGTGCGAGAGGTGGCAGAAGACCAGACCCGGGGTGCTCTGGCGGTCGAGCGCACCCGCGATCGCGGCGCCCACCGCCCGGTGCAGCTCGCCGAGGCGGGTCCAGGTGTGGGAGGTCTCGAGGGTCTCGACCATCGCGCCCATCTCCATCAAGTGGTCTCGCTGGTAGGGGCCGCCGTAGCGACCGTGCTCCCAGGAGCGCCCGCCCGCGCGACCGAGGTAGGCGGCGCCGCCCGCGCGCAGCGCCCGCACGGTCAAGGCACGGCGCCTGGTCAACGCTTCCTCGGTGCCCTCGTAACCGACGATCATCAGCGCGCCGCCGGTCCGGCGTCGAGCCTTGAGATACGTACCGAAGGCCTTTCCGGTAGCCCCACGCGGGCCTGACAGGGCCAGCGAGCCCATCGTCTCCTCCTCGTCGGAGACGCGGATCACGGTCGGCAGGCCGGGCCCCTGGGCGAGGACGCGGACGATGTTCGCCCCGGCCTCGAAGCTCTCCGCCATCCAGGCCTCGTACCGGCGCTGGGGCGGCGCCGGGCGCACCCGCACGGTGACGTCCGGGATCACGCCGAGAGTCCCCTCCGAACCGATCACGAGCTCGCGCAGGGCGGGCCCGGCGGCGGTGTGCGGGGATTCCAGGGTCCGCAGGTTCCCGGCGGGCGCGAGCAGCCGGACCGAGCTGACCAGCGAGTCGAAGCGCCCGTAGCCGCTCGAGGCCTGCCCCGCCGAGCGGGTCGCGGCGAACCCGCCGATCGTCGCGTACTCGAAGGACTGCGGGAAGTGGCCGAGCGTCAGGCCCTGGGCGCCGAGGGCGGCCTCCGCCTCGGGCCCGCGCAGGCCCGCGCCGAGACGCGCCGTCAGGGAGGTCTCGTGGACGCTGACTTCGCGCAGTGCCGTGAGATCGAGGCTGACCAGCGCCTCGTGCGGCCCGCGCAGCGGCTCCACCCCGCCGACCACGCTCGTCCCGCCCCCGAAGGGAACCACCGCGACGCCGGCCGCGGCGCAAGCGTCGATCAGCCGTCCCACGCCCGCCGCGTCGGCGGGAACCAGCACCGCGTCCGGGGCGTTCTCCAGGCGGCCCGAGCGCATCCGCGCCAGGTCTACATAACCGCTGCCCCGCGCGTGGCGAATTCTGTCCTCCTTGGAGTCGAAGACCGCGGCGACTCCGACCGCGTCGATAACCGCCCGTGGCAGCGGACGTGCCGGCGGCAGCTCGAAGTCCTCCAGGCGCGCCGCCAACGGCCACGGCTCGAGCTCACCGATCCGTTCGCGCAGGACCCCGCGCGCGGTCGCGTCCAGCTCGGTGCGGCGCATCGGATCGCCCCAACCCCACCAGTTGGCGTCGCGGCGCGGCTCGGTCACGCCAGGGCCTCCTCGATGCCGTCGAGCGCCGCGTCGAGGATGTCGCGCTGGCCGCGGCGCATCATCCAGCCGCCCAGCCGCGACATCCCGCGCATGGTCTGGGACGAGGTCAGCACCACCCGCGTCTCGCTCTCCCCCGCCGGGTGCAGCTCGACGTCGACCCGCGACTCCTTCAGGTGTTTCGCGAACGGCGAGCCCTCCAGCTGCTGCTCCCAGACGTAGCGTTCGGGCTCCGCCGAGGACACGCAGCGGTAATCGGCTCGCACGCCGCGTCCGTGCTGCGTCTCCAGGACCTTGGTCCATTGGCTGCGGCGCCCGCCCCGCGCGTCGACGTCCTCGACCCGCGACACCCGCGGCCACCAGCGCGGCAGCGCATAGGGGTCGGAGACGAGCTTCCAGACGGCGGCGACCGGCGCCTTGACCGTCCGCCTGCGGGTCACCCGCGGCATCGCCCGGCGCTTAGTCGCCGGCGAGGCGGCGCAGGTCGCGGACCAGCAGCAGGTGCTTCAGGTGGCTGACGGTCGCGGCAAGGCTTTCCAGGCTCTGCAGCGCCTCTTTGCGCCGCTCCG
>JAFDWD010000198.1 GCA_018268695.1 Actinomycetota bacterium
GCGACCACTTCCGCCGCGCCACCGCGACGACGCCGACCGCGTACCGCCGCACCTTCCAGGCGAACTGACCGGTCACAAGAACCGGTGACAGGACCGCTACATCTCGCGCAAGGTCGTGTTCAAGACTGCTCTGACCCGTGAAGATCGCGCCGTCCCGCTACTCTCTCCAACTCCTTTGAGGCGTCTGCTCTCGTCCGCACTTCTTCTCCTCGCCCTCGTCGGCGGCACCCTGCTCCTCGCGGGGCAGTCGACGACGCCTGCCGCCGCGGCGACCGCACCCGTGCCGAAAGCCCCGAAGGGCTTCTTCGGGATCGTCCCGCAGACGCCGGTGACCGAAATGGACGCGAAGTACATGAAGGCCGGTGGGATCGAAGCGATTCGCACGCCGCTGATCTGGCCCGCGATCCAGCCGACCAAGAAGGGCCCGTACAACTGGGGCGCTTTCGACCCGATCGTCGAAGAAGCGGCGCGGCAGGGCCTCTCGGTGTTGCCCTTCGTCATCGCCACGCCGAAGTGGGTGGCGAAGAAGGAAACGACGCTGCCGATCAACAATGCGACGCAGCGGAAGGCCTACGTCGCGTTCCTGCGCGCGGCGGTCGAACGCTATGGGCCGGGCGGCCAGTTCTGGGTGGAACACTCGCCGGCGAAGATCCAGGAAGAACAGGCGAAGGAGCAGCAGGGACCGGTGTACGAACTTCCCGGCGCCCGCCTCAAGCCGATCGCCAAGCCGATGCCGATCAAGACCTGGCAGGTCTGGAACGAGGCCAACTTCTTCTACTTCGCCTACCCGGTCGACCCGATCGCCTACGCGAAGTTGCTGAAGCTCTCGACGCCGGTGATCAAAAGCGCCGAGCCGGGCGCCAAAGTGATGCTCACCGGGCTCTTCGGCAGGCCGGGCACGGGCGCGAAACGCGGCATGGCGGCGGCCGAATTCCTCGCGAAGCTCTACGCGGTCCCGGGGATCAAGAGCTACTTCGACGGTGTTGCTCTGCACCCGTACGCGATCAATTCCGAACAGCTCGAAGAAATCGTCGAAGAATTCCACGACGTGACGGTCGAAAACCGCGACCGGGTGCCGCTCTACATCACCGAGATGGGCTGGGGCTCACAGAACGACTACCACGTCAACGCCTTCGAGCACGGCATCCGCGGCCAGGTCGAAGAACTCCAGAAGGCCTACGGCTACCTGCTGGCGAACCGCACGAAATTGGACCTCAAGCAGGTCTACTGGTTCTCGTGGAAGGACCTGCCCGAATCTTGCTCCTTCTGCGACTCGGTCGGCCTCTTCGCCAGCGGCCCGAAGTTCAAGCCGAAGCCTGCCTGGCGCGCCTTCGTCGCCATCACCCACGGCCGCACGCGTCCCTGAGCACGATTCGCGCGGTGCCCTCGACCGCCACTGCGGCGGCGTAGCCTTCGTCGATGCGCAACTGGTGTGCGACCACTTCGGGGCCGGGTGACGGTCCGGAGAGCCCTCCTCCGGTGCACTTCACACGGGCCTCGTGCCGCGTCCAGGCGGCGTAGAAGAGGGCCTCGCGCTTCGTCTCGGCGGCGAAGGCGATGGCCGCGGCGTCGGCGCCGGGCAGCCAGCGCTCGGCCAGCCGCACGAGATCGCGACGCGGGCGCAGCCTCTCGACGTCGATTCCGACCTCGGTCCCACCCGGCGCGATGGCCACCATCGCCAGTCCGCCGGAGTGGGAGAGGTTGAACGAGAGCCGTCCGGGGTCCCGGGCGAGCCGCGGCTTCCCGTTGTCGCCGATCTCCAGCTCCGAGGCGCGGGCGCCACCGAGGTAGTCGGCAAGGAGCGTCGCAAGGGCTCGTCGCGCGGCGACACGAGGGTCGTCCTCGGGCACGGGGACCCGCCAGACGTGGACTTCGCCCGGCTCCGGCGGTTTACACGCGATCTTCATCTCTTCCTAAGAACATTCAGATCCAATTCAGTATCCGATGACCGTGAACGTGGCTGCGAATAGGATGAACGTGATGGAGTCCTCCGCGGGGGCAGGGTCCACCTGGCTGGTCCTGCCGACCTACAACGAGGCGGCCAACGTCGTCGCGATCGTGGAGGCGGCGCAGAGGCACCTACCCGACGATGCCCGCGTCCTCATCGTCGACGACAACTCGCCTGACGGCACCGGGCAGATCGCCGACCGTCTGGCTGGGGACGACAAGCGCATCGGGGTGCTCCACCGCCCCGGCAAGGAAGGCCTCGGCCCCGCCTACATCGCCGGCTTCCGCCACGCCCTCACGGGCGGCGCCGACTTCGTCCTGCAGATGGACGCCGACTTCTCCCACGACCCAGCCGACCTGCCGCGGCTCCTCTCCGCGGTCAAGGACGGCGCCGACGTGGCGCTCGGCTCCCGCTATGTGCCCGGCGGTGGGGTCACCGATTGGGGCCTCCTACGCCGCATCGTCAGCCGCGGCGGCAGCCTCTACGCGGGCGTCGTCCTCGGGGTCTCCCCGCGCGACCTGACCGGTGGCTTCAAGTGCCACCGCCGTCGCGTGCTGGAGACGATCGACCTCGGCGCGGTGGCCTCCAAGGGCTACGTTTTCCAAGTCGAGATGACCTACCGGACCCTGCGGGCGGGCTTCACCGTCCGCGAGGTGCCGATCCGCTTCCGCGACCGCCGGGCGGGCGAGTCGAAGATGTCCGCGGCGATCGCCGCCGAAGCCGTCTGGCAGGTGCCGCTGCTGCGCCGGCGGGTGGGAGCGGCGGGCGCTCCTCGATCGGCGCGTGAATCGCATTCGGACGCCGGAGTTCCTTCGTCCAGGTAAGGGCGCGGCGGCGTTCGAGCCAGACCGCACGAACGGCGCGGAGCGACCGGTGGCCGCGCCGCCATCATCACTATCGTCCCCCGCCCGGGCGGCCTATGTCTGCCCGCGACCACCGTGACTACGCTTTCGATCGTCATACCGGCATACAACGAGGAGACCCGTCTGCCGGCTCTTCTCCATGCCTTGAACCGGGAAGCCGCCACGGCCGCCGCGGCTGCCGGGATGGAGCTGGCCGAGGTCCTGGTCGTCGACGACGGCAGCACGGATCGCACGGCGGCGATCCTGAATGCCGCTACCGCGGACAACGGGAAGCTGATCCCGGTGCACGACTACGACCGCAATCGCGGCAAGGGCGCGGCCTTCGCGGCCGGCGTGCGCCGTGCCCACGGCGACAAGGTCCTGCTCGCCGACGTCGACCTCTCGACGCCGCTGACCGAGCTGCCGAAACTGTCCGCCGCGATTGCCGCCGGCGCCGACATCGCGATCGGCTCGCGCAACGTGCAAGGCGCGATCGTCGAACGCGGGCCCCTGCACCGCAAGGTTCTCGGCAACAGCTTCAACCTGCTCGTCCGCGCGCTGACCGGCCTCGACCTGCACGACACGCAGAACGGCTTCAAGCTCTTCCCGACCGACGTCGCCAAGCGGCTTCTTGCCGTGCAGTCCTTTCCTGGCTTTTCCTTCGACGTCGAGCTCCTGATGCGGGCCGATCGCGAGGGGCTGAAGATCGCCGAGGTGCCGATCATCTATCAGCACGACGCCAGCTCCACCGTCCGCGTCGGGTCCGCCGGGGCGGGCATGCTGCGCGACGTGCTCGCCATGGTCTGGAAGATCAGGTTGCGCGGACGATGAGCGGCGACGGCGCGGTGCCCGCCGCTTCGACCACGAGCGCCCGTCCGACTTGGGGCGAGAGCCTGCGCGATCCGAAGGTCGTCACGATCGCGCTATACGCCCTGGTCACGATCGGGGCCCTCGTCGCGGGCTACTTCGCCCTCTTCACCCAGTTCGCCCCCTACGACGACGAGGGCACGCTGCTGGTGACGCTGAACGGCTTCGCCCACGGCCACGCGCTCTACAACGAAATCTATACGCCCTACGGCCCGTTCTACTACGAGCTCTTCGGCGGCCTGCTGGCCCTGTTCGGCCAGGACATAACCACCGACATCAGCCGCACCGCGGTGCTTGTGATGTGGGTCGGGATGAGCCTCGTCTCCGGCGTCACCGCCCAGCGGCTGACCGGGCGGCTCGAGCTCGGGCTGACCGGGATGATCGCCGCCTTCGCGACCCTTTTCGTGCTCGCCGGCGAGCCGATGCATCCCCAGGTCCTTTGCGTCGTCATCCTCGGCGCCTTCACCGCCGTGGCCGTCTTCGGTCCCGGCGGCCGCGACCGGGTCCTGTGGACCGGCGCCGCCGCCGGAGCGCTGTTGGCGGCCCTGGTCCTGACCAAGCTGAACCTGGGCGTGCTCGCCGTCGCGGCCACCGTCATCGCCGCCGCGCTCACGGTCGGCCCGCTGGCGAACCGGGCCTGGATCCGCTGGCCGATCACCGTCATCGGTCTGCTCTTCCCGCTGGCGTTGACGGGCCAGGACCTCGACATCGAATGGGTGCGGAACCTGACCGCGATGGAGATCTTCGCGATGGCCGCGATCCTCGTCGCCGCCTGGTCGATTCGTCCGCCGCGCGACGAGGAGGATCCGTTGACGGCCCGCTGGATCGTCGGCGCCGTGATCGGTTTCGCGGTCGCCTTCGTCGCGATCATGGTCGCGATCCTGCTGAACGGCTCGACCCTCTCGGAAGCCTACGAGGGGATGGTGACCGAGGCGGCGCGCGTCCGCGAAGTCAACATGACCGAATTCCCCAACCCCGCCGCGGCGGTGGACTGGGCGCTCGCCGCGGTCGCGGCGGCGGCGATCGCGGTGTGGGCGCGGTGGGGGAGCGACCGTCCCTCGATCTGGCCCGGCCTCCTGCGCGCCGCCGCCGGCCTGGTGATCTGGTTCTCGATCGCGAAGATCGCCCCGATCGGCCTGAACCCCTCGGTCGGCAACCCGGACTCGCTGGCCGCGGTGCTCGCCTGGGTCGCGGTGCTCCCGCCCGGGGGCGTCGTCAAGCGGCCATACGAGCGCTTCCTCCGCGTGCTGCTGCCCGCCCTCGCGGTCGCCGAGACGTTGCAGGTCTACCCGGTCGCCGGCAGCCAGATGGGGATCGCCGCCTTCGTCTACGTGCCGGTCGGCGCCATCTGCCTCGGCGATGCGCTGACCTGTCTGCGGCGCTGGAGCGAGGCCCGTGGGGGGATCGCGGTGCAGCGGCTGGGCGTCATCGTCGGGGTTGTCGCGGCGGCCGTCGCGGTCGATTTCGCGATCAACTCCGTCGCCCGCCCCGCGGTCAACGGCGCGATCGCCTACCACCATCAGAAATCGCTCGACCTACCGGGAGCGTCCGCCCTCCGCCTACCGCCCGCCGAAGCCGAAACCTACGAAAAGCTGATCGCGCTCATCCACGAAAACAAGTGCACGACCTTCATCGGCTACCCGAACATCGACAGCTTCTACCTCTGGGCGCAGATCGAACCGCCGCTCCCGTACGCCCCTGGAGCCTGGGTGAACGCGATGGACTCCGAACGCCAGCAGACGGTGGTCGACGAATTGAAGTCCTCACCGCGTCCCTGTCTGATCCGCAGCGACGCCCGTGCCCAGAACTGGCTGCGCGGCAATCCCGCCCCGGAACGCCCGCTCGCCAACTACGTGCTCAACGACTTCACGCCGGTCGCCGAAGTCGGCGAATTCCAGTTCGAGCTGCCCTCAGCGGGGCAGTAGCCCAGCGCTGATACGGTCGGATGCCCTTGAAACGGCTGTTGATCACCGGTGGTGCCGGATTCGTCGGCTCCAACCTCGCGGTATCACTCGCGGGACGGCACCCTGACTGGGAGATCGTCGCGCTCGACAACCTCTACCGGCGAGGGTCGGAACTCAACCTGCCGCGCCTGGAGGAGGCCGGGGTGGAGTTCGTCAAGGGCGACGTGCGGGAGCCCGACGACCTGGCCAAGATGGCGAAGATCGACGCGATGATCGAGTGCTCGGCCGAGCCCTCGGTGATGAGCGGCGTCGACGGCGACACCGGTTATCTCGTCCACACCAACCTCACCGGCGCCTACAACTGTCTCGAGCTGGCGCGGCGGGACTCCGCTTTCTTCGTCTTCCTTTCGACCAGCCGGGTATACCCGGTGCAGCCGCAGGTGGACCTACGGCTGGAGGAGGCCGAGACCCGCTTCGAGCTGGCCGCCGAGCAGGACCTTCCAGGCGTCGGCCCGGCCGGCATCTCCGAGCGCTTCCCCCTGGAGGGGGCGAGGACGCTCTACGGCGCCACCAAGCTGGCCGCCGAGCTCCTGATCCAGGAGTACCGCGCGGCGCTCGGTGTGCCCGCGGTGATCGACCGCTGTGGCGTGATCGCCGGCCCCTGGCAGATGGGAAAGGTCGATCAGGGGGTATTCACCCACTGGATGCTTGCCCACGAATTCCGCAACCCGCTCTCCTACATCGGTTTCGGAGGGCATGGAAAGCAAGTTCGCGATCTCCTCCACGTCGAGGACCTGGTCGACCTGGTCGACCGCCAGCTGCTCGACCCGCAGGGCTGGGACGGGCACACGATCAACGTCGGCGGCGGCCGCGAGATCAGCCTCTCGCTGTTGGAGACGACGGCGCTATGCCAGAAGCTGACCGGCAACGAGGTGCCGATGACGCCGGTCGCCGAGACGCGGCAGGGCGACGTGCCGATCTACCTGTCGGACTGCGCTCGCCTCTTCGAGTTGGACGAGTGGCGCCCCCGGCGCAGTGCCGAGCAGGTGCTCGCGGACATCCACGACTGGATTGCCGCCGACCCGGAGCGGATCGCCGCGGCGCTACAGGTCTGAGGCCGGGCCGTGATCGGCCGGGCTGAGGTGTCGATTCGCAGGATCCTGGTGCCGGCGCTCGCCGCGGCCTGCGTTCTCTGCCTGCTCGGCGCGGCGCGCGCGTCGGCCCTCACGCTCGGCGTCGGTTGGTCGGAACCGGGCCGCAGCGCCGAGGAAATGCCCTTGGTGGCGAAGTCCGGCGCGACCGTCTTCAGGGTCCCGATGAGCAAGCCGTGGCTCGACGACGAACTGGTCCAGGCAGCTGCCGAAAACGGCGTCTCGCTGCTCGTCAACCTGGCGCCCGACCCGCTGCCGGAGGGGACCGAACGCACCAAGTACATGGAATGGGTCACCAAGGTGGTCGAACGCTACGGCTACGACGGCACCTACTGGGCGTCGGCCCGCCACCCGAACGTTCCGTACGTGCCCGTCACCGCCTGGGAGATCACCAACGAGCCCAATGACCATCAGCTTCCGCCGCTCGAATTCGGCCTCTTCGTCAGCGAAGTCGCGGCGACGATCCAGGCGGCCTCGAGCACGCGGGCCGATCGGGCGACCGACGTGATCACCGGCGGCCTGCTCGCCTTCGGCAACCGCGGCGGCACCGAAGGCAACTGGTTCACGCGCGGGAAGGACTCCTACGCGGGGGCGATCGCCTATCTCGAAGAAGCGTACCCCTACTTCTCCACCAGCCCGAACATCACGGGTGTGGCCTTCCACCCCTACGAGCTGGACCCGGCAACGTTCGGAATCGTCCCCGGCAACCCCACCGGCGTCGGCCACCTGGAAGCGTTCGAATACGCGGTAACCGGTGTCCATGAGGCGCTGGTGCGGCTGGCCGGGTCCGAAGCAGCGGCGCTGCCGCTGTGGATCACCGAGACCGGGATCCCGGGGGCGGGGGCGCAATTCGCCGAAGCCGGGCCGATCGGCCAGGCGCTCGTGCTCGGCCAGGTGATCGGCTGGGCACAGGCCAACGAAGCCGCGCTCAAGCTCCGCAACCTCGATTGGTACAACTGGCGCGACGCCCCAGGGCTGCCCGAAGAATGGGCTCGTAACAGCGGCCTGCGGGCCGAGAACGGCGAACTGCGCCCGGCCTTCGCCGAATTCCAGGCTCGGGCAGCACAGCAGGCCCCGCCCGCCGGGTGAGCACGATCGGACTGCGCCGGTAATGTTCGTCGCCTCGAAAGCGGGACTCCACTGCGTCCCTGCTGAATTGCAAATGGATCGGGAGAGGATTGGATGCCCGTAGCGATCATCACTGGGGCCGGAGGCCTGATCGGCTCCGAGGCCGTCGACCACTTCATCGGCCAGGGGTTCGACGTGGTCGGGATCGAGAACGACATGCGGGCCCGGTTCTTCGGGCCGGAATCGTCGACCTCGCACGTGACCCAGCGGCTCGTGGACGAGCACGCGAGCTTCAAGTGGGAGAACGTCGACATCCGTGACGCCGCCGAGGTGATGCGGATCTTCCGCGAGCACGCGGGATCGATCGAGTTGGTCATCCATACCGCCGCGCAGCCGTCCCACGACTGGGCCGCGAGCGAGCCCCAGACCGACTTCGGCGTCAACGCCAACGGCACCCTCAATCTCCTCGAGGCGGCGCGCGCCCACGCGATCGACGCGCCCTTCATCTTCACCTCCACCAACAAGGTCTATGGCGACACGCCGAACCGCCTGCCGCTCCAGTCGCTGGAGAAGCGGCTCGAGCTGCCGGAGGATCACCCTTACTACAAGGGCATCGACACGAGCATGTCGATCGACGTGTCGACTCATTCGCTGTTCGGCGTCTCCAAGGCGGCGGCCGACCTCTTGGTGCAGGAGTACGGCTACTACTTCGACATGCCGA